>DASYXF010000132.1:0-10857 GCA_035935335.1 Candidatus Acidiferrum sp.
CAGCCCGACTCCTGCTCTCCATCCCATCCAAAACAAAAGGCCGGATGGAGCATCCGGCCTTTCCAACTCGATTTCCCAAGAATTGGTTGCGGGGGTCAGATTTGAACTGACGACCTTCGGGTTATGAGCTTCATCAAACAGCGAGACAAAAATCCAACAAATGCTTGATGTGGCGTTGCTTAGCTCTTAGCCCGACAGCCAATTTCTCCTTTTTAGCTGTACCGAAGTTGTACCGATTCTTGCGGTCAGTGAAGCGGGAGGAACGTGGTGCAACACCTGGGGGAAATCGGGGGAAATCGGGGGACAGACGGGACGTTTACCCACTCTGCGACTCCACAAAAAAAGCCCGGACGCCTGTGTCCGGGCTCTACATCCCAAATTGGTTGCGGGGGTCAGATTTGAACTGACGACCTTCGGGTTATGAGCCCGACGAGCTACCAGGCTGCTCCACCCCGCACAACCACTATATCGGAGCAGCACATTCCCGTCAAATTTGCCCTTCTCCACCGTTTCCTTAGCGAGTTCCCAACTACCGCACCCAGCGCATTTACTCTCCGACTGGCCACAGGTCGCCGGTCCCTGGCCACTCCCATCTACCACGTCGTATAAGACGTCCCATCGCTCCCAG
Source organism: Candidatus Acidiferrum sp. (assembly GCA_035935335.1). Taxonomy (GTDB): domain Bacteria; phylum Acidobacteriota; class Terriglobia; order Acidiferrales; family UBA7541; genus Acidiferrum. The sequence goes on from DASYXF010000132.1 coordinate 629, forward strand.
TCTGCTCGCACCCGGAGTGCACGTCGTCCACGCCCGTGCTCGTCTGGTCCGGGCTCAGCACTGTATCTCCGATGTGCACCACCCAATCCTTCTGATGGCACACCGGATCAATCGGCACCTCTCGCAAATAACGTCCGTCCACCAGATCGTCCAGCGACTGCGGCGCCTGCTGCTTGTCCAGCGTGTAATTATCAATCGCCTGCCGCATCGTCTGCAGGTCCTGACGAAGCGTCGCCTCCCGTGCCCGCTTCACCGTCTTGTCGTAAACCACCACCGCCATCCCGATCAAAATCGAAATAATCATCATCACGATCATCAATTCGATGATCGTAAATCCGCGCGCGCCTCTCCGAACCGCTTTCGCTCGCCGGCTAAGCCGTTCCGTGCTGAAAAATTCCGTCATTCCTGTACCTTCGCTCGCCCCTCTACCAGTCCGAATACTTCGTCCCGTCCAAAGCTGTTCCCGTCGACTTCGAATACACGTCAAAGACATTCTTCCCGCCCCAGCTCGTCGAATCCGGATCGTCCTGCACCGACCGCAATCCCCACTCCGCCCGCCCCGTCATAGGATCCTTCGGAACGCGCCGCAAAAACCGCATATTTTTCCCCGCCGCGCCAGAACCGCCAACCGCCACGCCCTTCACCAGCGTATCCAGGTCCGGCGGATACCCTTCGCTCCCCAGTTCCACGCGGATTTTCTGCTGATCTGCCAGGTCCTTGTATTTGTCGATCGCCTGCCGCATCTCCCGCAGATCCAGCCGCAGTTCCTTCTCGCGTTCCCGAACCACGGTGAATCGCGCAATCGGCAAAGCCATGGACGAAAGGATCAGCAGGATCGTGCACGCAATAATCAGCTCCAGCAATGTCATGCCCGTCTCTGCGGATTTTCTGGTTCTGCGGTACATGAGAATGGCCTCAACCTCCGTTCGTTGCGGCGTTCTATTGCACGCGGAGCGTTGCTTCGTTGGTCACCAGCGGGATGGGCCGCTGCTGCGAATCCTTTGCATTCACCTGCACGATCGAAAGGTTGGTCGTCCCCGGCGCCAGCGCCTTCACCACCACGCCCAGCAGCGTGCCGGTTCCATTCACCCCCGGCGTATTCGGCTGCCGCGTTGCGGAAATAATCGCCTGCCCGTGTTCCTTGTCCACGCGCTGCACCAGCGCAATCTCCTGCGTTCCGCCGGAGAGGAATCCTCCGTGACGCACTTCCTCCACGCTGATGATCGCCTGGTTGTACTGCAGCAGCATCGGCACGCTGAACAGATCGTTCACGTTCTCCACCACCACGCCGATCGTCGCCGTTTGTCCCACTGCCAGGTTCAGCGTCCCCGGCTCGAAACGGATCCGCGGCCCGCTCGTCTGCGCTTGCGGCACCGCCGGCGTATTCACGGGCTGCGTCGCCGGAGCAACAACTCCGGGAGCAACCTGGTTTTGTGCCGGTGCCGTGGGCGCCGCCGGAGCCGGATTCGCCCCCGGCGACTTGATGTCCATCTCCCGCTTTACGCCCGGAAACGTTTCGGTTCCCGCGGCCATTGCGCGCAAATTCGCCTTCGTCCAATCCGGCATCCGCACGATGCGTGGAATCAGCACGATCAGGTTCTCGTTCTCCTGCCGTTCCACGTTGTCCGTTGAAAACAGGTACCGCATGATCGGCACGTTCGCCAGCCCCGGCCATCCATTCAGCGTCTTGGTGTCCACCCTTTCGAACAATCCGCCCAGGATGCTCACTTCGCCCTCTTTCAGCCGGATTTCATGCTCGATCTTCCGCTGGCTGATGATCGGCTGCTGGATCCCGCCAATCGTGGATTGCCCGGTCACCGAAGAAACTTCCACCGACACCTTCAAGCTGATATCCCGGTTCGCGTGCACATGCGGCGTGATGTCCACGTTCACGCCAACGTCGATGTACTGGAATTGCGTGTTCACCAGCGGGTTCACAAAGCCTGCGCCCGCCGTTGATCCCACGCCAACACCAGCCTGAAAACTTCCTGTCGCCACAGGCACGCGGTCCCCAACGCGCAGCTTTGCCGGCTGCCCGTCAATCGCGCGTATCTCGGGATTGTCAATGATCTTTGTCGCCGTGTCCGTCAGTACGAAGTTCGCCGTCGCCCCCGGCAGTGTCAGCACCACGTCATTTTGGTTCAAATGCGTCAATTGGCTCAGCGTGGTCGTTCCCGGTGTCGTGTTCGAGCCGGTTCCCGTGCCCGTGCCCGTGTTATTCGTTGTGGTGCTGGAGTTCGGATTGATCGCAATCGAAGCGCTCTGCCCCGGCAATATTCCCAGATTCCGCAGCTTGTCCGTGCGCGCCTGCAGCACTTCCATCTGGATAATCACTTCCGGCTTGGCCTTATCAATGTCCCGGATGATTTTTTCCGCCAGCGCCATTTTGTCCGGCGTATCGCGGATAATAATTGCGTTCTGCGCGTTCACCTGCTGGATTCGCTTCAGGTCCAGCAATTGCCGCAACCCCGTTGTGATTTCCGTCAGATCCTGCGCGATCGCCACGTTGCTCAGGTAAAAAGTCCGCACCACCTGCTCTTCATAGTCGCGCCGCTTCTGCGTGTTGTCCGGCACGATCATGATGATGTTTTCCGTCACCGGCTTCCAGAACGCCTTGCTCTGCAGCGATACGATATCCAGCGCCTGCTCCAGCGTCACATTGCTCAAATCCACCGAAATGCGCCGCGCCTGCGTGTCGGGGTCGTAAATCACTGTCAGCCCCGCCAGCTTTCCAATCGTGTCGTACACCACCTTGATGTCGTTGGACATCCGCAAATTGATTGGCGCGCGCGAAAGCGGCTTCAACTCCGGCGGCTCCGAAGCCAGCGCCGGCTGCCCGTTTTCCATCAGCGGCTGCTCGGAAGACTGCGTCGCTTGTGCCTGCTCTGCAATCATCTGCAGCGTCCGCTTCAACTCCTGGTCCGCCGCCGTGCTGGAGGGGTCCATGATCTGCGCGCGCTGAAACTCCGAAACCGCGGCTTGCAAGTCGCCCTTATCCCGCAACTTTATCCCTTTTTGAACGTGCGCCGCCCCCGCCTCGAACCTCGATTGGTCCAATCCAATCTTGTAATTCACGTTGTGGGGGTCGGCCTTCGTGGCTTTCAGGTAGTAATCCACCGCCGCGTCGTAATCCTTCATGTCCACTGCCCGGCGCGCTTCTTTATAGTCGTGCTTGTCCTTCGGGCACCCTGCCGCAAACACCGCGACGCATACCAGGACCAGGAACTGACTCCATCTACGCATGAAATCTCCGGAATCTCGACGCAGGGCAAGCCGAGTATTTACTTTCTCATGGAGTCTAGCATCGGCTTCTACAGCCCGGCAAGCACGTGGATTCCCTAAGTAGCGGCTTTCAGACTGTCCCATTTGCCAGTTCCAGAGCCTTTCCCCACAAGGGTGGCCGGTAGCAGGAGGAGGTCTCGTGCGGCTGGATTGCCGTTCCGGACATCCTTATTAGACGCATCATCAGGTAAAATAAAGGATTGTGACCAAGCCGACCACGAAGCCCGGAAAGGGCCAGCAAAAAGCGAAAGACTTCAAGGAGCCGCGCGAAAAGATCGTCGCGCAGAACCGCGCCGCGTCCTACAACTACCACATCCTCGAAAAGATGGAAGCGGGGTTGGTCCTCCACGGCACGGAGGTCAAGGCCCTCCGCGAGGGCAAGGCCAACATCCGCGATGCCTACGTGGACTTCAAGCCCAGTGGCCCGTTCCTCGTCAACGCTCACATCGCCCAATACATGCCCGGCGGCCCGTGGAACCACGAGCCCCTCGGCGAACGCAAGCTGCTTCTCCACAAACGCGAAATTCATAAATTTTCAGTCCGCACCGAATCCAAAGGTCTCACCGTCATTCCTCTGCGCATCTACTTCCGCAACGGCCGCGCCAAAGTTGAAATCGCGCTGGCCCAGGGCAAAAAATCCTGGGATCGCCGTCAGGACGAGCGCGACAAGGATGCCCGCAGGGAAGCGGACCAAGCTCTCTATCGCAACCGGAGGCGATAATCTCATCATGCAAATCACACTCGAAACAAAGCCGTTTGCTTCACTCGAAACCGACGCCCTCGTTACCTACGTTTTCGAAAATGGCGACGTGAGCCAGGGCCGTTCCGCCGAACTCGACAAGCTCACCGGCGGCATGCTCTCCCGCCTCTCCAAAAGCGGCGAACTCACCGGCAAATCTCTCGAAACCACCTTGCTCCACGCTCCCGCAGGCTTCAAAGCCGCACGCCTGCTCCTCGTCGGGGCAGGGAAGCGCGAGCAATTTAACCCCGCTACCTTGCGTAAGGTTGTCGGCGTCGCCCTGCGCTATTTGAAGGCTCGCGGCGTCCACAAGGTTGTATTCCTCGTCCGCGAAGGCGATTCCACCGACGCAACCGCTCAGGCCGTCACCGAAAGCGCTATTGTCGCTGATTTCGAAACCGACAAGTACAAGACCGACAAGAAAAATGACAAATTTATCGAAACTTTTACAATTGCGGGCTTCAGCGACGCCGAAAAAGCCGCTGGTGAGAAGGGAATCGCCCGCGGCCGCATCATCGGCGACTCCCAGAATTTTACGCGCGACCTCGTCAATGAGCCTTCGAACAAATTGACGCCGCGCATCCTCGCCGAAAAAGCCGAGGCCATGGCCAAGGAAGCCGGTCTCGCCGTTGAAATCCTCGACGAGAAAAGAATCGCCGACCTGAAAATGGGCGCGCTGCTCAGCGTCGCGCAAGGCAGCGTCGAGCCCCCGCGCATGATCGTCATCACTTACACGCCAGCAAATCCCAAACCCGGCGCTCCTGTAATCGGCCTCGTCGGCAAAGCCGTCACCTTCGACACCGGCGGCATCTCCATCAAGCCCGCCGACGGCATGGAAAAAATGAAGTACGACATGGCCGGCGGAGCCACCATGCTCGGCATCATGCGCGCCGTCGCAGGCCTCAAACCCAACGTCAAAGTGATTTGCGTCGTCCCATCCACCGAAAACATGCCCGGCGGAAAAGCGCAAAAGCCCGGCGACATCCAAACAGCCATGTCCGGCAAAACCATCGAAGTCCTCAACACCGACGCCGAAGGCCGCCTCATCCTCGCCGACGGCGTGCACTATGCGAAGCAACTCGGAGCTACGCACCTCGTCGACGCCGCCACTCTCACCGGTGCCATCGTCGTCGCTCTCGCCAACATCAACGTCGGCGTCTTCGGCTCCGACCAGGCCTGGACAGACAAGCTTCTCGCCAGCGCCAAAGCCGCCGGTGAAAAAATGTGGCAGATGCCCATGGACGACGAATACCGCGAATTCATCAAGGGCAGCTTCGCCGACATTCAGAACATCGGCAGCGGCAAAGGCGGCGGCTCCATCACCGGCGCCTGGTTCATCCGCGAATTTGCCGGCGACACCCCGTGGATCCACCTCGACATCGCCGGCACCGCCTGGAACGACGACGCCAAACCCTGGCTAGCCAAAGGCCCCACTGGCGTAGCCCTCCGTACCCTCTTGCATCTCATCCAATCCTTCTAACTCCACGTGGGGCGGCCCTTCGCCGCCCTCTCTCTCTTCTTATCTTCTCTTTCCCCTTCTCTGCGCCTCTGCGCAAAATTCCCCCGATCCAATTCTCCGCTATCTCTGCTCCCCTCTGTTACCTCTGTGGTGAAATCCTTTTTCTTTCCTCCCGCCCATTTGCCCAACGCCACTCCCCGGAATACAATCTCCTCGGAGACCCCAATGCCCGATCAACTCGTAATCGCCGGCCGCGCCTTCAACTCTCGCCTCATCGTAGGCACAGGCAAATATCGCAGCTTCCAGGAAATGGCCCGCGCCCACGCCGCTTCCGGCGCCGACATGGTCACCGTCGCCGTCCGCCGCGTAAATCTCACCGACAAATCCAAGGAATCCCTCCTCGACTACATCGACCGCGAAAAAATCTTCATCCTCCCCAACACCGCCGCCTGCTATTCCGCCGACGAAGCCATTCGCACCGCCCGCCTCGCCCGCGAAGTCGGCCTCTCCAACTGGATCAAGCTCGAAGTCATCGGCGATGAAAAAACTCTCTTCCCCGACACCGAACAACTAATCCAAGCCACAAAAGTTCTAGTCAAAGAAGGCTTCGTCGTCCTCCCCTATACCAATGACGACCTCATCGCCGCCCGCAAACTCATCGACGCAGGGGCCGCCGCCGTCATGCCGCTCGCCGCGCCCATCGGCTCCGGCCTCGGCATCCAGAATCCCGCCAATCTCCGCATCCTCCGCGAACGCATCACCGAAGTCCCCATGATCGTTGACGCGGGAGTCGGCACCGCCTCCGACGCCGCCATCGCCATGGAACTCGGCGCCGACGGCCTCCTCATGAACACCGCCATCGCCGAAGCCGCCGACGCCCCCCTCATGGCCGAAGCCATGCGCGACGCCGTAATCGCCGGCCACAAAGCCCACCTCGCCGGCCGCATGCCCAAGCGCCTCTACGCCTCCGCCTCCTCTCCACTAACCGGCGTCGTCCGCTAAGGACACTTGCTCTTTGTCAACCGAATGACGACCGCCACGCTGTATGGCGGCCCAGACGCACCGAACCCTCCTTTTCGCTCCTCGCATCCGCTGAGCCGTCTTCTACTTCATCCACGTCATAATCCAAAATCCCACGCCCGTGCTGATGAACCACGCCACCAGCGTTATCTTGAAGGCCTGCGAAAACGCCCGCAGACTATCTACCTTCGCCTTCGAGATCATCGCCAGCTCGTATACCTGGTCCGTCACATTCCGCAGCATCTCCTCGGGCGTCACCTTCGCCATCGCCTCGTAATACGCCGCGCTGTTCTCATACCGCACCACGTGCTCGTAATAGAGCAACTCTCTCCCATCCGCCGGCCGCGCATGATGCCGCGCAATCCGCGGCGTCAGCACATGTGAAATCAGGTAAAGCGCTCGCACAAATCCCAGCGCAAATACGATATACGTCGCCGCATAGACTCCGCTCGCCGCAATCTCTCCCCCGCTCGCCCAGCGCAGCTTCGGCAACACTTCTTTTCCCAGCGGAATCGTGCTCGCCCCAAAAAACAACAGAAACGTCACCAGGTACCCGGCCTTCAAATCCGCTGCCCGTATAATCGCCTGCTGATCGTCAAAATTCTTCCAGGCGTATCCCACCCGCTCCGTCATCCATTCCCGTTCCGCGTCGCTCACCGGTTCTCCATGTAGGGGCGGCTTTTTACCCTGAGCGCTTTTCGCGAAGGGCAGGCCGCCTTCCGTCTTCTTTTTCACGATCGCGCTTGCTCCTACATCATCCTCCGCCCATGCCGCCCCGTCTCCTCAAACAACCCCAGCACATTCGTCATGCTGAACAAATCCCGGATCTGCTTGCTCGCGTTCACCACTTCCAGCTTGCATCCCCGCGTCCGTGCCGATACATGCAGCGTCACCACCGCCCCCAGCCCTGAACTGTCCATCATCGGCACTTCCTTCAAATCCAGAACAATCCGCCCCTTCTTCCCGCAAGCCTCCAGCATCTCCATCTTCAGCAGCGGCACGTTCTCGCTCGTCAATCTCCCAAAGCACTCCACCACCCAACCATCTTCCACCTCCCGCCTACTCACCCGAAATCCCCGTGCAGAACTAGCCCCGTCCATTCCCGCCATTTTCACCCTCCACCCTCGTGCAACTCACCCGCCAACCGTGCCCGCTTTGTACCTCATTTCCTCCACTTTTGCCTAGCTCCCCAGTCCTCCCGTCGCCGCTCCTCCCTCTTGTAGAGGCGGCTTTAGGCCGCCTTCCTGGGTTGCTCCTGTTTCGGTAGCGCCGGCTTCCAGTTCACCCTGAGTCCAGAAGGGCCGGCCAGCCGCAAAAACTTGTACGGGCGGGGCTTGCGCCGCCCTCTTGGTTTTCCCTTGCATATGTAGCGCCGACCTTCAGGCTTGCCCTGACGAAGGAATGGGTCTCCCAGCACTCTTGTGGCACAGCCATTCCTGGCTGTGCTCTTGCTGGTAAGCGCTTGCGTTAAACTTCTCCCCATGCAGCGCAAAATCTTCTGGCTCCTCTTCGCCACTTTCGGCCTCATCGCCGACTTCACCCTACCCTTCGTCTGGGCCGTCGTCGCCACCTTCCCCATCCTCGCCCTGAGCTGGTGGCTCGCCTACCGCAGCAACTGGTTCCCCGACTAACCTCTTTCCCAAACCACATTTGGGCAAATCGTTTCGATCTCGAGCAATCAAATTCGGATTGTCATTCTGAGCCCATCCGACGAGGATGGGCGGAAGAACCTCAATTTCAATTTATCCACCCCACTCCTGTTCGGCGATCCCTCTTTTCATTTTTAAGATTGGCTTTTCCTCTTCACATCGTCCGAAATAAAAAATGCCAAGTTACATCCACCCCCGCATGCACCAGCGCCGAAGCAAAAATCGATCCCGTCCTCCTCCACGTCCACCCATAAAACAACCCCGCAATCGCCGCCAGAATCACATATCTCCAATTCGGAAATCCCAAATTCGTAATATGCGAAAGCCCGAACAACATCGACGCCGTCCACCACCCCGCAAACTCGCTCTTCGACGCCCTCCCCAAAAAATTCTGCAGCAGCCCGCGAAACAACAACTCCTCCGGCCACGCCGTCAAAAACAAAATCCCCAGCGACCCCACGACCAACCCGCTCCAATTTCCCGAGTGCGGATCAAACGCAATAAACCGCATCCGTATCCCCAGCGGTATCGCCACGCACCCGAACAACACGAAACTCCCCAGCACATACACTCCCCAATTCTTTCCCCAACCCATCGAGTACCCCACGCCCTTCGCCCGCCGCACCAGCAAAAAACAAGCCAGCGCCACGTCCACCGCCATCAGCACCGTAAACACATACGCCAGCCGTCCTCCCGGATACGGCCACATCCAGTGCGTCGGTCCGAATTTCACGAACGCCCACACGCCCGCCACCGTCAAAAAATCCTGCCAGCTTCCCGCCCCCGCGCCCTTCGATGAAACCGCCAGCCCCAGCGGCACAAACACAAATCCCGCCATCGCCCCCGCGCGTTCCGCCGCAAACGTTCCCGTCCCCACCAGGTAAATCACAAATGCCACAAACACCACCGCGCCCAGCAAAAATCCCCCGGCCGGACCAAATCTTCCCGCCAATCCCTCCGCCACGCCCTGCGCCGCAAACACCAGCATCACCAGCAGCAATACCGAAAACGTAGCCACCGTCGCCGAAAACGCCCGGCCCTGATATCCCTCCCAAGCCGCGTAAAACGCCGCCCCCAGGCTCAATCCCGCCCATATCCCCAGCATCACCCAAACATTCAGTTGCCTCATCCCGCCCCACGCTCCTTGCTCTGCGAACGACGATCTTGCTTCATGCCTGCCCGTTGCCACGCCAATTCTAATCGCTCTCCTTCCGCATCCACCAATCCCTTCCCCAGAAAGTTCGCGCAACCGATGTGGCACAGCCATTCCTGGCTGTGCTCTTGGTTTCCTCTTCTCTGCGCTTCTTCGCGAACTCTGCTTGCCCTGAGTGTTTTGTGCGAAGGGCGTCTCTGCGTTATCTTTTCTCCTCTTCCTCTCTCAACTTCTCCTCCCAAAATCCAAAATCCGCTACAATCTTCCCGCACTCACCATGTCCACCGCCCAACCGTCCCGCCTCTCCTACATCGACTGGCTCCGCGGCCTTGCTTGCCTCCTCATGTTCCAAACCCATTGCTACGATTCCTGGCTCCGCCCCGATCTCCACGATTCCGCTCTCTACAAATGGTCGCAACTGGGCGGCACCCTCCCCGCTCCACTCTTTATCTTTCTCGCCGGCATCTCCATGGCGCTAGTCACCGAGCGCCTCCGCGAAAATGGAATTGCTCGCAACACGATCCTCAAACAAACCGCCCTCCGCGGCGCCGAAGTCTTCGCCCTCGGCCTCCTCTTCCGCATTCAGGAATATGTCCTCGGCTACAAATGGGTACCGTGGACCGATCTTCTCCGCGTCGACGTCCTCAATATCCTCGGCCTCTCCATGATCTTCATGGCTTTGCTCTGCTGGTTCACTTCAGCCGAACAACTCGCCGCCGCCCGCGCCCGCAGCATCTTCGGCGCCCTCGTCGTTGCCACTGCAATCGCCATGCTGACCCCGCCCCTCTGGACCACCCACCGCCCGCGCTTCCTCCCCTGGCCCCTCGAATCCTATATCAACGGAGTCCATATCTTTTCCGAGCCACAGCGCTGGCTCTTCCCGCTCTTCCCCTGGGCGGCTTTCGCCTTCGCCGGCCTGGCCGTCGG
>DASYXF010000133.1:0-17137 GCA_035935335.1 Candidatus Acidiferrum sp.
CGCGATACATTCGCTGCCGACGGTTCAAAGCTGGCCACTCTCGAAGAAGACAAAGTGCCCGAACTTGCCGAGTATCATCTCTCGCCCGTCGAATTTTTCACCATCAAATCGCGCGACGGCGTCACCCTGAACTGCTCGATGATCAAACCTCCCAATTTCGATCCCTCTAAGAAATATCCGGTGATTACATTCACCTATGGCGGCCCGCATGCCCAGGTGGTTTTGAATGCGTGGTCGCGCTCCGCCACTTTCCTTTGGCACCAGATGATGGTCCAGAAGGGCTACATCATTTTCTCGCTCGACAATCGCGGTTCGGCTGGGCGCGGCCACGTTTTCGAAGCGCCCGTCCATCTGCACCTGGGCGCGCAGGAGCTCGCCGACCAACGCGACGGCGCGGCCTGGCTCCGCGAGCAGCCGTATGTGGACGCGAACCGCCTCGGTATCTGGGGCTGGAGCTACGGCGGCCACATGACCCTGCACGCAATGTTTGAAGCCGGCGATATCTACAAGGTGGGCTTTGCCGGCGGGCCGGTCACCGACTGGCATTTCTACGACACGATTTACACCGAGCGTTACATGGGCCTGCTGCCGAAGAACGAGCAGAATTACAAGGATTCTTCACCGATTAAAAACGCCGGCAATCTGAAAGGCAAGCTGCTCATTGCTCACGGCCAGGGCGACGACAATGTGCACTATTCCAATACGTTGCTATTGATCGACGCACTGATCCGCGATGGAAAGTACGTCGAAGTCATGGCCTTCCCCGGCCGCGGCCACGGCGTCGGCGACCCGCCGGCCCAGCGGATCCTCTGGGAACGGGTAACCAAATTCTTCACCGATAATTTGTAGCGGCCACCTTCAGGCCTGCCCTGAACGAAGGACGGGTGGCCCCGATCGCTGCCACGAGCCTATCCGCCGCGGCAGGCGGGCCGCGCTTACTTCGCGTCCAGATCCAGTTCCTTCACCGGCAAATCCCAGTGTGCATCCAGAATCTCGAACCGCCGCTGCTCTTCCTTCTTATATGTCTCCTGATCGGGGTACATCTGCTTGATCAGCGCGGCGGAATCATAGTTGTCGTGCGCGACCGCTGCGCTCTTGTAAACAATTGTAATCCGGTAGTCCCAACGCCCATCTTCCGTGGTGTGATACACCGGCGTCATTCCGGAGACCCGCAGCATCCGGCCTAGCTCCACCTCTTTCTTCAGCACCGGATAGTGGTTCTTGCGAAAGAGTGTAAGGAACTCCTCCGCGTGGCCCCATTTTGCTTTGTAGTAGTACTCCACGACGAACGGCTTCTCTGCATTCATCCCTTGCGCCGGCGTCCGGTCGTGCAAGGCAAGCAGGAGAAGGGTACTCACAAGAAAACATCCAAAAACGATCACGGTACGAAAACGAAAAGGTCCACGCATGAATCCTCCAGTCTAATCCGCGAATTGTAGCGTGTTTCGGCGAAAAAGAAACTCGGCCAGGAGAGAGAAAAACTCTAATAGGCGGCGCGTACCAGGCGGTCCCGGATCGCCGCCCACTCCGGCAGGTCAGGTGGCAGTTCCACCGCGATCCAATCGAAGTCCTTCTGGTCCAGTTCGTGCAGCGTGCTGTATAGTTCGGCCGCGTATTCTTCTGGTTTTTCCGGCATGCGCTGCCTTCGGGCTGCCACCGCATTGTAGTCCAGCCAGAGATACGCGCCGCGCCCATGCTTCGGAAGATGCCCGCGGCTGACCAGAACTATCCGTGTTTTCGGGCTGTAATGCTTGCGATGTTGGCCGGGAGAACGCTGCGCGGCGTCTTCGCCCTGGTTCGTGTACGCCGCCGCGGCGTCGCTCACCTGGGCCATCCCGGGCCGCAAAACCTCCAGGCCTTCCCGCGTCACGGCAATCACCGTGGACTCCAGGCCGACCTCGCACGGTCCGCCATCCAGCAAGAAAGGAGTCTCCGCTTCAAACGCCCCACGCACATGCGCTGCGGTTGTCGGCGAAAGTTGCGTGAACCGGTTGGCGCTCGGCGCCGCAATCGGGACGCCCGCTGCGCGAAGCAAGTCCAACGCCACGGGATGCCGCGGTATGCGCAGCCCAACCGTCGGCAGGCCAGCAGTCACCTCGTCCGGAATCACGTTTTTCTTCGGGACCACAATCGTCAGCGGGCCGGGCCAGTATCGCCGTGCCAGCCTTTCCGCCTCCGGCAACCATTCCGCCGCTAATTCTTTGGCCTTCTCGATGCTGGCCACGTGAACAATCAGCGGGCTCGTCTCAGGCCGCCCCTTCAAGGCGTAAATTTTGCGAACCGCGCTCGCGTCCAGGGCATTGGCCCCGAGCCCGTAAACTGTTTCGGTGGGGAACACCACCAGCCCGCCCTCGCGAACGATGCGCGCCGCTTGTTCGATTTCGATTTTGTTCGCCATACGCTTCTCTAAATTGTCGCAGATTCCACCCCAAATAGCGGGCGTTCACCCAGTCTTACCGCCTACCTCGCCTTTACCGAGAGGACAATCCCACGCCTCCTGAATCTCCTGATTCCTTGCCGCATGGTGCAATCTAAGAGATGGGACCGCAGGGGAATCGGCCCGGGATTTGCCGGGTTGCCTATCGCGGCGAGGGGGAAGGCATGGCAAATCTACGCGTTGTTTGGCCGCTTGCGGTGTTACTGCTTTATCCAGCGCTTCTCCCGGCGCAAACCACGGCACAAAAAAGAGACCGCGCCATCACGGCGGAAATGGAAGTAGAAGGAGTAGAGCTTGTGGCTCTCGAGAAAGAGACGGCTCACGCCATGGCCCTGAACAATTCCAGTTTCTTTCAGCGCGTCTATAATGACGACTACGTTGGAACCGCGCCAACGGGAGAAATCATGGACCGAAGCGCTCTGGTCGCCAGCATCCAGCGTTCTACCGCCCAATATTCCAGCTTTATCGCGACAAACATCAAGGTGCGCATCTATGGTCCCACCGCCGTCGTCACCTGCACCTGGAGCACTCGAGGCGTGCAGGACGGCCGGAGCTTTTCCAAGCAGTATCGCGTGATTCATGTCTATCTGAACAATGCGGCCGGCGGCTGGAAAGTCGTCGCCGGCCAGCAAACAATACTGCCGGGCTAGCCGGATTCAATCGGAACCGTATATGCTTTGGTCTCTCCCCCTTTCCACCGGGTAATTTGTCACAGCCTGGTGCCTATCCGATTGCTACTGTGAAATTCAGGGAGGAGGCTGCCGTGAACTTTCCCGAGTGGCCCAGCATCATCAGCGTTTCTGTTGTCCCCGTGGTCATCATCTCGGCGTGCGGTTTGCTTTCCCTTGCGTTTTACGGCCGCTTGGCGGCTCTGGTGGCGCGTTTGCGCACTTTCCAGCGCGAAATGCTCCGCGAACAGGAAAAGTGGGCAAAAGAGGGGCCCGGGGATCACCAGCAACTCCTGGAAGTGCTGCGGACACAGACTCTCCAGGTGACCGAACGTGCCCGCTTGATCCGCAGAGCCCTGCTGTTCTTTCTGACTGCCGTGGCCATCCTGATTGTTTGCAGCCTGACGCTGGTGACCAGTTGGTTTTTTCCTCCCGCCGCCTTTCTGGCTGCGGTGTTCTTCGTGGTTGGCCTGGTTTCCATGCTGGGCGGAGTGATTTCCGCCATGATGGAATTGCGCGAATCGCTCGAGCAGGTGGAGTTGGAAGGGCGGTTTGTTTTCCACGCGGTCGAGCCGTCGCTGCCCGATTCCCGGCAAGATTCCGAAGAAATCTTCACCGACACTTCGTCATAGCCAATCTCAAGCAGGCACAGGCGATTCAGCGGAGTCAGCCGCAGCCGGTTGACTTCCGGCCACCGGTTTCAGGATGCGGAAAATTGTTGCGTTCGCCAGAATCGTAATCAGCGAAGCTGCCAGTGTCGCATGATACAGCGCCGGCGAGATCAGGCCAGCTTTCATTGAAACCTGCGCCAGGATGAACGAGAACTCTCCGATCTGCGTCAATCCCAGGCCCACCCGGAACGCCGTGCCGAAGCGATAGCGGAACACCCAGACCACGCCTGTCCACACCGCAAATTTTCCGAGCAGCACCAGACCCACCATCAGCAGTATCAGCGGCCAGCTTACTTTCCACGTGCTCGGATCCATCAGCATTCCCACGGACACGAAGAAAAATGCCACGAAGACGTCGCGCAAGGACTGTGTCTGATGAGCCAGCTTGTGCGTAAATGGCGAAGTTCCCAGGAACAGTCCGGCAAGAAATGCGCCCAGCGCCAGCGAAAGCCCCACCGCCTCCGTCAGGGCCGCGATCCCGAGGCAGATGGCCAGCGCCAGCAACAACGAGATTTCGTCGTTGCAGGTTTTTTCCACGCGCGCAAGCAAAGGGGGAAACAGCTTCCACGCCGCGATCGCAATCGGCACCAGAAGCAAGATTGCTTTGCCGACTTTCCACGCCGCCTCTCCGAGAGTCGCTCCGCCGCTCGGCGAAAAGCTGGGTAGCACCACGGTCAGCACTACCACCGCCAGATCCTCCACCAGCGACAGCGTCACCATCAGCCGCCCGTGCTCTGCGGCCATCTCCCCGCGGTCCATCAGCAATCGCAGCAGCACCATTGTGCTGGCCACCGAAATAATGCACCCGACCGCAACCCCCTGGATCACTGGCCAGCCGAGCAGTCCGCCCACCGCCACGCCAAGCCCGACGCAAAGCAGAATCCCCAGCGGCGCACCGACCAGAGCCACCCATTTCACCTGCAAAAGCTCCGGAGCTGAAAACTCAATGCCCACGGAAAACATCAACAGCACTACGCCGATTTCCGCCATTACTTCGAAATTGCTGACTTCGTGCACGCGCAGCCCCGGCGTGAACGGGCTGAGCACCAGTCCGGCCAGCACATACCCAAGCAGAATCGGCTGCCGCAGCCGCAAGGCCAGCAATCCGCAAACCAGCGCCGCCGCAAAAACCATCGCAATGTCGCGAAAAATATAGGAGTGCTCGACCAAACGGGGCTCTCCTCGCCTACCAGGGGTGGAGGGGAAGTGTAACACCGGCGGGTTGCTATCGTGTCAGGGAGCGATGATGTCTTTGAGGCGCGGCTTTTCCTGTACGGCGGCGATGCTTGCGGCATCCCAGCCTCCGCCCAGCGCTTTTACGAGGAGCACCGCGGTTACGAGTCGCTGGCCATGAATGATGGCGGCTTCCTGCTCGTTGCTTAACAAATTTTGCTGCGCGTTTACCACATCCAAATAACTTACAAGGCCGCCCACATAGCGCGACGTCGCGATGTCCAGTTGTCGCCGTGAGGCGTCCACCGCCTGCGCCTGCGATTCCTGCGCTGTGTGCAAGACCTCCAGCCCGGTAATGTTGTCCTGCACTTCCTGAAATGCGCTCAGCACCGTGCCTCGATAGCTTGCCACGGTGGCGTCATAGCCTGCTTGCGAGAATTGCACCTGCGCCCGCCGCGCGCCACCCGTGAAAATACTCTGCGCCAGGTTTGCGCCGATCGCCCAGACCCCGCTCTCAGCGTTCAACAACTGCGTGATTTTCGCCGCATTCCACCCGGCTTGACCATAGAGTTGGAGCGATGGATAGTAAGCCGCCTTGGCAATTCCGATTTGTGCGTTGGCCACTGCCATTGACCGTTCGGCCTCCGCAATATCCGGGCGGCGCTCCAGTAGATCTGAGGGCAGCGTAACATCCAGATTTGGTGGATCGGCGGAGAGGACGCGCGCTTCCAAATGAAAATCGGGCGCCGCCCGTCCCGTCAAGACCGCGATCGCATCCTCAAATTGCTTGCGCTGTTGTTTCAGCAGCGTGGCCTGCGTGCGCGTGGCGTTCAGCAACGTTTCTTCCTGCGCCACGTCCAAACCGGACGCCACTCCGCCCTGGTGCCGCGAGTTCACCAGGTCCAGCCCCTTCTGTAGTGTGTCCACCGTCCGCAGCAACAACGCGATTTGTGTATCAAGCTGCCTTAGGCTGAAATAATCCGCCGCAAGTTCCGCGGTCAGAATCAGGCGCACATTCTCAAGGTCCGCAGCGTTCGCTTGCAGCGAGGCTTGTGCTGCCTCGATCGTTCGCCGCCGCTGCCCGACCAGATCAACCTCATAACTGACAGTGAAAGGAATCGACCAACTGCTCTGCGTGATCGGGCCCGGAAGCTTGAACGAGGAGCCGGTCGCCCGGTCACCCGAATATCGCTGCCGGCTCGCCGTGGGCGCCACGCCAATCGTCGGGAAAAGCGTTGCGTTCTGCACCGCTGCCGAAGCCCGCGCCTGCTGGTAATGCGCCACGGAAACTTTCAGGGTCTGATTTGCCGCAAGAAGATCGTTCTCCAGGCCGTTCAATTCCTCATCGTGAAAGACCGTCCACCAAGTGGTTTTTGGAACGCTATCTTTCGGCGATGCTTCGCGGAAGGGTTCTTGCACATCCCATTTCGCTGGCACCGGCGCTGCGGGCTTTTTGTAATTTGGCCCAACCGTGCAGCCCACAACACATCCAGCGAGGAGCAATGTCCCCAGAACAACTGCTCTTTGTCCTACGGCTCTTTTCTCCACCGGCATCAGGGCTTTTTCCCCGTGGGAGCCGGAGCAGCACTCGGCGGCTTCGGTGTCTGGTTTGGCAGAGGGGCGGAAGCGGTTGCAGAAGGAGCGATGGGATTCGAAACTTCCTTCACATGCACTTCCTGCCCGTCATTCAGTGAGTCCGGCGGATTCAGCACGATCCAGTCGCCCGCCTTCAGGCCGTTCAAAACTTCCAGCGTAACTCCGTAGTCCCGGCCGATGGTCAGCGGATGCAGCCGCGCCTTGTGATTCGAATCCACCACCACCGCCCGCAGTCCTTCTGAGCGGAAGAGCAGGGAATTCACCGGCACCTGCAGGCGATCGCCCTTCACAGTCACTTCCAGATGCACTTGCGCGTATCCACCCGGAAGCAGCAGCCCGGAGGCATTGGGCACATCCACCTCCGTCAGCAAAGTGCGCGTTGAGAGGTCAATGGCATTCGATGTGCGCACCACTTTTCCCCGGAATTTTTCGCCCGGATATTGCGTCAGTTCCAGGTACGCGCCGATTCCCGCGTGAATGGACGGCGCATACGGCTCCGGCACATTCACGTACACGCGAATCGGATCCGTCTGCGCCAGGTAAAACAACTGTTGCGACGTTCCGCCGTTGCCCGCGTTGATCAGCGTCCCGATATCAATGTTCCGTTGCGTCAGCACGCCGCTGAACGGCGCATAAATATGCTTGAAGGATTCCAGTTCCTCCAGGCGCCGCACGTTCGCTTCCGCCGATTGCACGATCGCGCGCTTTGCCGCCTGATCCCCCATCGCGTTATCCACTTCCTGCTTCGACACCCCGTCCGTTTTCAAAAGATCTGTATAACGAGTAGCGGTAATATCGGAAAGGTGGGCGTTCGCTTGCGCGGTGTTCAGGTCCGCTCGTGCCTGACCCAGTTGCTGGTCCACTTCCGGCGTATCAATATCGGCCAGCAATTCGCCCTTGTTCACGCGGCTGCCGATATCTCGATACCACTTTCTCAAATAACCGTTGGTCCTTGCATAAATCGGCGACTCCACATAGGCCTGCAGGGTGCCAGGCAACACGAGGTTCTCGTCGCCGGCTTCGACGGCGGGATGGATGACCGCCACGGTCGGGATCGACGCTGCTTCCGTCTCATTCGCCAGCGCCTGGTACTGCACGCGCCGCTGGAATAGCAGCAAGCCGCCCACCACGATCAATAGCGCCACCACTACAAAAAACACCGTGAAGAGCGGGCTTTTCTTCCGCCCCGGCCCGCCTCCGTCACCGCTTGCCCTGCCTTCGGTTGTCATCCCTTCGCTCCCAACTCAATTTCCCAGTCTCTTAAGAAACAACGGGCTCTGCCCCCATCGTCCGGTGTCTGCGCCGCTCCAGCCATCCATGGATGATCGAAAATACGCACGGAACGAAAAACAAAGTCGCCACCGTTGCAAACAGCAAGCCGCCAATCACCGCGCGGCCCAACGGCGCATTCTGCTCGCCGCCTTCACCCATGCCAATCGCCATCGGCACCATGCCGATCATCATCGCCAGAGCCGTCATGATCACGGGTCGTATGCGCACGTATCCGGCTTCGAGCGCCGCTTCGCGGGGGACCTTACCCTCAATCATCTGCTCTCTTGCGAAAGAAATCATCAAAATGCTGTTGGCCGTCGCCACTCCCATGCACATGATGGCCCCGGTCAGCGAAGGCACGTTCAGCGTCGTGTGGGTAATCAGCAGCATCCAGCAGATGCCCGCCAGCGCCCCCGGCAACGCGGTGATGATGATGAAGGGATCCAGCCAAGATTGAAAATTCACTACGATCAGCAAATAGGCCAGCACAATCGCGCCGATCAGCCCCACGCCCAATCCCAGGAAGGACGAATCCATCGTCTCCACCTGTCCTCGAACTACAATGTGGCTTCCGCGCGGCAAGTCCTTTTCCGCCTCATGCACCAGTTTCCGCACTTCCTGTGCCACGCTGCCCAGATCTCTACGGTAAACCGACGCATATACGTTGATCATCGGCTGCACGTTGTAATGCGATATGGACGCCGGTCGCGCCACGGTTTTCGTGTGCACCAGGTTGCCCAGGATTTGCGGCGTTACACCCGCGCCCGCGCCGGTGATCGGAGTGTTCTGCAGCGCCTGGAAGCTGTCCACGCGATATTGCGGTGTCTGCACCGCCACGCTGTAACTCACGCCGTTCCTGGGGTCCAGCCAGAAGTTAGGCGCCGTCTGAAAACTGGAAGAAAGCGATATCAGCAGGTTTTGCGCCACGTCGCGCGCCTGCATGCCCACGTATTGCGACCTGGTCCGGTCCAGATCCAGATACAGCGTCGGCGCGTCGAAGGCTTGTTGCACGTGCACGTCCACCGCTCCCGGAATGTGCGTCATCTTGCTCGCAAGGCGCTGTGCAATTTCGTAATTGGCGGGCTGGTTCGCGCCGATAATTTCGATGTCCACGGGCGCAGGCGTGCCAAAGTTCAGGATTTGCGTCACGATGTCCGCCGGCTGAAAGAAAAACTGCACGCCCGGGAACTCCGTGGCCAGGCGGCGACGCAGCCCGTTGATATAGTCGCCTGTGGATTTGCCGCGCTCCTGCTTCAATTGCACCAGGATTTCCGCGTCGGAAGTGCCGATCGTTCCGGAGTTGCTGTACGTCAGGTTGATGCCTGAATACGGCAGACCCACGTTGTCAATCACCGTTTGCAGGTCCCGGCTTGGGATCACCTGGCGGATCGACTGATTGACCTGGTCGGCGAGCTTCGTAGTTTCTTCAATGCGCAGGCCCGTTCGCGCGCGCATGTGCAGCCGGATCTGGCCCGCGTCCACGGCCGGGAAAAAGTCCCGCCCAAGGAAAAATACCAGCCCGCCCGACAGCAGGCAGAACGCCAGAAACAACGCAGAGAAAGTCCAGGAGTGATCGAGCGCCGAAGTCAACGCCCGGCGATATCCACCGCGCAGCCGTTCAAAAGAGTGCTCAAACGCCTGCTGGTACCGCCGGAAAAAGCCCATCCTTTCGCCCACGTGCAAATCGGCTTGGTACTCGTCTTCCGCGCTCAACAAGTACATGGCCATCGTCGGCACGATTGTGCGCGACCACATATACGACGCCAGCATCGCGAAAATCACCGCTTCGGCCAGCGGCACGAACAGATATTTCGCCACCCCGGATAGAAAGAACATCGGCAGGAACACGATGCAGATGCACAGCGTCGAGACGAATGCCGGCACGGCAATCTGTTGCGCGCCATCGAGAATCGCCTGCACTGTCTCTTTGCCCATCGCCAGGTTGCGGTTGATGTTTTCGATTTCCACTGTGGCGTCGTCCACCAGGATGCCGACGGCCAACGCCAGCCCGCCAAGCGTCATAATGTTGATTGTCTCGCCCAGCGCGCTCAGGCAGAGCAGGCTGACCAGGATCGAAAGCGGAATCGAGACCGCGATAATCAGCGTGCTTTTCCAGTTTCCCAGGAACAGCAGAATCATGATCGCCGTCAGGCACGCCGCAATCAATGCCTCGCGCAAGACGCCTTGAATCGCCGCGCGCACGTATATCGACTGGTCGAAGAAATTGCTCACTTGCAGGCTGGGCGGCAGCGAAGGCCGGTAATCCTTCAGCACCTGCTTCACCCGGTCCACGATGGATAGCGTGGAGTTGTTTCCGGTCTTGTAGATGCTCATCAGCACGCCGCGCTGCCCGTTGGTCAGAACCACGTTCGTCTGGGGAATAAAGCCGTCGCGCACGTGGGCCACGTCCCGCAGGTAGATGGTCGATCCGTTCACGGTCTTGACCGGCAGGTCGTTCAATTCTGCGATCGTTTTCGGGCTGCCATTCATTTCCACGTTGTATTCGAGCGTACCCATCTTCGCCGTGCCCGTCGGCAAGATCAGGTTCTGTGCGTTCACCGCGCTTACGATGTCCACCGGAGACAGGCCTTTCGCTTGCATCGCCGTTGGGTCAATATCCACGGAAACTACGCGCGACTTCCCGCCATAAGGGAAGGGCATCGAAGCCCCCGGCACCGTCGAAATCTGCGTGCGAATGAAATTATTGCCATAGTCGAACATCTGCTGTTCGCTCAGGCTGTCGCTGTTCAGGCCAACCTGAAGAACAGGCACGGTAGACGCTGAATAAATGATCACCAGCGGCGGGTTGGTGCCGGGCGGCAGACTTCGCAAAAATGTTTGTGAGATGGCCGTCACTTGGGCCAGAGCTGTCTGAATATTAGCCCCGGGATGAAAATAAATTTTGATAGTGGCGATGCCATTCAGCGATTGCGATTCCACATGTTCGATGTCGTTGACCAGCACCATCAGACCGCGCTCCACGTTCGACGTAATCCGGTGCTCCATCTCCTCCGGTTCCAAGCCGGTGTACGTCCACACCTGCGCTATTACGGGGATATTGATTTCCGGAAAAATGTCCGTCGGCGTCCGCGGAATAACGAAAATCCCCAATAAAGCGAGGACAATCGCCATCACAATAAAAGTGTATGGCCTGGCTAGAGCTAAACGGACAATCCACATAAATTAGGTTGGTACCTGACCTGTTGTGCGCGGACACCCTGAACGTGCGCCCCTGCGCCCAAGATTCTTCGACCCTTATACGCCTATTAGACTATCAAAACCCCCTTTTAGGGTACGCCGTCTGCCGCTTTCGCATAAAGAGGAGCTCAGCCATCCATGAACAATGTTCTCCCGGCGCGCGGGGACAGATTCCCCCGCAATCATCTGCCGCAGGGCGAATGAGCACGCCAATTTGGTCCGCTGTGATCGTGGTTTTTCGCCGAAATACTCATTCGCACTCCCACTCCCCCGCGCCGATAGGCCCAGCAACCTGCGCTCAAACCTTCTCAACGCCGAACACCAGGTAACTGGGCCGCCCTTTTACATCGGGCCTGCACAAATTCGTCCTCGGCCCGGAGAGTTTGGGTTACAGTAGGGGAGTTTGTTTTCAGGTTTCCGTCGGATTCGCTCAATTTTCAAACCGAAGAGGACACTCATGAAAATTCTCGCCTGCGCGGCAACACTATTCGCATTTTCGGGGGCCGCGATGGCCCAGCAATCCGCAAAGCCCGTGGTTGTGAACATCATGAACGCCGAAGGCCAGGCGGTCGGCACGGCTACGCTTTCTCCCGCGGCGTCGGGCGTCAAGATTGTGCTGGACATCAAGAAACTTCCCCCAGGTGAGCACTCCATTCACATCCACCAGATGGCCAAGTGCGATCCGCCGGATTTCAAAAGCGCTGGTCCGCATTTTAGCCCCGCGGGGCATTCTCACGACGCCGCGCCGGCTGGAGACATTCCTGACTTCGCATTGATTGTAGGAAAAGATGGCACGGCTCACGCCTCCACCGTCGCCCCCAACGTCACCATGGGCGATGACGACCACTCCGTCTTCAGCAACGGCGGCACGGCCATCGTGATTCACGCGGTTGCGGGCGGCACAGGCAGCGGCGCTCCACCACGCATCGCCTGCGGAGTCATCACCAAGCCGTGACCTCTTGCATTTGTAGCGGCCGCCGCTTGCCCTGAGTGCAGCCGAATGGTCTGCGGCGGGCGCCTTTTCTCGGGGCTTTAGAGCCAATTCGGCCGGCCCGCGCCTATTTGTGCGTCATCGTGAAGACGCCGTCCCACCCGATGGGCGGCTCGTCGAATAGATACTCCTGGCAGCGTTTCCAATACATGCGTGATGGTCCGTCGTCAGGCGTCCGGTTCAAGATGTCCTGAAAGGCATGTTGCGCTTGTTCCCAATCCCGCTTGCGATAAAGCTGCCGCGCCGCGTTGAAATCCTGCAGCCGTTGCTTCAGTTCGTTGTAATGGGACTCCTGCTCCAGCTCCGAAAGCTTTCCCACCAATTCATAAATCGTAACCGGCTGCAATTTCCCCTTTACCCGGATGATATCCAATTCGCGAAACAGGAATCCCGCATTCTGCACCGACGCGTACGTCGATTCGTTCACCAGAATGTGCGTGCCATATTCCTTGTTCAATCCTTCCAGGCGCGACGATAAATTCACTGTGTCGCCCAGTGCCGTGTAGCCATACCGCAGCGCCGACCCCATATTGCCCACGCTTGCCGGACCGGAATTCAGGCCGATGCCGATGTCCAGTTTTGGTTTCCCCTCGGCTTCCCACTGCTTTTGCATCGCGCGCACCGTCTTCATCATCGCAAGGGAGGCGTTGCAGGCGTTCGCCGCGTGATCTGGTTCCTCAAACGGCGCGCCCCAGAACGCCATCACTGCGTCACCGATGTATTTGTCGAGCGTTCCCTGCGTATCGAACACAATTTTCGTCATGTCCGACAGATAGCCGTTGAGAAAAAGAGCAAGGTCCTGCGCGTCCAGCTTTTCCGAAATTGTCGTGAAGCCACGAATGTCGCTGAACATCACCGTGATTTCCGTTTTGCGCGGCTCCACAAGCTGCGGATTCACCAACAACCGCCGGATCACTTCCGGGCTCAGGTACTGCCCGAACGCCGACCGCACTTTGCGTTTTTCTTTTTCTTCCACCAACGCCCTGTAAAGGGAAACCAGCATCACGTTTGCCGTCAACGTTCCCGCGGGCAGCGTGAAGTTCAGCCAATAACCGCGCACGAAGGCGACGTAGATCAACAGGCCGAACGGCAGGAGCAGCGCCAGTCCAAACCACATCCATCGCGGCGAAACCAGCGCCAGCGCGGTTCCCAGCGGGATGCCAAACACCAGAATCAGCAGCAGATCCAGAAGTTCTTGGTGCGCTCCGCGGATCAGGAACCCGTTGTTGAGCATGTTGTCGATCACGTTGGCGTGAACTTCGAGTCCCGGGTAATCAATCCCGCCATAGGGAGGAGTGCGCAGGTCGCCGATGCCGGTGGCCGACGCGCCCACCAGCACGATCTTGTCGCGGAACGTGCCAGGTTTGCATTTGTGGTTCACCACGTCCGCCAACGAATAGTACGGATACGTTTCGCGCGGCCCGCGATAATTGATCAGGACGCGGCCGAGCCAGTCCGGCTTCACCGTCAGCTTGTCTCCGAATTGCAGCGACGCCACGCCCGCCGGACCGTAGTTCACGGTAACCTGTTCCGTCTTTAATCCCAGGTATAGCCGTAGGGTCTGCACTTCCAGTGAACCGTACAGATCAATGTCGTCTGGATTGCTGGAGCGGCCAAAGGGCAGAACCAGCAATCCCCGCCTCAGTACACCGTCGGCATCGGACGAGATATTGAAGAAACCGATAGAGGTTTTTTCGTCATTCTCGGGGGGTGCCAGTTGCGGAATGTTCGCAATCGTCGCGGTGAACAGCGTCCCCTCATACTGGTAATAATTCAGCAGGGAAGCGAAATCCGCTTTGCCGGTGGCGGGGTTCAGCGCATTGCGGTTCAGCGAATACCATTGCACCATCTCCGCGTATTTGTTGAGCGTCGCGTCATCGATTCCCTGGATTTCGTTGGCCTGCAGATAGAAATTCCCCAGCACCACCGGCCCAAATCGGCGCAACCCAGCCGCGAACTGTGAATCGGCGTCGAACTCCTTTGCCAGTTCCAACACTTGTGCTTCAAACTTCGGGTCGGGCCGTTTGCCGTTCTTCTTGCCCTGCTCGATTTGCGCCCAAAGCGCGCGGATGGGCGCAACGGTCTGGTCCGGCTTGTCGAACGTCACGTCAAACGAAACGACTCGCGCTCCATCTTCCCGCAGCGCGTCCAGCATCTCTCCGAAATATTTTCGCGAGAACGGCCACTTGCCCAGCACCTCTTGCGACCGCTGGTCGATTGCCACCACCACGATGCGGGGATCCGGAGGCGAGTATTTCGCCGGCCGGTAACGGAAGCGCGTGTCCAGCGTGCTGTACTCGAATCGTTTCAGGAAATCGAACAGCGGTGTGTTGCGGTCGCCCATGAACGTAAAGACATACACGCCCAGGGAAACAACGGTGATCGCCACGCTGATCAGGAAAACGGCGCGGTGGTGCCACCAGGTGGCGAGGAGTTCGCGGAAGCGGTATACGCTTCCGTGCTGGCGGCCTCCTTCGGGCGCGGTTGGCATTGGGGTGGAGGGCTATTCGCGGAAAATGAAATTCATACGCACGCCGCAAACTTCGATCAAATCCCCGTCATTCAGCCGGACGGTCCCCGCGATCGGCGTGCCGTTCACGGTGGGGACCTTGTCCCCCGTGCCGAGATAGTAGCCGTCGTCGCGCTGGTTGATCTGCGCCGCCATCTTCGGTTTGAACCAGCCCTTCAATCGCACCGTCGCCATCGGCGATTTCCCGATGACGGTAAGTTTGTTCGTGAGGGTAAATTCTTTTACGTCGACCTTGCCGCTCAGAATCACGAGCGTGGCGACCCTCATGCGCCCAGCGGAGAATTGCGCTCGCTCCCCCATCGCGGCCGCCTGCTGAATCATCTCGCGACGCACTTTTGTATCCAGCACCATCGTTTCATTGATTTTCGGCGCGGCGGTTTTCCGCCCGGTATCCCACGGAATCGCCGCGTCCGCCGTCGCGTCAACTTTTATGTAATGTTTTCCGATCCAGATCGAATCGCCGTCGTGAAGTGTTGCGCGTTCCACCCGCAGGTCGTTCACGAACGTCCCGTTCAAACTGTCCAGGTCTTCCACCACCAGGCGGCCGGCCTCGAAATACACACGCGCGTGATAATTGGAGACCGCGAGATTGTCGACCGGAAGATCGTTGTCCGGCGAACGGCCAATCGTCACCGGGCGGCTGCCGATCGGCACTTCCTTCACCAGCTTGTTCTCAAACATCAGGCTGAGTTTCGCCATGCAATCGCCTCCGAGGAGGTGCTAGTCTTTTTTGGCCGGGCCGCGCCGCATCCAGGAAAACCACCCCTTGTTGCCGTCATCCTCGAAGCGCACGACAATTACCGTAACGTTGTCCACTCCACCATTCTCATTCGCCAGCGCAATCAAGCGTTTCGCCGCGGCGGAGGGCACTGTCTCCGCCTGCAGCGCGCCCGCGATTTCCGGCTCTGTCACCATGCGTGTCAGTCCGTCCGAACAGAGCAGCAGAACGTCGCGCGGCATAATTTCCACTTCGTCCGTGTCAATTTCCACTTCCGGATGAGCGCCCAGTGCGCGCAACAGCACGCTCTGCATCTCGCTCTCTTCGGCCTGCTGCGGCGTAATCAATCCCCGGCGAACTTGTTCGGCGACCAGCGAATGATCATTCGTCAACTGCTGCAGGTTTCCGCTGCGCAGCAGATAAGCCCGGCTGTCGCCCACGTGCGCGATGCTCAAAACGGTGTCTTTCAACCACAGGGCGGTAATCGTCGCCCCCATGCCCCGCTGTTCGGGGTTTTTCTGCGCTGCCTGAAAAATCTCGAAATTCGCTTTCGCCACCGCGCTTTTCAACCGCCGCGTCTGGGAACTGGTATTTCCCGGCCCTTCGTCCAGCACCGTCGCCCCGGAATCTTCCTTATCCGATTCGCAAACCTTGTTGATGACGTCCACGGCCATTGCGCTGGCCACTTCGCCATGCGCCTCTCCGCCCATTCCATCCGAAAGGATGAAAAGATTCAGGGCTTCCACGATGCGGAAGGAGTCCTCGTTGTTGGTACGCACACGCCCAACGTCTGACAAACCGCTGCTGACGATCTGCACAGCCTCTCCTTCAAGCCTTGCCGTGAACACAACAGATACCCCCGGCGTAGACACCCCGGTCTCTATGTACTATCCACGCTAGCAGACACCTTGCCGCTCCGAAAGGCTTTGCTTCCAAGTGATTACCTTTCGATACCTAACACTTACCCCACAATCAATTGGAAAGAATACCCGAAGCCCATGGGGGAATGGCAAGCACCGAAACACCCTCCCGGCCTTCTGCGCCGGGCGAATCTCCACTACAATCTCCGGGTGCCCATCTCCTCGAAGCCCCTGAAAATGCTCTCGCTCTTCGTTGCGCTGCTCCCTTTTCTAGCGCTGAGTCTTTCCGCGCAGGAAGCGCCTCCGGCGTCAGGGGCGCGCATCCTGATCATGCCGCGCAAAACCGTCAGCGGGGAACACGCCACCCTTGCGGTTCTGGATATCGGCGGCCGCCTCACTCCCGGCGTCACCGTGGAATTCTCAAACGGGGATACCTTGAAGACCGACCAGACCGGGCGAGCCATGTTCGTGGCTCCGCTGAACGTGGAGAAGATTTACGCCGGGATACAGGGACGCACCGGAAGGGTTGCCAGCACGGTTGTTACATCGACGGAAGCGCCTTCTGCCACCCAGGAAGTCGCATTGGCTCCGCGCGTGGCTTCGCTCAGTGACCGCTTTGAATTCATGGGCCACGGATTTTGCGGAGACGCCGATGCGAACCATGTCCTCATTCACGGCCTTCCAGGACTTGTGCTTGCTTCCTCGCCCGCGTATCTTGCCGTGCTCCCGCCTGCGGATTTGCAACCCGGGCCGGCGCAGGTGCAGGTCGCTTGCGGGCAGAAGACTTCGCCGCCCTTTACGGTGGTGTTCGTCTCGCTGGAACTTGAGGCTGGCAACCCCGCGCTCGCTCCGGGGGAACATCGCAAATTGGCGGTGCGGGTAAAGGGAAGCACCGCGAAGGTGAGCCTGGAAGCGCGGAACCTGGCGCCAGACGTTGCGGAGTTGCAGGGAGGCACGACGATTCGGGCTCTCTCAACGGGCGGCGCAGAGAATGTTGCGAGTTTCGAGCTTGTAGGAAAACAA
>DASYXF010000134.1:0-5936 GCA_035935335.1 Candidatus Acidiferrum sp.
AGATTGTTGCTGGGCCCGCGGAACGACGGGCCGTCCTGGCGATTCGTATAGACGAAATACGGAACCTGATCGTCGGTGAAGACGTGATAGACCTGCGAGATCGGCAGCACGACGCGCTGATAGCTCAGCCCGCGATTCAAGCTGAGGGACGCGCCTTCGTCGTTGGCGACCATAACGCGACTGGGATCTTTCGGGTCGAACCACACGTCGTGGTTATCGCCGCCGGCGGAGCCGAAGCCGGTGACAGTGGCAGGCACTGTGGCGCCATCGCCTCCGCCTCCATCGTCAAACCCGGGGATGAAGAGCGTGTCGCCGCCGTCGCGCGAGATGCTGAAGCCGACGGAGACGAAGAACAGCAGATTCTCGTCATTAGGCGCGATGGCGAATCGCGTGTAATAGGGCGCGCGCTCGTCCATCACGTGCTGCTGATTCACGAGCTTCCAGGTCTTGCCACCGTCGTCCGAGCGATAGAGACTCGGTGTCTTTTCCTCCAGCAGCGCATAGACGCGCTCAGAATTGCTCGGTGCAACGGCTACGGCGACTTTGCCGACCGCCGCATTGGCCTCAGGCAGGCCGTTGCCGGAGAGTTTTTTCCACGTGTCGCCGCCATCGTGAGAGACGTAAACGCCGCTGCCTGGCCCTCCGCTATGCAAGTCCCAGGTGCGGATTTCCACCTGCCACATTCCGGCGAAGAGCGTCTGCGGATCGTTCGGATCCATGTTCAATTCGGAGCAGCCCGTGTCTTCATTGACGAAGAGCACCTGCTGCCACGTTTTCCCGCCGTCGGTGGTGCGATAAATGCCGCGCTCCTTCTGCGGGCGATATGCCTGGCCGACAGCGCAGGCGAAAACGATGTCAGGATTGCGCGGATTGACCACGATGCGGCCGATGTGACCCGTCAAGTCGAGGCCCATGTGCTGCCACGTCTTGCCGCTGTCGGTGGATTTGTAGATGCCATCGCCCATCGGATAATCCGGACGGATCAGGAAGGGCTCGCCCGTCCCGGCCCAGACGATATTGTGCGCGGAGGGCGCAATCGCTAGGGCGCCGATCGCGGCGACGTCCTGCTTGTCGAAGATGGGCTTCCAATCGAGGCCGCCGTCCGTCGTCTTGAAGATGCCGCCCGCGGCCGCGCCCACGTACACAACCGCGGGGTTCCCAGGTTCGCCGACAATCGCGTCCGCGCGGTTGCCAACAGGCCCAATGAAGCGATAGGCGAGTTGGGCCAGGGGATTGGCTTGCGCGTCGTCCTGGGCTTTCGCAATGCCCCAAAAGGCAAACATCCCGACGACGGCGAGAGACACAATTGTGGTGCAGATACTTTTGCGGAAATGCATACGGAGCTCCTCCGGAAAACGGGAGAATGTATCACAAACAGGGGTGTTGCGGCGGAGAATGTGTGGATCGAAGAGGCGCTATGGGCACAAGGATTGTGCGTTACTGGAAGCAAAAAAAGGGCCGGGAAGGTTGCTCCCGGCCCCGTAAGCTACAGATGTATCAGTTACGGTCTACCAATCTAGCGTCAAGCCGAACTGCAGGCGGCGAGGATCGTTGCCCTGCAGGTTTCCGCCGCCGCCCAGCACGCCCCACGAACTCTTGCTGAAGATATTAAACGTGGGATCGGCGGGCTGCATATGGTTGGTTACGTTGGTGAAGTCAAAGTGCATGGTGCCGCTCAGTTTCTCCATGATCTTGACTTTCTTTGACATGCCCAGATCCAAGTTCCAGAACGGCAAGCCCGTCAGCGGACCGCCACCACCCATTTGGCCATCCAAGCCAAGAATCGGATTGCGGACCGGATCGCCCAATATTCCCCCGAAAGATGGGCAAGATGTGGTGGGGTCGCTGAACACGTTAAAACCCTGGCCAGCCGTACCGCAGTTGGCACCACTCGGGCCTGGTCCACCGCTGGACGCCTTCCGTGTGGCACTGTAGTTTAGGTCCTTCGTGATGACACCATTCTCCAGCGCTGCAATAAAGCTCGTGTTGCATTCGCCGAAGGATCCGCAGTTACCATTCGCCGTGCCCAACTCGACCGGGTAGCCGCTGCCCCAGACGAACAGAGGCGAGATACTCCACCCCCCGAGCAGGTGGCCGATCACGCCCTTCTGACTTGCGTAGAACGGCTCCGCATAGTTAAAGAACATGTTAAAGACGAACTTCTCGTTGTACTGTTGTGGCCCGTAATTGTTCTGGATGTTCCACGGATCGACGCTCGCGACTGAGCTGGAAGCCTGAACGAAGTTGCCGGTCCCCAGCGCACTGCTATACGTGAAGTTGGTCTTCGCGGTCAGCCCGTGCCAGTCCGTCGTAGTGAACTGCATGTAGCCAGCATTGTAGTTGCCATAACCCGTGCTCATTTGCGTGACGAGTGACGGCGACTGGCCACCGCACCCATTTCCTGTCGGTGTTGTGCAGGTTGTCCGAATCGGATCGCTGGTGAAAGTCCGACCAGGGAACGCAAAGAAGCCTCCGTTCGAAACAGCCGCCCACGCGTCAAATGGGTCCGAGAACTTCATGAGGTGGCTGCCGACAGGCCCGTTCGCCGACTCGGTTACAAATGCGCAGGTGAGATTCGGGCAGGCGTTCAAAGCAACGAAGCCCGTCGCCCCCGCGTTCGTAGTATTGTAGTTGGCAATGTCCGCATTGGCTTTCGCGAGGTAGTTCGAGCTGAGGCCGGCCTCAAAGAAAGGCTGCTGCGTGATGGTGGAAAAGTCCAGATCACCGAACCCGTTGGTGAAGTTCGTAGCGGTGTTTCTGCCAGTTCCGTAATTGGTAGCAAGCATTGCACCCGCCCACGCGTTCGCGAAAGTCTGGCCGCCCTGGGTCATCATATAAGGAACGGCGGTCAGACTGTAGTACTGCATTTCATTGGTGATCTTGCGGCCAATGTACCCGGCTTCGGCAATGATCTTTGGACCGAACTGGTGCTGCACGCTAACTGTGAGTTCATCGGAACGATCCGGATGGAAATTCGCATCGATCGTTTCGCCCGACCCCGTAGCGACATCATTGAACCCCGGGAACCACGGTTGCGGAAGAAAAGGACTGGGAGCGGCCAGGGGCGCATTGACTCCATCAAATCCTGCCCCCGTGCCAACTCGGAAGGAATTCGCCGGGGTGGTCTTGGTACCCGCAGTACCGCAGGTGCCCGTATTGGTGGGGCTGAGGCAGACCGCCGGTTGAAGCAATCCGGGAGTGAGCATCGGTACCAGGATGGGATCCACGCCGTTGATGCGGCCGAAGATGGTCGAGAACCCGGCGCGCAAAACCGTGTCGGGCCTCATATTCCACGCCAACCCGATGCGGGGGCTGATACCGTGAAAGAATGGATCATAGGGATACTTCGAGTGGCCGTTGACGTTGCGAATCGCCGAGAATCCGATCTGCGGTTGAAACGCGATGCCCTGCAGCGCCGCCTGCTTCTCGCTATTCAGGTATTGCTGCGCCCGAAACATGTTTCCGTTCGCGTCCACCATGACCGTCTGGACGCCACCCTGCGTCTCGAACGGCGGCATTTCCACCGTGTAGCCCAAGCCATAGTTCAAGGACAACGTCGGCTTCAGGTGCCATGAATCGGTAAGGTATACGTTGTAAGTCGGAATGATGCTGTTGTTCGTCAGCGGCGGCGAGGAAATGCAGGCCGACGTGGCGGCAATGCCAGCAATGGCGCAGGAGCCCCTGGAATCAAGCGGCAAGCCAGTAATGCGCGACCCGATGCCGCGCGTGTAAAGGCTCTGCGACTGGTTGACCATGCCCAGAACCTGAGAATACAGGTTCTCGTAATTGGTTGTGTCAGCCCCAGCCGCAATGTCGGCCGGCATGTTGGGAAAACTCATGTTCAACGTAGTAAGGTCCGTTCCGAAGCCATCGCCGATAAGATACTGCGCGAACGTGTTGATACTCTGGCCGTTGTCGTTCCGGTTGTGGGTATCATTCGCTCGCAGATAGTTGCCGCCGAACTGGAACAGGTGATTGCCTTTGATCCAGGTGACGTCGTCGCGATACATGCTGTCGTGCCCGTTCCAGTAGCGGGTGCGAACGCTCTGGTTGTTGGTGTTGTACGGGCCGAAGAGGGGGAGGTTGAAAGTGTCAGCGCCATTGGTCTCGCCGCCGATTTCGAGCGCGGCAGGGAAGCCGGCAACGTTGGGCACGCCGCTGGGGCTTGCGTAGGCCCACCAGTTGCGCGTATAGCTGAAGTGAACGTCGTTGGTGACGTTGGAGCTTACGTCGGTGGTCAGGCCGGCGGTATAGTACCACGGCACCTGGGGCTTCTGACGAATCGCCGAGTATTGCCCCTTGACATCCCCTGGGAAGAACCCTCCTATATCCCACTGGTTGTTGACGGTGTTGGTCAGCTTATAATAGTGATACGTGCCGTTGAAATGCTCGTTCTTGGCGAAATCGTGGTCAATACGCGCCACGCCGAAGTTGCTGCTCTGCGGAGTGCCGATGGAACCGTCGAACGTGCAGTAGTTCACTCCGTCGCCACGTCCGCAGTCGTTCGGCAGTGGGAGATAGGTGTTCCACAGGGCTTGGACTGTAGGATTCATGCCCAAGGTTCGCGGGTCGCAGCCTCCGTTCGGGCAGGCAGAGACGGTTCCTATGGCAATGGGGCTCGTCGCGCTGCCACAGGGCGCTAACCCGGTGCTGGTCGTGACGCCTACGCATGTTTCGGAGTTCGCCGCAAAAATGGTGCCGGTTGCCGGATCCGTCGTATTCGCGTTATTTATGTTGACGACTTCTCCCTCGCTGTAGTTCGCGCCAGAAAGCTTGATCAGTCCCAAACGCATGGAAGCCGTAGGGAAACTGCGCCTGAACACCGCACTCTGTGGGAAACGAAAACCCTCGTAATTCCCGAAGATAAACCAGTCGCCGCCCGCAAAATTGGAATGCGGGATTTTCCCGCCGGCGGACGCGCCAAACCGGCTGAAATGCGAGCCGGGCTGTTTCGCGCCTCTGCTGTTGTTGTCCCAAGTGTTCGCCCCTCCGAAGTTGTTGTCCAGATAATAGTCATACACGCCGCCGTGGAAGGCGCTCGTGCCGCGCTTCGTAATGAGTTGTACCTGGCTGCCGGCACCGCCGTTGAAGTCGGCGGTCTGATTCGACGTGGAGACCTTGAACTCCTCGACGCTCGAAACCGGGATGGGAATCACAGCCGAAGGCGCCTGGCCGATTCCGTTGGTATGCATGTTGGTGGCTGCGCCGCCCGTGGTGTCGGAACCGAAGCCCTTGATATAAGTGTTGTTGTCGCCGCTCATGTCGTCGGTGGCAAAGCCGCCGTCGAGCTGGAAGGAGTTTTGGTCGCTTTCCGTGCCGCCAACATTACCGGTGAGGTTCTGGCCGGGCTGAAAGAGGGCCAAGGTCGAGGCGTCGCGGCTCTGATTAGGCAGGTTGATGATCATGGCGCCGCTCAGCGTAGCTCCAACCGTGGCGTCGAGCGTCTGCAGTTCCGCGCCGGGGTTTTCCGTCACGGTCACCGTCGTCGAAACGGCTCCAACTTGCAGCTTGGCGTTCTCTGTTACCTGAAGTCCAACCTGCACCACCAAACTAGGTACCACCGTTGTTACGAAGCCCTGCTGGGAGACCTTGAGGTCATACGATCCGGGTTGGACGCTCGCAAAAATGTAGCGGCCGACCTCGTTCGTCGTAGTCGTTCGAGAGGCGCCTGTGCCTGCCTCTGTAATCGTAACCGTCGCGCCCGGCACAACGGCGTTGGTGTTGTCAGTCACCACGCCCATAATCGTGCCCGACGAGGAAGACTGCCCCCACGCAGCCGCTGGCGCGAACGCAACCAAGGCCGCGAGACATGCAAACAAAAACACTGAAATCACACCACGAAGTGAATTACGCATTTCCTTCGACCTCCCACAGGTCAGGATTTTTCGAATTTTCAATTCCACGCCCCAAACTCTGAATGTGCCTACCCTCAATTT
>DASYXF010000135.1:0-12231 GCA_035935335.1 Candidatus Acidiferrum sp.
TTCGCCTCTCTCGGCCGCCGCATTCTTCTCGAAACCGAAAAACTCTGGTTCAACCAAAAAACGCCCGTCCAGCGCGCCCTGACGGTGCTCAAATCAAAATCCCTCCTACGCTAACCCGTAGCGGCCACCTTCAGGTGGCCCTTCCGAGTCTTTGTAGCGGCCACCTTCAGGTGGCCCTTCCGAGTCTTTGTAGCGGCCGCCTTCCGCCTGCCCGCCGCAGGAGGTAGGCGGGCGCTTTTTCTCCGCATTCTTCCCTGTAGCGCTGGCTTTTATGCCAGTCTCTTGGGGTTCACTCAATACGGCGGGCTTCAACCCACGTCGCGCTGCTCAGGCTGCAACCAAACGCTTCGCCAATTCCAGCACCGCCGCCGACGCTCCCGCATCCGCCAATTTCCCCCGCACAAAATCCTTGCTCCCTCCGCCCTTCCCCGCATGCTTCGCCAGCACGCTCTTCAATACCGCGCCCAAATCTTTCCCCGCACCCGGATGCTGTGCGAACACCAACTGTCCGGATTCCTCTAAAACCAGCAGCGCCACCGCCCGCTCCCTCTTCGCAATTTCCGTGGCCAGGGGCTGCAGCAGTTCCGGGTGCGCCCCCTGCAACACCTTCGACACCACTCGCACCCCACTCGCTTCCGCCGGTGCGCTCGAAGCCAACTGCACTCCCCACACCGTCGCCAACTGCTGCAACGTCGCTCGCAGACTCTTGAAATTCGCGTCGCGCTCCGCCGCCAATCGTTCCACGGCCTCCGGCAATTCCTCCAGCGCGCAGCCCAGCGACGCCATCAGCCCCCGCTCCCGTTCGAAATCCTCCGTCGCCGCTTGCTCCGCCCGCCGCCCGCAAACAAACTCCACCCGCCAATCCTGCCGCACCTTGGTGCATCCACGCACCAGGATCAACCCGATCTGTCCCGTCGACTTCACGTGCGTACCGCCGCACGGCTGCAAATCCGCTCCTTCGATCTCGATCGCCCTCAAAAGTCCATCGCGCTCCACTTCTTTCCTGACCCCCAGCCGCGCCAGTTGTTCCCGCGTGCCAAACCTCACGCCGATCGGCCGGTCCTCAAAAATCACTTTATTCGCCGCGCGTTGCGCTCCAATCAATTGATCCCGCAAGGGCTCCACGCCGTGCAGATCGATCGTGCATATCTCTCCACCCATGTGAAAGGACACTGTCGGCAATCCAAATCGCTCCTGAAACATCGCCGAAAGCAGATGCTGCCCCGTGTGCTGCTGCATGTGGTCAAACCGCCGCGGCCAATTGACGCACCCCGCCACTTCGCCGTTCGCCAATTCGCGATCCACAACGTGCACAATTCCGTCCGCTTCGTCGCGCACATCCAGAACCGCCGCCTCTCCCAGCAGCCCCAAATCGTTCGGCTGGCCGCCTGACGACGGATAAAATGCCGTCTGGTCCAGCAGAACTTCCCACGCCGGTTGCGGCCCGGAAGCTCCCTGCGCCGCCCCGGCGGGCGAACAACTCAGCACTCGCGCGTCAAAATTCTGCAGATAGGCATCGTCGTAATACAGCCGGTGGGTAGCCATGCGAAAAAGTCTAACACACGCGTTTTTACCATCCCGCTGGCGAAACGCCCTCGAATTGTCATGGCGACGGACCCTATTACATTGTCATCCCGAACCCCGCTTGCCCTGAGCGTATTTCGCGAAGGATCTGCTTTTTGGCGATCCAGGGAAATGCCATGTTCTCTCTAACAGCCAAGCGTCGGCCCAGTAGGTTAAAATGAATAGATGCCCGTGCAGCTCATCGCTCTCGACATTGACGGCACGCTCCTCAGCAGCCGCTTCATCGTTTCCGAGCGCAACCGCGCCGCCATCGCCGAGGCCACCCGCCGCGGCATCCAGGTCGCCCTGGTCACCGGCCGCCGTTACGACTTCGCCATGCCCGTCGCCCAGCAGATCGATTCCCCGCTCACCATGATCGTCAATAACGGCGCGCTTGTCCGCACCAAGGAAGGCCAAACGCTCGTCCGCCACCTCCTGCCCCGCAACGCCGCGCTCCGCGTTCTCGAAGCCACGCAACTCTGGCGCGATGCCGCTTCCGTCGTCTTCGACCGACCACTCGTCAATCAGGTCATGATGGAAACAATCGATCTCGAAGACGGCATCCGCGGCGCTTACTACAAATGGAACAAACCTTTCCTGGGCGAAGCCAAACCACTCGAAACCTGCCTCATTGAAGACCCGATTCAAATCATGTTTTCCGGCCCTCTCGAGCCCATGCGGGCAGCCGAACAGACCCTCCGCGGCGTCGAATTCACGGGCGAGTTTTCGCTGGCCGTGACCGCCTATGAACGCAAGGATTTTTCCATGATCGACGTGCTCAACCCCCGCGTCTCCAAAGGTGTGGCCCTCGCCGAATGGGCAGCCTTGCGCGGTATCGCCCGGGAGGAAATCCTGGCCATCGGCGACAATCACAACGATGAGGAGATGCTATCCTTTGCTGGAATACCGGTGGTGATGGAGAATGCGGTGCCCGAACTGAAAACACGCGGCTGGCACGTCACGCACACCAACGACAACGACGGCGTCGCCGCGGCCATCGAGCGTTTCGCCCTGCCGGAGTTGCCCGAGTGCGCCTGAGTTTTCCAAAATACTTCTTCGCGGCGGGCCTCATTCTCCTCACCGCATCCATTCCGGCTCGCGCCGATTACGTCGTCCTCCGCAGCGGCGCCCGCCTCAACGTCACCGGCTACGAAATTCTCGGTGACCGTTACCGTCTTCACCTCCAGGGCGGTGTTGCCGAGGTCCCCGTCGAGGACATAGTAACCATCGAGCCGGAAGAGATCTTCGAGCCCAGCACCGAACCGCTGACCGATAAAACTCCCTTCCAGAAATTAATCCGTGACGCCGCCGCCCGCTACAATCTTGACCCCACCCTCATCCATTCCGTGATCTCCATCGAATCCAATTTCAACCCCAAGGCCGTTTCCCGCAAAAACGCCCGCGGCCTGATGCAGTTGATGCCCCGCACCGCCGAGCTCATGGGCGTTAAGGATTCCTTCGATCCCGGGCAAAACATTGACGGCGGCTCGCACTACCTCAGCGACCTGCTGAAGAAATACAGGAACGACCTTACGCTCGCCCTCGCCGCCTACAACGCCGGCCCCGACAGCGTCGACAAATACGGCCGCCATGTCCCTCCGTATCTCGAGACGATGAAGTACGTCCAGCGCATCGCGAAAACCTATGCGAAG
Organism: Candidatus Acidiferrum sp.; assembly: GCA_035935335.1. Lineage (GTDB taxonomy): Bacteria > Acidobacteriota > Terriglobia > Acidiferrales > UBA7541 > Acidiferrum. The sequence goes on from DASYXF010000135.1 coordinate 3,216, forward strand.
TTGAAAGCCGACGCGGCCAACCCCGCGAACTCCGCGACCGGGCTTTCTCTTCCCTGAACTTTCGTGGATGCACTTCGAAGCGGACCGCAGTTGCGGTCGTCCTGACTACTGCGGCATTTGTCCCGGAGGCGTCTGCCCTGGAGGCGGATTCGTGCCGGTTCCCGGATTCGGGTTCCCCGGCGGCTGTTGCCCAAACCCGGTGTTCCCGCCCTGGTTGCCGAAAATACCGTTCTGCCCGTTCTGTGGGCCCGCCGGCGGCACTCCAATCACGCCCGCGGCCGCCCCGCCGTTGATCGGATCTTTCGACGGATCCCAGATGAACTCAAACTGCCGGTAATTTTTCGCCTTGTCGTACCAGATGATCGACGCTTTATTGACCTTGCTGCCCACCCCGATAATGTTTCCCCCGACCACATCCGTACTTCCATCGTCATTCACAATCGCCTGCGGCGTGGACATCGTGTCCGAAGAAAGGCCACCCTGGGTTCCTTGCGTTGCGGTCTGCCCCTGGGCGTTGGGATTCGCCGCGTTTGAATTCCCGCCGTTATTGAACGACGAATTTCCGAACGATGAATTTCCAAACGAGGAGCTTCCAAAGGACGAACTATTTCCCGCCTGCGGTTGCCCCCCGCCAAACAGCGAACCAAATCCTCCGCTGCTGCTTCCCGCGTTGCCTATGGGCTGCCCGTCCGGTCCCATTGTCCGGTTTTTCAGGCTGCCGATCAGCTGCCCGTTCGGTCCCACGTAAATCATCCGCCAGGAGCCATCCACCTTGTTCACCGGATCCTTGTACGCTTGCCGCATGAACCGGATTCCCACCTTGTTCTTGGTCAGGTCTTCCATTGAAGTCGGAAATCGGGTCGTCCCGCCATGCGTCTGGTAATAGCGCACAAAAAGCCGGATCCCCCGCACGTACTGCTTTCCGCGCCAGATCATTTCTTCTTCTTTTTCGCGCTGTCCGTTCGTAATGATGTTCGGCGCCACCGCCACCGTCGCGATCACAACCAACGCCAGCAGAAATACGACCAGCACCAGGGCATACCCTTCCTGCCCTCGCGCTTTCCGCCGCATTGGAGCGCCGATTCTCATGCCGTCGGTGCCGCCTCCAGATTCTTCGAATTCTTCAGTCCCGTGTTCGTATCCTCGAACTCGATTTTGTCGTTCCCGATGTGCAGGATACGGATGTGATTCAGAACCACATCCCCCTCGCTGACGATATGCACAACATCATCCGGGTCTTCTTTCAAGAAAGCCTGGCGCGCTCCTCCCGCCGGCAGCATGCCGTAACCAAAGAACACCCACGGCAGTTGCGGAGGTGGCGGCGGCGCGGGCGGTTGCGGCCCCTGGTTTTGAAACGGTGCCCTTACCGGACCTTGCTTCGCCACTTCCGTCGGCATCGCTCCCATCACAAAAATATTCCGCCCCGCGCTCTTGTATTCCGTTCCCTGCGCCTTGGTAAGGTCAATCAATATCCGGCCATAATCCTGGGCGTTGATTTCCTTGTAATTGTTCGCGGAAGATCCCGCGTTCCTCGCTCCCGGACGCCCCGCATGGAAATACCAGAACGCCCCCGCGAGCACCACCAGCGCCGCCAGCACCATCAGCTCTTTCTGTTGTTTCGTCTGCGCCATCACGTCTTCCTGAAATACGAACGCACGTGAAGCGAAACCTTCACCGTGCCCGGCGGCGCCTGGCCGGGGCCCACGTTCGCAACCGAATCCAGCCCCAGCGAGTCCACCACGTACGTATTCTTCGACCGCTGCAGCCGGTTCAGGAACCGCACGATTCCCGCGTAATCGCCGTCCAGCAGCGCCTCAATCTCGATCTCATTCACCTGGCGTCCCGAAATCTCTTTCTCGCGAAATTTCAGGTCCTGCACCTGCACGTGCGTGTCCCGCGCAATCTCTCCCACTTCTTGCGACACCACCGAGTACCCTTTGCCGGCCGGCGGCAGGGTGGTTTCAAATTGGTCAAAATATTTTTGCACTTCCGGAAGCCGCGCCTTGATCTTGTTCGCCCGCTCAACATCCGCTTTCACCAAAGCCACCTGCCGGGCCTCCGCCTTCAATCGCACTTCCGGATTCTCTTCCTTCACCGCGAGCCGTGAATTGTGATAAGCCAGGCCTCCGTCTACCGCGAGCAGAAGCCCGAGTCCCGTAAGAATCACCCGTTTTTTGACCTTGAAGTCGCTCATGATCAGGTGTTCGAGAACTCCGCAATAAATTCGATTGTCAACGGGTCCGCGTTTGGTTGCGTTGCCGCCTTCTCCGACAACCACTTCACATTCGAAAACGAGCTGGAATTTTCAAAAGCCTTCAATAGCTTCAGCTTCGTTTCCTGATTCGCCGCCCCCACTAAAAAATGAACGGTCACAATTCCCTTGTCCAGCTTCGGCTCGATCCGCACAACCCGCACGCCCGGCGGCAGGGTCCGCTCCAGGTCCATGAACATCTGTGTCCAGTTGATGCTCCGTGCCTGCAGCACGCCCACCACGAATTTCGCATGGTCCTGAAATCCCGCGGCTTCTTGTTGCGCGAAATAACGCTGCAACGCATCACGCTCCTGGTTCGCCGCCGCCATCTCTTTCTGAATCTTGCTGTCCCGCGCCCGCAAATCCTCTTCCGCCTTGCGCAAGTTGTACGCGCGCCAACCGAGTCCCAGAAACAACAGAACTCCCAAAATGCCCACCACCGCCGAGCCGGCCAGGAATCGCCGGTGGCTCAACAGCGGATTCGTCGCAAGATTCAGGCGAACGTACATGCTTCTATCGCTTTCTCCGTCAACTTCTTCCTCAACTGCGGTGCATCATCCAGCCAACCAGGCCTTCCAGGTCCCGGTCGGCCAGCGGCCGCGCGTCGCTGCGCAGCCGTCCTTCCGAAACGGCCGAATTCAGCAGCGAACCCACATCGCATTTGAACTCATCCTGCAGCGGCCGCACGAATTCCGGCAACCGCCGGCGCAATCCCGCCACCCGCACCGCTTGAATCCCTTCCTGCCACGTGTCCTGGTAATACGCCGCCAGCGGATAAACTTCTTCCAGCAGCAGGTGTGGAGTAATCTCCGCCGCCGTCGCTGGAAGCTCCGTGCACCGGTAACCCGCCAGCACCCCCTCGCGCACGATCGCTGTCGTCAGCGAGGTCCCCGAAAGCCGCGCCAGCAGCGTTGGCCTCGAATCCTCCAGCAGCGAAATTGCCGTCAGCGTGGAGCTCAGCACCACGCCTGCGCGAACTCCCTGCGGCTCCAGCAGCGCTTCGTACTCCTTGATGATCCGCAACCGCGCAATCGCCGTCACCACGTCAACGCCCTCGGCGCGCGATGGCTGCCGCATGTACGATAGCAGCGTCTCGTCCACTTCAAACGGCACGCTCTTCTTCAGCTTCCACCGCAGCATCGGAATCGCTTCCTCCGCCGACCGGGGAAACTCGTCGAAATGCTGCACAAAAACGCGGATCACCGGATCCGGCAGGATCAACGCTGCGGCTTCATCCTTCAATTTCAGCGTTTTCGCAACGCCGGCAACGGCGGCCTTCACCGCAATGGCATTCAAAACATTGGTCTCGATCGCGGAGGGCGCCAGCGCTCCGGGCGGCAGCGTCTCCACGGCGAACCCGTCCACTCCTCCCGTTCGCGTAAACCGCGCCGCAGACACCTGCTCCGGCGTAAACTCGATCGCCACCATCGGATGCGGCGTCGCGTCCAGCCACTGCATAAACCGCCGGACAGCGCCGATCTTGTAAATCCCGCCCTGATATGCACCTGCGTTACTCAACGAACGTCACCTTGTTAATCTCCCGCAGCGTCGTCAGCCCGCTCCTCACCTTGGCCAGCCCGCTTTCGCGCAGCGTAATCATACCTTCTTCAATCGCCGCTCGCTTGATCTCCGAGGTCGGCCGCCGGCTCACGATCATTTCCCGGATGTGGTCGGTCAAATCCAGCAATTCGCAGATCGCCGAGCGCCCGTGGTATCCGGTCCCGGAACATTCCAGGCAACCTGCGCCTTCCGCAAAAACAAAGTCGCCGGTCTTCGCCGGATCGATCCCCGATTCGCGCAACTCTTCCGGCGTATGCCTCTTCGGCCGTTTGCAGTTGTGGCAGATCAACCGGACCAGCCGCTGCGCCATGATGCAGTTCAGCGCCGAAACAAAGTTGTACGGCTCAACGCCCATGTTGATGAACCGCCCGATCACGTCGGTCACGTTGTTTGCGTGCACCGTCGTGAACACCAGGTGCCCCGTCAGCGCGGACTGAATCGCAATCTGCGCCGTCTCCTGGTCGCGGATTTCGCCCACCATGATCTTGTCCGGGTCGTGCCGCAATATCGAACGCAACCCGCGCGCGAACGTCAGCCCCTTCTTTTCGTTCACCGGAATCTGCGTGATGCCGCGCAACTGGTATTCCACCGGGTCTTCAATCGTGACGATCTTGTCCTCGTCGGTCTTAATCTCATTGATCGCCGCGTACAGCGTCGTCGTTTTGCCCGAACCCGTCGGCCCGGTCACCAGCACCATGCCATAGGGCTCGCGGATGTACCGGCGAAATCGCTTTACCTCTTCCGCCGAAAATCCAACGACGTCCAGACTCAAACTTTGAAATTTCTCTGAAAGCGTTTCCTTGTCCAGCACGCGCAGCACGGCGTCCTCACCGTGGCTCGCCGGCATGATCGAAACGCGCAGGTCGATGTAGCGCCCCTTGTACTTCACCCGGAAGCGCCCGTCCTGCGGCACGCGCCGCTCCGCAATGTCCAGGTCGCTCAGCACCTTGATGCGCGACAGTACCGTCGAGTGCCATTCCTTCGCGATCGGCTGCATCGCATGCTGCAGCACGCCGTCAATCCGGTATTTCACCGCCACTTCCGCGTCCCGCGCTTCGATGTGAATATCGCTCGCTCGCCGCTCCAGCGCCGTGAAAATAATCGTCTCCACCAGCCGCACCACCGGGCTGACCGTCGTGTCCCGCGTCAGCCGGTCGCCGGAGATCGTCTCCTCGCCCTCTTCCTCGTCCTTCGAGACCTGCAGCGTGAACGCTTCCGTCGCCTGCTCCAGCACCCGCTGCGACTGCTCCGTCCGCTTCAGCAGGTCGCCAATCTGCCGCGGCGTCGCCACCTTGTACGCCAGTTTTTTCCCCAGCAGCAGCGGCAGTTCATCGCTCAGGATCACCATGCCGGGATCCGCCACCGCGATCACCAGCGTGTTGTTGTTCGCCAGCAGCGGCACAAAGTTGTAGCGGAACATCAGGTCGGCGGGAATCGTGCGGAAAAGTTCCGGGTCAATCCGCTGCTCGGTAAGGTCAATGAACCCGCAACGGTACCGCTCCGCCAGCTTTCGCGCTTGTTCGCGCTCGTGCGCCGCGTCCGCCGGCCCGCCCGGCAAACTTGGATCGTGCAAATTGGAATCTGGCGTAGCCATAGAAAGTCGTTTTCCTCAGGTCCCCGGTCCTGATCCGTTGATCGAGAACGAGAAAATTGGCAAATACAGCGAAATCAGGATGAACGCTACCAGCAAACCCATGCATACAAGAAGAATGGGTTCGATTAGCGAAACCATCGCTCCCAGCCGCAGGCTCACTTCTTCTTCGTAAAATTCCGCAACGCTGTTCAGCATCGGGGCCAGCGCCCCGCTCGACTCCCCAACTTCGATCATGTCCAGCGCCAATTCCGGCATGACCCGCCCCGACGCCAGCGCCCCGTGCAGCGATTCGCCTTCGCGCACCATCTGTGTCGCGTTCTTTACCGATCCGCGCACCAGCCGGCTGCCGATCGATTCCGCCGCCGTCTGCAAGGCCCCCACCAGCGGCGTTCCTCCGGTCAACAAAGTCGCCAGCGTACGGCAGAACTGCGACGCCTGAAACTTCAGCAACGTATCTCCCAGCAGGGGAACCCGAAACACCAGCCGGTCGAACGCGACTCCTCCCTCTTCACTCCGCGACCAGAAAAACACTCCCACAATTCCCAGCAAAAACGCCGCCAGTGCCGACAGGATATAAATCCGGTAGTCCACCGTGATCGCGATCAGCAATTGCGTCGGCCCCGGCAGCGGCACTCCCAAATCCCGGTACAGCGTCGCGAACTTCGGAACCACCCCGGTCACCAGGTACGTCACAATGCAGGACGCCACCACGATCAAAAGGATCGGGTACACCAGCGACGCCACAATTTTTTTCCTAACTCCCGTGCTCACCTTCTGGTACGCAATGTAATAATCCAGCACCCCGGACAGGTTGCCGCTCTTTTCACCCGCCAGAATCGCGGTCGAATACACCTTCGAGAATACGCCCGCTTCCTCGATCGCTTCCGAAAGCGACCTCCCCTCCCGCACCCGGTCGCGCACCTGCGTCAGGATCGGCCGCAGTTTCGGCGCGGTCGCCCGCGTAGCCAGCAAATCCAGCGCCTTCAAAATCGGCAGACCCGCTTTAATCAGCGTATTGAATTGTTGGTTGAGGATCAGGAAGTCGTTGCCGCTGATTTTGCGCTCTTTGCGCACCCCCAGCATGCCGCTGATCAGGCTGCTGCGAGTCTCGACAGAATAAATGTACAGCCCTCGATCCGAGAGCTTCTGGCGAGCCTCCTCTATGCTCGCAGCCGCCTCCACGTGCGAGAATACCCGCCCGTTGGCGTCGGCTACGCGGCAGACAAACTCCCCCATAGGTCCTTAGTTTACCTCATTCGAAGAGTACCCCAAAAAGGGTCTGGGGCTGGTGGGTTTACTGAGTCAACGCCCGCCTGGCGCAGCGCCGGCATCCTGTTTACCCTGAGCGTCGAAGGGCCGGCAAGCGATTCCCGTAACGTCTACATTCTACTGACGCATCCCGGGGGCCTCCGGTAGCAAGCCATTTACGATCACGGTTCCCGGCGGCGGTTCGAATTGAAAAAGACTCTTTGCCAGCGCCGGATTCCACTCCCAATCCTTGAACTCGAACTCGATCTGCATCCCGGCTTCCTGCGGAATCACAATGCGCGCCAGTTCATTCTGCGGTGAAACTTCGAACAGCACCCTCTGCGGCGTTCCGCTCTTCTCATCCTCCGCCCCGCGCAGAACGCAACGATAAACACCGTTCCCGGGTTTCGACGGCACAGCATCCTTGCCCGGCCCCACCTCTGAACAGATGCGGTTAAGCTTCATTCCGGTTGTCAGGAAAGCAATCGGCGTCCGCCAGTCATCGCTCTTCTTCGCGGGCATCCGCGTGGCCGTGTGATCATCCGGGGCATAAAACCATACATATTTGCCGTCCACCAGAAACAGATTTTTCTCGGGCTTTTCATACTCCCAACGCATCTTTCCCGGTCTCAAAAAATACGCCTTCCCCGCTTCCACCCGCACTTGCTTCCCATTCTCGGAGTATCTCTCCAGAAAGTTAGCCTCCAGCGCGGTCGCCTTGCGATAGCGCTCCTCCATCGCCGCAAGCGGCTCGCTTTCAGAGGCAGCATTCACGATAAACAATTGAGCGGATAGTCTCAGACAAGCGAGAGCCAGTATCGCAAAAACCACAATCGACACGTTTCTAAACGATTGCCGGCGGAGGTGGCGGAGTGCCATTCCAGCATTATAGCAAGCGGCTCATTCGGGTTACGTTCTCCGGCTGGCTTCTTTTCCTTCCTTCATCGACACAGGCTGGTAATAATCCATTAGCAATTTTCTGCCGGCAGGATTGAACAGCTGGTAGCGGGCAATTCCAGTTTTTTGCAACCAGCACTGCAAGGTTGTGCCCAAAACGCCGAAACCATATTTCACGCTCCGGGCAAAATTGATGGAGGAAGCGTCCAGAAAATACTTCGTGGGGCAGGAAATCTCGCCGATCCGGTAGTCGAAACAAATACACTGCGCGAGCATTTCGTTGTCAAAGACAAAGTCGTCGGAGTTCTCCAGCAGCGGCAATTTGGTAAGCACATCGCGGCTGAAAGCGCGGTATCCCGAGTGATATTCGGAAAGTTTGATGCGCAGGAAGAAATTTTCGAAGGCCGTCAGGAATCGGTTCGAGATGTACTTGTACAACGGCATGCCGCCGTGGAGCGCCTGTCCGCCGATAATGCGTGATCCCAGCACAACATCGTAGACGCCGTATGCCACCATGCTCGCCATCGCCGTCACCAGCAGCGGCGTGTACTGGTAGTCGGGATGCAGCATGATGATGACGTCCGCACCTGCGGCGAGTGCTTCCCGGTAGCAGGTTTGCTGGTTTCGTCCATATCCATAGTTCTTGTCGTGAACGAAGTACTGCAGACCGAGCTGCTTCGCGACTTCGATAGTACGATCGGAGCTGTGATCGTCCACCAGGATGCAGATATCCAGGATCTCCGGCAGTTCCCGAACCGTAGCCTCAAGCGTCTTCTCGGCGTTATACGCCGGCATGACTACCGCGATTTTCTTGTCATTGATCATCGGCCAGAGCGCCCCCCTGCGCGACTATCGAGGCTCTCGACTATGATAAAGGCCGCGAGCCTGGCAGGCCAAATCGCCTCACGCCAGCGAAATGCGGAACCTGAAGATCACAACGCATAAGAAACGGCAGATCATCGATCTGACCGAGTCCATCGAAGCCATCCTGCAGAACCATTACTCGCAGCAAACCGGCTTGTGCAATCTTCTCGTTCTCCATACCACTGCGGCCCTGACCACCGCGGACCTCGATCCGGGCACGGACCTCGACATGCTCGATGCGTTCGAGGCCTTGATCCCCAGGCTGCAATACCGCCATCCCCACGATCCACGGCACGTGCCCGACCACATCCTCTCAGCCCTGATTGGCACTTCCGTCGCTCTGCCCTTCAAGAAAGGACGGCTTGTGCTGGGAACCTGGCAGCGCGTCGTGCTGGTTGAACTGGACGGCCCGCGCGAACGTGAAGTGGTACTCACCGTCACCGCAAGCTTGTAGCAGCGGCAGAATCTCTACAACTATGGCTTGACGGGAGGCATCGCGTTGCTGGGCGGAGGCGGCAACGCCGCCGCTCCCGGTGGAGGGGCTTGAGGCCCTGCCAATACCTGCTTGACTGACTCGGGAAGCTTGTCGGCATTCGCCAGCA
>DASYXF010000136.1:0-12228 GCA_035935335.1 Candidatus Acidiferrum sp.
CTGCACAATAAGCTGAAGAAATATGGCTGGAAACGAGTGACGGCGGATGCTTTGTGAAACGTATTCAGTTATTGCCGATGGGCTCCGTCGAGCCGGAACTTCTTTCTGATCTGGCGGAAGGGCTGGTCCATGAATTCGCGATTCCCTGCGAACTGCTGACGCCCATCGCCGAGCCGGCTTACGCGTTCAACATCACGCGCCAGCAATATTCATCCACGGAAATTGTGGCGTCGCTCGCGCAGCGAAAGACTCCGGACACCTGGCGGATCCTCGCCATCACCAATCTCGATCTTTATATCCCGATTTTGACCTTCGTATTCGGGGAAGCTCAGCTTGGCGGAACTTCGGCGGTGGTATCCCTGCACCGCCTGAGGGACGAGTTTTACGGCCTTCCTCCGAATATCCTGCTGCTGCGCGAACGCCTGCTGAAAGAAAGCGTGCACGAACTTGGGCATACGCTGGGCCTTTCGCATTGCGAAGATTACCAGTGCGCTATGTCCCGCTCCCACGGCGTCGAATGGATCGATCTGAAGAGCGCGCGGTTCTGCCGTGCTTGCCACGCGTCGGTCCCCACCCGCGGGGCTTTGAAGTCCAAAAGCCCCGGCCAGTCCATGCCAAGCCCTAAAATCCACTGAGTCCCCCCTTAAGCGGCCACTTCGTCGCGGGCTTTCTTGCGCGGCACGATGCTCCGCACCACCACGTAAAGCATGGGGATAAACAAAAGGTTCAGGGTCGTCGCGGCAATCATTCCGCCAAACACCGTCGTCCCTACGGAGACGCGGCCCGCGGCACCCGCGCCCGTCGCCACCATCAGGGGCACGACGCCCAGAATGAACGCCAGGGAAGTCATCAGAATCGGCCGCAGGCGAATGCGCGCCGCTTCAATCGCGGCGTCAATCGTGCTCAGCCCGTCGTCCTGCAACTGCTCCGCAAACTCCACGATCAAGATCGCATTCTTGCTGGAGAGGCCGATCAGCATCACCAGCCCGATCTGCGCGTACACATCGTTGCTCAAACCCCGCAGCGCGATCCCGCCAAGCGCCCCCAGCAACGCTACCGGAACCCCCAGCAAAATGATGAATGGCAGCACGTAACTTTCGTATTGCGCCGCCAGCGTCAGGTACACGAAAACAATCCCCAGCCCGAACAGAATCATTGCCTTCCCGCCGGACTCGATTTCCTCCAGTGAAAGTCCGCTCCACTCGTAGCTCATGCCGCGCGGGAGCTTCTTCTTCGCCAGCGATTCCATCTCTTTCAACGCTTGCCCGGAGCTCAGTCCGGGCGCCGCCGAGCCGTCGATTTCTGCAGCGCGGAACAGATTGTAATGGCTGATGACCTGGGGATTTTCCGTCTGCTCAATCTGCACGACGTTGTCCAGTGGGATCATCTTCCCGGTATCCGAGCGCAGGTAATAGCTGCGCATGTCCTTGGATTCCGAGCGGAATTTCTGGTCCGCCTGCACATAGACGCGATACGAGCGATTATTGAAATCGAAATCGTTCACGTAGACGGAGCCCATAAAAACTTCCAGCGCGTCGGTGATCTGGCTGAAAGGAATCTGCAGGCTCTTGGCTTTTTCGCGATCGATCTTCACCAGCACCTGCGGATCATTCGCAGTGAAACTGGTAAAGAGCCCAGTAAGCTTTCCGCTTTGATTTCCCGCCGCGGATAATTGATTCGCGGTGTCGGCCAGCGTCTGCAGCGTGTTTCTTCCGAGGTCTTCCAACTCAAACGTGAATCCGCCAAACTGCCCCAGGCCCTGCACCGACGGTGGATTGAAGGGAATCACCAGGCCGCCGGGAATCGCCGCCAGTTGCGCCCGCATCCTCTCCGCAACGGCGGGCCCGCTGTGCGCTTTGCCTTTGCGGTCCTTGAAGTCCGCCAGATTCAGGAAGACCATCCCGCGGTTCGAAGCGTTTCCGGTGAAACTGAAGCCCACGACGGTAAACGCGCCGGTGACCTCCGGAATATGCGAGACGGATTCCTCCACCTTGGCGCAGATCTCCTGCGTGTACGCGAGCGACGCGCCCTGCGGCGCTTGCACGATAACCATCAGGTAGCCTTGATCATCCTCCGGAATGAAGCCTTGCGGGATGCGCAGGTAGAGATAAATTGCTCCGCCGAGAACCACCGCGAAGGCCAGCAATGCTGGGATCCGATTTTCCGCCACGCGCCGCACCGTGCCCCGGTAGAAGGCCGCGCCGGTGTCAAATACCCTGTTGAACCAGCGGAAAAACGCCCATTGCGCCCTTTCCCGGTGATGCCCCAGGAAAATGGCCGAAAGTGCCGGGGTCAGAGTCAGCGCATTGAACGCCGAAATCGAAACCGAAAACGCGATGGTGAGCGCGAATTGCCGGAACAATATGCCGGTTGTTCCAGGGAACAACGCGACTGGCACGAACACCGACACCAGCACCAGGGAAGTCGCCACCACCGCTCCAGCCACTTCTTTCATGGCCACGCTCGCTGCATTGTGCGGTTCCGAGATGCCTTCCATGATATGCCGTTCGACGTTTTCGATGACCACGATGGCGTCATCCACCACCAGGCCCGTGGCCAGCGTAATACCGAACAGCGTCAGGGTATTGATGGAAAAGCCCAACAGCTTAACGAAGATGAACGTCCCAATGAGCGAGACGGGAATGGTGATGGCCGGAATAAACGTGCTGCGCCAGTCCTGCAGGAAAATATAAATCACCAGCACGACCAGAAAGATCGCCTGTAGCAAGGTGACAAGCACGTCACGGATGGACTCCCCGATCACCTCCGTGGTGTCGAACGCCACCGCATATTTCAGTCCCGGCGGAAAATTCCTGGAGAGCCGCAGCATTTCCGCTTTGGCCGCGCGATCCACATCCAGCGCATTGGCCCCCGGAAGTTGCGTCACGGCCACGCCCACCGCGTCGTGCCCGTTAAATCGCAGAATCGAGCTGTAATCCTCCGCGCCAAGTTCCGCGCGCCCCACATCTTTCACGCGCACCAGCGTGCCATCCGTGCCCGTTTTCAGGACGATGTTTTCGAATTCCTTCGGGTCCGAAAGCCGCCCGATCGCCCGGACGCTGATTTGATAGGACTGGAGCTGGTTGGAAGGCGGCTGGCCAAGTTGGCCCGCCGCCACCTGGACATTCTGCTCGTTCAAGGCGGTCAACACGGTGGTGGCCGTCAATCCGCGCTGGCCAAGCCGGGTCGGATCCAGCCACAGCCGCATGGCGTATTTCCGCTCGCCGAAAATATCCACTTCGCCTACGCCCTTTACGCGTTTCAGCGAGTCGCGAACGTATATGTCCAGATAGTTGCTCAGAAACAGGCTGTCGTATTGCCCGTTCTCCGAATAAACGCCCGCCGCAAAGACGAATCCGGAAGCCTGCTTCGTGATGATGATGCCGGTATTTTTCACCGCGTTGGGGAGGCGCCCGAGCGCCTGGTTCACGCGGTTCTGGACGTCCACCGAGGCCAGATCCACATCGCGGGTAACGTCGAACACCACAACAATCTGACTCGAGCCGTCGTTTCCGCTGGTGGACGTGATGTACTTCATCCCGGGCACGCCGTTGATGGCCTGCTCCAGCGGAATCGTTACTGCCGACTCCACCGTTTGCGCGTTCGCGCCAATGTAGGAGCTGGAAACCACCACCTGCGGGGGCGCGAGGTCTGGGAACTGCGCAATCGGCAGCGTCGGAATGGCGATGGCGCCACCCAGGACGATCAGGATCGCGCAGACCGTAGCGAACACCGGCCGCCGGATGAAGAAATCGACAAACAAGTCTGTTTCTCTCTCTTCTTACGTAGAGTTGATTGCTAACCGCACTTTGCAGAAACTGGACAAGGTGTCATCCCGAACCCCGCTTGCCCTGAGCGAACTTTGCGAAGGGCGTCTTTTGCGGCTAAGGAATTTGTTTTTTCTTGGTTTTATTTCCCGGTCTTCGGCGTGTTCTCCGCCTTCGGGCTCGCGGGCGGCAATTGCTCGCTCACCGGCGCTCCATCTTGCAGGAACTGCGTTCCGGAAACGATCAGGTGCTCGTTGGGTTTCAAGCCGTCGAGAACGGCGTAGTCGTTGCCAAAGATTTCTCCCACTTTCACCACGCGCTGGCGCGCAACCGCGCCCTTCGCCCCTTTTTCCGCCACGAACACAAAAAATTGTCCATTGATCCGTGTCACCGCCAGCACCGGCACAACCGGCCCGGAGGCGGTTCCCCACACCACCTGCGCGCGTACCTGTTGTGCGATGCGCAGATTCGCTTTCGGATTCGGCACGGCGGCCTTGGCCAGCACCGTCTGCGTGTCGGAGTCCACTTGCGGCGAAATAAACGTAATGTGCGATTCCGTCCGCAGATTGTCGGCTTCATCCAGCAGCTTCACGGGCAGCCCAAGCCGCAGGTCCTTGGCGCGCGCCGCGGGAATGTACAGGTACGCTTCAAGCGCTCCGGGCTCGTCCACCGTCGTCAGAAGTGTAGAGACGATTACGCGGTCGCCGACACGCACCGGAATGTCGCCGACAATCCCGTCCATCGGCGAGCTCACCTTGTAATAGCGCAGCTCCACCTTCTGCTGCTCCACCTGGTGTTCCAGCGATTTCAGCTGCGCCATCGCCGTGTCATAGTTCGTCTGCGCGTTATCCAGGTCGGATTTTGCGATTACCCCGGCCTCGGCCAATTTCTTCGCACGGTCCAGATTCACCCGCGCAAGATTGACGTTCGACTCCTGCGCCAACCGCGTGGCTTCCTGGCTGTTGACTGTGGCTTCCTGTTTCAGCGGGTCAATCTGCAGCAATGCGGCACCGGCCGCAACGTGGTCGCCGGACTTCACGAATATCCTTGTGATGTAGCCTTCCACTTGTGGGTTGATCGTCGCGGAGTGCCGCGACTTCAGAAGCGCCAGGTACTCGGTGGTCTCGGCTATGGGCTTCGATTCGACCAGTTGCACTTGAACGGGCATCGCCGCCTCTGGCCCGCCTTCGCCGCTCGCGCTGACCGATGCTGGCTTTGCCCCGCACCCGATTGTACCCATCGCGGCCAGGCACACCACCGCCAGGCAGCCTGCGGGCAGGCCATATTTCGTCCGTTTTCTCATCCCGAGGATCATCTGTTCACACCGGCGCGGGCTGCGCAACCATTTATCTTACGTCAACGAAGCTGGAACCGAAACGCCAATCCGTACGCCAATTGGACGCGCCAAAATCCTATTCGTTTTACTCACCTTAGGAGGGACTTATAGAGTTGGTGTGGCCCGCCTCCTGTCCTTTTGTACGAACAAATGGGGCGGCCCGTTTCAGCCAAGAAAGGAGTCTTAATACATATCCGTCGGATCGATCTTTTTCCCGGAGAGTCCCAGCTGTAGCACTTCAATGTTCTCCGGCCGGTCAAATACCTTCCCGGGCAACAGCCTTTTGATGATTACCCGGAATCCGCCGAAAGCAATGCCTATGCCCGTCGCCACGCCCAGGAACAGCGCCGTAAACAGAAAAATCTTGTACATGATGGTGAAAATCGGCGGGTCCGTAGCCCTTTGCCCGCGCTCATTCCAGGTCACCTGGGTTTCGTAGTTCACCGCATCGCGGATGGCCTGGGCGTGCTCGGGCGACGTCGGCGCAAACACCAGCGACAGCAGGGAAGCTTTGCGCTCCACCGTCACGCCCGCCTTCTTTAGCTCCTCCGGCAGCGCCTGTTCCAGGTGGTGCAAATGCTGTTCCGCAAGCTGCGGCGTGGGGTAGTCCAGCAGCAACAGGATTCCGCTTCCGTGCTCGCCGCGGTAATTTGCCAGCATCGCTTCCGCGCCATTCTGAAATCCCACCGCTTCGGTGATGTCCTTGGAAGCCTCCTGCCCCAGCGAACTCATCGCCGAGCGGAACGCTTCGGGTCCCAGCGCATATTTTTCCGACCCAAACGTGCGCCAGTGCGTGGGCATGTAGCTTTTCAAAGGCGGCAGCGGCGTCGGGTCCGCCTTCGCCTGCAGTTCGGCCAACAATTCGCGCAAGCTATCTGCCTTGGTGTTAGCGGGAATCTCTGCCTGCACCACAATATTGCCCACCAGAAAGCGCGCATCGCGCTCACCCTGAGCCGAGTCCGCGCCCAGCCCAAAATCTTTCATTCCGGGAGCCAGCAAAAATGTGTAGAGCTCAAACGCGCTGCTCGGGTCGCGCAGCACAAACGTCCGTAACCTTGCTTCCTCGCCGCCGTTCCGGTAGGTGCGCTCCTCGATCCTGGTCAGACCAGCCTCCGTCAGTACGCGCTCGCCGTTCGGCCATTTTGCCCAGGCAGGGCCCAGATCTTGCGTTCGCAGCGATTTCGCAGGCGCCTCCGCCTGCCATTGTCCAAATTGATTGGGGAGAAGGGGAGCGTCCGCCGCAACGCCCAAAGCGCAAAGCACGCCGGCAACGACGCAACCAAGAAGGATTCGACGCATACCTGTCAGTATATTAGACGCCGGGGAGTTATTGTTGGTTCCTTGACTGTTCGACCGCTGCTGCCCGGATAGGACGCCCTGGCTTGGCCGCGCCGTTCATCGCCACGCTGTTCATGCTCTGCAGATAATCCGAAACGCCCTGGTAAAGCCCTTCCGCCACGCGCTGCCGGTATTCCGGCTTCTTCAGCAGTTGCTCGTCGGCGGGATTGCTGAGGAAGGAAATCTCCGTCAGGATCGACGGCATATCCGCGCCAATCAGGACCACAAACGGCGCTTTGCGCACCCCGCGGTTTTTCACCGGCTTGACGGTTTTCTGGATGCGTTTCGAAAGGGAATCTTGCACGTCCTCGGCCAGCTCGCGCGACTCGTCGATCTTTTCCGTGCGGGCGATCTTTTTCACCACTTCTTCCAGGTCATGGATACCTTGCTGCGAGACCGCGTTTTCACGCGCCGCCACCGCCATCGCTTCGGCCGAGCCCTTCATGTTCAGGTAATAGGTTTCGATGCCGCGCGCCCCATGGTCCGGGCTGGAATTCGCGTGAATCGAAATAAAGAGGTCGGCCTTCGCTTCGTTGGCGATGCGCGTCCGGTCTTCCAGCGGGATGAATGTATCGTCCGAGCGGGTGAAGACGATGTCCGCGCCCGGCAATTTCTGCTGGATGATTTTTCCCAAGCGCAGGGCCACGTCGAGGCACAAATCTTTTTCCATCAAGCCGGTTGGCCCGATCGTTCCGGTATCGTGGCCGCCGTGGCCGGCGTCAATCACAATGCGGCCAATTTTCAATCCCAGGGTGCGCGTCAGCGTGGATTGCCCGTCGCGCGTCGGCACGGGTGTGGCGGCGGGGGGTTGCACAAGATCGGGTTTTGAACCCGTGCTCGCTTTGCCGCGACTCGTATTCAGAACCTTGACCGGTGAAGGAATGGGTTTCGGTGTCACCGGCGAAGGGGCGGCATCTTCCATGGGCCCAACTGGTCGAGGGTTTTCGTCGGCCACGGGGGAATTCGCCGCGAGCCTTTCCGCATCGCTCAGATCGTCTGCCTTGCTGTTGCCTGAATTCTTTGCCGCCGGTGGCGTTGCCTTCGCGGATTGCACTGGCGCGTTGCGCGGGCCGTCCGAGCTATAAAGCTCAATTACCAGCCGCGACGGCTTCTGCATCAGCGAGGCGGCGTAATCTTTCACGCCATTTACGTCCAGCACCACGCGCACCACGCCGCCCTGATTCTGCGCCACGCGCACTTGTGTCAACAGGTCGCCGCTCACGCGAATCTTGTTTCTGAGCAGCGCCGGGGAAAGCCGCGCCGCGTGCAAATCAAAGTAAATCCGGTCCGGATTCGCGATACGCCCGGAAACATATTGCACCGCGTCTTCCAGGTCGATCACCACCTCGGTGCCGTCCGGCGTCTGCGAGCACCGCACGTGCTGCACGCTGGGCACGCCAAGCGATTTCGGCTTTTCGCCACCGCTGACATTACCTGAATTGCGCGCCACTGGTTTCGGAGTTTCTTCCCTCGCCGTTTTAGCGGAAGAAGTCGTTGCAGCGGGGGCAGGCTGCACCGTCTTGGCGTCCAGTTGGCCTGTCTCCGCGTTTCTCAGCAACGCCAGCTCCGCCAACGCTTCCTGCACTTCGCGCTTATGGGCCGAGCGAGGATACTTCTTCAGGAAATCCTGGTAGGACTTTGTTGCCGCGGCCGGATCGCCCAGCTGATCTTTCTGCAACTGTGCCACCCGCAGCATCGCGTCAGGAACAAACTTATTTGTCGGGTATTCGCGAATCAGAAATTGGTAGGCTTCGGCGGCCGCCTGGTAGTAGCTCCGCCCGAAACGGTCCCCCATTTCCGTATTCAGCTCGGCCACCGCCACCATCGCATCCGGAACTTCCATGGCATGGGGAGTAATCAGGTAAACCCGCTGGAAGGTGGTGACGACCCGCTTGTAATCGGCCAGCGTGCGCTTGTCCGGTGCTTTTTCATTCAGCGCCGCGCGCATTTCCTGGCCGCGCGTAAATTGCGCGCTCGCCGCTTCGCGCTTTGCGGCTGTGTTCGTGTTCGCAGCGCGGATCGGGCAGGGAATTACGCAGGCTGCCAGCAGCACAATACCCAGCGAAACGCCGGCGAAACTCCTGTGGATAATTTTCCGCCCCAAACCCATACTTCCCCAGTACTCCCCCAACAAGCCTCAGCTACTCCCTGTATTAACCCCAACCATCAAATTTCGATTCACCGCTTCTTGTAGGGGCGGCTTTAGGCCGCCTTCTTTATCTTAAACTCTTAAACTCCTAAACTCTTGAACTCTTAAAACTCCCAACTCTCCATCCCTTCGACGCCCAATCTCACTCGTTCGTAAAAATAATCCGCCCGTTTGCATCCACTTGCCGGTGAATCCGGCTGGACCGCGTATACGCCTCATCCATGCGTCCCGACCCGGGCCGGTAATAGGCGTCCTGCACCTTACGCACATAACTCTGCGTCTCCTGGAATGACGGAACGCCATGCGCGCGATCCACTGCGCCCTCCCCAGCATTGTACGCCGCCAGGGCCAAATCCAGGTTGCCGCGATACCTTTCCAGCAACGTCTTCAGGTACTTTACGCCGGCATCCACGTTCTGGCGTGGGTTGTACGCGTCATTCACTCCGAAACGCATCGCCGTTGACGGAATCAGTTGCATCAACCCCACCGCGCCCTTGTGCGATCTCGCTGCCGGATTCCAGTTCGACTCGGTTTCAATCACCGCGCGCACCAGCGCCGGATCTACCTTGTGGCGTTCGGCCGCTTCCCGCACCAGTTTCTCCGCGCCGTCACGATCCAGAAACATTGCCGGCCGGTCCGTGCCGGTAAACGAAATTTCGCTCTGCAGATAAATGGATTGGTTCGCCGGTTTTCTTGGCGACAGCTTCGCAATCACCGGCGGCTCCGCGTTCACGAACACCGGCCGCCCATCCGTGGTCGTTTGGGTCATGATCTGCGCCTTGGCGGGCCGTGAAGACCCCAGCACGCCGCTGATTGCCAAAGAAAGCACGAGGACATTCCTCAGGTTAAGGGTTATTGGTAGGCCGTTCATGCGCCTTGGGGAAGGCATAGGTAGTCAAATCCATTGCGCGGAGCTAGCTGCCTCGAGTGGGGCCATCCGACACCGCGTAGTGCGACTTCGAAGCTCCACCCTTCTAACAAGTGCAGCGGAATGCTGCACTTGCGAGGCAACGCTTCTGACGCTGCCTACTATTATAGCAAGGGTTCCAGCAGGCCGGGGACACTCTGCAAGGCACTTTTTAGGGCCGATGTGTCTTTTCCGCCAGCCTCCGCTAAATCGGGTCTTCCGCCCCCGGAACCGCCTACCTGCTTCGCCAGCGCCTGTATCAGCTTGCCAGCATGGACTTTAGCGGTCAGGTCCTTGGTCACCCCGGCGATTAGGGCCACTTTGCCGTCATCTGGCATCCCCAGAGCCACCACGCCCGACCCCAGTTTTTGTCGGAGTGAGTCCACCAATTGCCTTAAACCCTCGCGGTCAACGTTGGCGACCTCCCCCACGACCACTTTGACGCCCTTGATGGTTTGGGCCTGGCTGAAGAGGTCGTCGAGCTGGTTCAGGGCGCCCTTGCGCT
This sequence comes from Candidatus Acidiferrum sp., assembly GCA_035935335.1. Classification (GTDB taxonomy): domain Bacteria; phylum Acidobacteriota; class Terriglobia; order Acidiferrales; family UBA7541; genus Acidiferrum. Next base: position 10,003 of record DASYXF010000136.1, read on the forward strand.
TTTGGGCCTCCAGTTCCTTCTCCAGGTGCCGTGCCGTGGCAGTCAGTTTTTCCACCGACGCCAGGACTTCATCCTCGCCCACGTTTAAACGGCTCGCCACGTTCCGCAGTGTCTGCGCCTGATGCTGGTAATGTTCCAATGCCCCTATGCCTGTCACCGCCTCGATACGCCGCACTCCAGCCGCCACCGACTCCTCGCTCACAATTTTCAGCACGCCGATATCGCCCGCGCGCTTCACGTGCGTTCCGCCGCAAAGCTCTTTCGAATAAAAGCCGCGAGGCGACCGCGGATCGGGAATCGTCACCACGCGCACGTTGCTCTCGGGATACTTGTCGCCGAAAAACGCCAGCGCCCCGGAGTTGAGCGCTTCTTCCAGCGACATCACTCCGGTCTCCACGCAAGTGTTCAGGCGGATCTCGTCGTTCACCTGCTGCTCAATATCGCGCAACTCCTCGTGATCCACCGGCGCAAAGTGCGTGAAGTCAAAGCGCAACCGCTCCGGCGCATTCAGCGAGCCGGACTGCTTCACGTGCGTCCCCAGAATATTCCGCAGCGCCGCGTTCACCAGATGCGTCCCGGTGTGATTCCGCATGATGCGCGCCCGCCGCTCCGCATCCGCATGGACCGTCACGCGGTCGCCCACCCGCAGAGTCTCCTTCGCGGTAACGCGATGCGCCACAAGCCCCGCAACCGGGTAAAACGCCCCGGTCACTTCCGCCAGAACCTGTGCCTCGGACGCATCATAGAATTTTCCCGTGTCCGCCATCTGCCCGCCGGACTCCGCATAAATCACGGTCCGGTCCAGAACCACCTCGCCCGATTCTCCGGCCTTTAGTTCGTTCACGCCCTGGTAGCGCCGGCTTCCACCACCGGCCTCTTGTAGGGGCGGCTTTAGGCCGCCTTCTTGCCGCCCGATGATCGCCTCAATCCGCGCATCCTTCGCGCAAGTCGCATGGTAAAAATCCGGCTCCGTCTTAAACGTCTCCGCCAACTTCGCAAACGCCGGATTCGCCGCCTCTTTCGCCCCTCCTTTCCACGAAGCCCGCGCCCGCGTCCGCTGCTCCTCTTTTGCCCTCTCAAATTCTTCTTCGATGAAGGGCAGTCCTGCGTCTCGAATCGCGTCTCGGCTAAAATCTGGGGGGAGCCCAAACGTGTCATACAATTTGAAAACTTCAAGTTCGAGGGATGGCAAAGTATGCTGGGGGACGGTGGGAATCAAACCCTCTTGGAGATTAGCGCTGAACTTGGCCAACAAGTTATTCAGTTTGTCCAACCCCAAATCAAGAGTGCGCGAAAATCGGAGCTCTTCGTTATGAATCACCTTCGCTACTTGCTTTATCGATTCATCGAGTTCCGGATATGCGGCTTTCATTAGATTGGTCACAGCATCAGCCATCTCATACAAAAATGGACCTTTTGCGCCCAGCAATCTTCCGTGGCGAATGGCGCGGCGAATGATTTTGCGGAGGACGTAGCCCCGGCCGTCATTCGAAGGTAGGACTCCATCAGAGATAAGAAACGTGGTTGCTCGTGAGTGATCAGCTATAACCCGTAAGGAAGCAGCTCCGCGTATCGTTTCTTCAAAGATTTCTTCCTGGAATGAATCAACCCCGCAAAGCTCAGCCGCGCGCTTGGTAAGCGGCTCAAATAGATCTGTTTCGTAGTTCGAGAATTTGCCTTGCAGTACCGCAGCGAGGCGCTCGAGTCCCATGCCAGTATCTACACACGGCTTTGGCAGGGGATTCAATTTACCGGTGTTATCCCGGTTGTACTGCATGAAAACTAAATTCCAGATTTCGACGTACCGGCCGCAATCGCATGGGAACGCGCAAGCTGGAGAGGTAATACCATGGTCTTCTTCCGACGCTGCCGGCCCCATATCATAAAAAATCTCGCTGCACGGTCCGCAGGGGCCGGTATCTCCCATTGCCCAGAAGTTGTCTTTCAGCCCGGGCACCGCAACAATCCGCTCGGCAGGCACCTTCTGCTCCAACCAGAACTTCTTCGCCTCTTCATCTACTCCCAGCGAATTTCCCGGGGCCACTTCCGCCCCGCCAAACACCGTCACATACAACTTTTCTTTCGGAATCCCATACCATTCCGGCGAGGTTATCAATTCCCAGGCGAACGCCACCGCATCCTTCTTGAAATAATCTCCAAACGAAAAATTCCCCAGCATCTCGAAGAACGTGTGATGCCGCTTCGTGAAACCCACATTTTCCAGGT
>DASYXF010000137.1:0-15331 GCA_035935335.1 Candidatus Acidiferrum sp.
CGGCACACGAACAGCACGGACGGAAAAGTGGAGCGCCTTCCTCAGGCCGTAGTGGCGCGCGAAGACGGATTGCGGCTGGAGCGCGTGGCGCTCGCGAGTCCTGGGAAGGTACGCGTACGCTTGACCATGCCGAACAAGATCGGCGGACCCGTGGAGCAGCAGAACGTGGTGGCCGAAATTCGCGGCTACGAGAAGCCGGACGAAATTGTGGTGCTTGGCGCGCATCTGGATTCTTGGGAACTCGGAACCGGCGCGCTGGACAACGGCTGCAACGCGGCGCTGGTGGTGGAAGCGGCGCGGGCCATCAAGGCGAGCGGACTGCTCCCGCGGCGGACAATCCGGTTCATTTTGTTCAGTGGCGAAGAGGAAGGCTTGTTCGGGTCATGGCAGTACGTGAAAGCCCATCGCGCGGAGTTGGACAAATACCGCGGCGTCGTGATTTTCGATTCGGGGAACGGCCGCGTGACGGGTTTTTCGCTGGGCGGGCGCCACGACATTGAGCCGGCGGTGCGGGAAATCTTGAAGCCGTTCGCCGGATGGGACGTGGATAACCACACGTTTGACGCAGACTGGGGCACGGACCATTTTGATTTCCTGCTGGAGGGTGTGCCAAACCTGGTGGCCAACCAAGAGGTGGCGAACTATCTAGCCAACTATCACGCCGCTTCGGACACGTTCGACAAAGTGGACATTCGCGAGTTGAAGCTGAACACGGTGCTGGCGGCCGTGACTGCATGGGGCATCGCGGACCGCGCCGAGCCGATTGGGCCGAGGTATTCGCGGCCGCAGATCGAAACCATGATGAAGGAAACCGGCCTCGACCAGGAGATGAAGACACTCGGCATGTGGGCGGATTGGGAGAGTGGCGCGCGCGGAAGAAAACCTTGAGCGGAGGAGTCGGTCTAAAAACCGGCCACTACATTAGGGCGCACAGGCTAAAGCCTGTGCTACCGGTGCACGAAAGGGAAATCGCGGCGCGCTTGCGGGCGTGGCCAGTGGCGTTCGGGCTATACTGAGTAGGTGAGCGGAAATCCACAAAAAAGCGGTGTTTTGGCGCCGGAACGGGCGCAGACAACGTTCAAGATTCTGGCGTTGGACTACGGGCGCACAAAGATCGGACTGGCGCTGGCGGACAGCGCGGCGCGGATTGCTCAGCCCTTCGACACAATGGAGCGCGTCAACCGGAATGAGGATATGCGCCGGCTGCGGGAGTTGGCGCGGGATTTGGGCGTGCGCCAGATTGTGGTGGGCCTTCCCTTGCGGCTGGATGGCTCAGGTGGCGAGATGGCCGACGAGGCGACGCGATTCGCCCAGCGCGTGCAAAAACAGATTGGGTTACCCGTCGAGATGGTGGACGAGCGGCTGAGCAGTTGGGAAGCCGAACGGATTCTGGAAGAAGAGATGGGGCGCCGGATTGTGCACGAAGAAACTCCCCACGGACGAAAGAAGACGAAGGGCGCGTCGGATGGAAAGTACACCGTGGATGCGGTGGCCGCGATGGTGATTTTGCGCGAATATCTGGCACGAACGCCCCTCGCGGCGGGGAGCCGCTAATTTGAAAATCCTCGCCGCCCTCATCCTGTTGGTTTTGCTTGCCGCCGGTGCCGCCGCCGGGTACGTCTGGTATTCCATCGAAAAACCGTACGGCACGATTCCCACGGATGGATTGTACGTGGACATTCCCCATGGGGCCTCGCGGCGGGCCGCGGCGCACATTTTGGAAAAGGCTGGGGTGATCCGGAATTCGTTTGCGTTTGAGCTTTACGCCCGCAGGCATCCGAAGAGAACGCTGGAAGCCGGCGAATACCTGTTCGATCATCCGCTTTCGGGAAAGGAAGTTTTCTGGAAGCTGGCGAACGGCCAGGTTTACGAACAGCCCTTTACGGTGCGCGAAGGCGAAACGATTTTCGACATCGCCCGCGAACTGGAGGCCGCGAAGTATATGTCCGCGGATGATTTCCTGAAAGCGGCGGAAGACCCCACCCAGATCAAGGACCTGTTTCCGGATGCCAGAACGCTGGAGGGGTTTCTTTTTCCCGCGACCTATAATCTGCCGAAGCATGCGCCCGCCGAGGAATTGACCGGGATGATGGTGCGGAAATTCCGGGAGGCACTGGCAAACATTTTGCCAAACGGAAGCGAGGGAAGCGATCCACCCGTTTCGATCGGCTCGGTGGTAACGCTGGCTTCGCTGGTGGAGCGCGAAACGCCAAAGCCCGGCGAACGGCCGCTGGTGGCCGGCGTCTTCACGAATCGGCTGGCGAAGAGCATCCCGCTGCAATGCGACCCGACCGTAATTTATGCGCTGCAGATGGACGACGAGTACAATGGCACTCTGACGCTGAGGGATCTGCGCATTAATTCGCCGTACAACACTTATCGGAACCGCGGGTTGCCGCCGGGGCCGATCGGGAATCCCGGCGAAGTCGCCTTGCGCGCGGCTCTACATCCGGCGCAGACAGACTATCTCTATTTTGTGGCCAACACGCAGGGCGGGCATTTTTTTGCGGCAACACTGGCGGAACACAACAATAATGTGGCCAAATATCACCGCCTGCTGAGGGGGGAGCCCGCGGAACCCCCCGTCGTGGAAGCGCATCATACCCGTGCGGCCGGGCCGGCACGTAAAGGCAAACGATGAGCGAAACGCTCAAACACAAGAAGGACATGATTCTGGACGCGGCGCGCGACCTGGGCGTGGAGAAGTGGACCGTGGCGGAGATCGACCAGTTGCGGCGCAAACTGATGGCGGATCACGGCGAAGCGGGAAAGACCGGCAATGATTACATCGCCGACGTGCTCAAAGGCGCGGGCTGGAAAATCCAGCTGACCGACCGCGAGGAAGCGGAAGAGCGCTTCGAGGAAGAGTTCGAAGATATTCTGCATTTCACAACCCTGCAGGACGCGGAAGTCAGCCTGACGCGGCTGGACGAACTGCTGCGGCGGTTTCGCCAGCACGGCGAACGGGCGGCGGTAGAACGAGTGCTGGAAATAGCGCGGCTGGGCAAACGGCGCGCGGAGATGATTTCGCGCAACCGCAAAGTGGACGAGCAAAAGCGCAAGGAGAAAAAAGAAATCGCGGAGTGGTTCCGCATCTGGCTGGAGGCGCCGGACACGTTCTTTGACTGGCTGGACGTGCGCAAGGCCTCGCCGGAGTTTCACGCCACCTTTGGCGAAATCGAGGAAGAGTAATTTTGCCGCCGGAAAACAACCTGCCGGATTTGCCGCCGTATTCGCTGGATGTGCAGGCGATGGATCTTGGCTCCGACACAAAAGCCGTCGGACTGGAGTTGATCGAAACGGAGAGCCGCGAACCGCTGCGGGGCGAGGAAGCCGCTTCGATCTGGGCAGCGGTATTTCCCGCGCTGGCGGGCGACGAAGCCTGGGTGCTGGATTTTTTCAGCCACCTGGATCGTGTGCGGGAATACTGCAAGAACCACGAAGTGGAATTCCGCGAAGCGGCGAACCGCTGCCTGGTGATTCGACAACCGGCCGGCGAGAAATTGCGGAGCCTGGTTGCGCGTTTCGCAGGTGAGACCTTCGGATTACGCTGCGGAGCCGCGGCGAAAGAAGCGGATGCAACGGTCGAGAGCGAGCTTTCCCATCGCGGGCTGGACGCTTATCAGGATGCTTACGCGCGGTACTCGTTTTGCGCAATCTGCGAGCCTGACGACGGCTGGGTGACGCTGCTGAGCACAACTTTGTGGCCGAGCGAAATTATCCGCCGGGCGCGGCCCGCGCTACAGCCGTTTGACGTGCATATTGCACGGCCCCAGTGAGGAGCGGTTTGACGCTCCGCAGGTTGGTTGTTAAATTGCCATGTTTGGATAAAAGGCACGGAATTCACGGATGAAACGCATCTGGAAGAGCATGATTTTGCTGACAGTGTCGGCCGCGGCTGGCGGCTGCCCCCGCACGGTCACAAACTCCACGAAAGTGCCTGTGACGGAACGGCCCGTGGCACGGGAAGCGAGCGAGGAAGAGTTGCTCGATCGCTATAACGCGCTGGCTCGCGGGCTAAAGAGCATTGATGCCACGTTGGAACTGAAGCCGACCGCAGGAACGAAATACAGCGGCGTGATTGACGAATACCACGAAGTGAAGGCGTTTTTGCTGGCGTCGCGGCCTTACAACATCCGCATGATCGGCCAGGTACCCGTCGTCGGAAAAACCGTTTTCGATATGGTCAGCGACGGGCAGACGTTTGAAGTTTCGATCCCCCCGAAGAACAAATTCCTGGTTGGCCAGGTGGCGCTGGAGCGGCAAAGCAGCAAGCCCATTGAAAATCTGCGGCCGCAGCACCTGGTGGACGCGGTTCTGTGGCCGGAAGTGCGCAAAGAAGAAGTGGTCCTGATTGAGGAATACAACGACGAGAACGCGCGGTATTACGTGCTGACAGTGCTGCGCGGCGGCTACAAGTCGGAAATTTTGCGCAAGATATGGTTTGACCGGGCGGATTTGCGTGTGGTGCGGCTGCAGGCATACGGGCCGAAGGGCGCTCTGCTTTCCGATGTGCGGTATGCGAACTGGCAGCCGGTTGCGGCGGGTAGCACTGACGAATATCCGATGAGCATTCGCATCGACCGCCCTCGCGACGAATACCGGTTGGACTTGACCATCAGCAAGATTGGTTTGAATGAGGCGCTGGATGCAGATCGCTTCAAACTGGAAGCGCCGGCGGGGGCGGAGGTTGTGCACGTGGGTGAAAATTCCGTGGAGAAGCGGCCATGATGGGCCAGTTTGTTTTCAGGAATTTATTTCACCGGCCGGTGCGCACGCTGATTGGCGTGGTGGCCATCGCGGTGGAAGTGACGCTGGTCATCGTCATCGTGGGGCTGACTTCCGGAATGCTGCAGGAGACCGCCAAGCGAATTGAGGGAATTGGCGCGGACATCATGGTGCAGGCGCCGTCAGCGCAGATTTTCATCGTGATGAGCGGTTCGCCGATGCCAATCAAGATCGGTGGAAAAATTCACGAGCTGAAATACGTGCAGTACGTCAGCCCGGCGTTTCTGCAGTTCAACACTTCGGGCGGCGTGGAAACGATCTGGGGCATCGACCCGGTTTCCTTCCGTGACGTTTCGAACGGCTTTGTGTTTTATGAAGGGCACGACCTGCAGGGGCCGGACGACATGCTGGTGGACGACTGGCAGGCCAAAGCAAAGCACGTGAAGGTCGGGGACACGTACACCCTGCTGAATCACTCCTGGAAAGTTGTCGGCGTTGTGGAACACGGCAAGGCGGGGCGGATCTTCGTACCCATCACCACGCTGCAGGAGTTGGTCGGTGGCCGAGACAAAGCGACGATTTTTCTGGTGCGGTGCACCAGGCCGGAGCACACGTCGGACGTTATCGGCGAAATCAAAGAGCTTCTTCCCAACTATCCGGTTCGCCCAGTGAAGGAATTCATGACCCTGATGACCTCCACGAACATTCCGGCGCTTCAGACCTTCATTACTTCCATGATCGCGTTGGCCGTTTCCATCGGGTTGCTGGTGATTTTCCTCTCGATGTACACGACAGTGCTGGAGCGGACGCGGGACATCGGCGTGTTAAAATCACTGGGAGCCAGCAAGTTCCTGATTATCCGCGCACTTTTGGCCGAAGCCACGTTGCTTTGCCTGCTGGGAATTTTTGCGGGGATCGGGCTGAGCTATGTGGTGCGGGCGGGATTCCTCCGCCTCTTTCCGACACTCTCCATCCTTATTACCGCGGAGTGGATTGTGCGCGCGGCGGTGATCGCGATTATTGGCGCGCTGGTGGGCGCAAGTTATCCGGCTTGGCAGGCGAGCCGCAAAGATGCGGTCGAAGCGCTCTCATACGATTAATGCTAAATAGGTTGTAGCGTCCACCTTAAGGTGGACGCCACGGGGATGGGAAACTAGGCAGAGATGGCAATCACAGTTACAATACGAACGAATCCCACCGGAATCACGGAGCCCGAGCTCAAAACCTTGGAGCCGATACTCAAAGTCGAGAACGTCTGGAAGCTGTATCACGCGGGCAAAGTGGAAGTGCCGGCGCTGCGGGGCGTAAATTTCGAGGTACTACCGGGCGAGTCGGTGGCGGTGATGGGGCCGTCGGGCTGCGGGAAGTCTTCGCTGCTCTACGTGATCGGCGGACTGGCAAAAGCCTCGCGCGGGAAAGTGCTGGTGGACGGCAACGACCTGGTGGCGATGAACGATGCCGAGCGGACGAAACTCCGGCGGCACAAAATCGGCTTCGTTTTCCAGCGATTCAATCTGCTTCCGGCGCTTTCGGCCAAGGGCAACATCGCGATTGCGCAATACATTCACGGCGACGGATTCGATCCTCACCGGTTTGAAGTCGTCACCAAAATGCTGGGCCTTGATGGCCGGCTGGAGCACCGGCCGTCGGAGATGTCCGGCGGCGAGCAGCAGCGTGTGGCCATTGCCCGTGCGATCATCAACGAACCGAAAATCCTGCTGGCTGACGAGCCGACCGGCAATCTGGACACCAAGAATTCGGAAATTGTGCTGGAAATGTTGCGGCGGTTGAATAAGGATCTGGGGCAAACCATCGTCATGATCACTCACAACCCGGAAGCCACCACCTATTTTGACCGTGTGGTGCACATGCGCGACGGCGTGATCGTTGACGGAGTGCCTGCAGACTGAACCATGGCGGGAATCGGTCAATTTTTGTACCGGACGTTTTTCTGGTCCTACGAGCGCGGCTCGTGGCAGTACGACGTTGCCGTGATTCTGATCCTGGTATTTGTGTTCACGCCGAAGAGTTGGTTCCACGACCAGCCACAAGTGGGCCTGCCGGTGAATTCCACGCAGGTGGAACTCCTTTCAAAATCGGGCGATGTGGAAGTCTATCGGGTGGATTCGCGTATTCTGGCTCCGCCTACCCGGACGCCCGCTCTTCAGAATGACCTTCATAATGCGCTGCAGAATGCCGGCGCGGGGCTGCAGGACGGACGCTTTTCGATCGGAAAAATCGAAGCCCTGCGCGACGCCGGCGGTAACGTGATCGCCTACCAGGTCGAAATCAAGCACTAATTCCCCGATCTAATTCGCGCTACCAGGATCCGAGTCGGCGGCCGTCCCCTTGTGCTACGATTTAAGGGTAGAAAGTTTGGAACGAGACAGGGGATGCATTGAGAAAAACGGCCCTTCTTGCTTTGCTTTTTCTGCTTGGCTGGCTGGCCTCACCGGCTTCAGCGGGCAGCGGACAGAACTCCGGGAAGATGACCCTGGATTACGTGCTGACCATGATGGACCGGTCGGCGGAGGATTTTCGCAGCCTGACGGCCGCGCTCGATCACATCAAATACACCGCGGTGGTAAAGGATACCTCGACCGAATCAGGCGAGATTTACGTGCGCAAGGATTCCAAGCTGCGCATCGATTTTATTTCGCCGGATCCGCGGACGATCATCCGGAATGGCGACAATCTTTACATTTACACCCCGAAAATAAATAGAGTTGAGGAGTACAACATCGGAAAGAACCGCGTCCTTGCCGACCAATACCTGGCCCTGGGATTCGGGACTCGCGTCGAGAGCCTGAGGAAGAGCTACGAGATAAGCCTGTCGGGAGAAGAAGAGATGGACGGGCACAAGATGGCGCTGGTGGAACTGGTGCCGCGCTCGGATGAGGTGCGGAAGCAGATTACCAAAATTGTGATGTGGGTGGACGAGGCATCCTGGCTGCCGGTGCAGCAGAAATTCCTCGAAACGGGTTCCGGCGACTATTTCCTGTCGCGCTACAAAAACGTAATGAAGAATTTGAAGATCGGCGACGGCAAATTCAAAGCCGACTGGCCGAAAGGCACGAAGATCGAGAAACCCCGCGAATAAGCTGTAGCTCGGGCCTTCAGGCCCGAGGGTTTCCATAACCACATCTACGATCTTGCCGGGGCACTGAAAACCCTCACCCCTGAAGGGGTGAGCTACAGCACCTTTCAGGCCCGCGCCCCTTCCCTTTCCAACAGCTTCTGCTTGCGTTGCAGGCCCCAACGGTAGCCTGCCAGTTCGCCGTCCGTGCGGATAACGCGATGGCACGGCACCACGATGGACGTGGGATTCGTGGCACAGGCGCGGGCCACGGCCCGAACGGAGTTTGGCTTGCCAAGAGCTCGCGCAACTTGCGTATACGTACGGGTGGCGCCCAGCGGGATTTTCTGCAATTCCTGCCACACGCGGCGCTGGAACGCCGTGGCTTGAACGTCGAGCGGGAGCTCCTTGCTGGGCGCATGGCCTTCCACGCGGCTGAGAATTTCCTTCAGCCAGGTTTCGTTGCCAGCGGTGGAGCGCGCGATTTCCGCGCGCGGGTATTCTTTCTGAAGTTCGCTCACCAGGGTTCTCTCGTCTTCGCCGAGATAAACCGCCGAAACTCCGCGCTCCGTTCCCGCCACCAATACCTTGCCCAACGAACTCGCAGCAACCGTGAATCCGATTTTCATTCCTGCTCCTCCCTTCCGGTACGAGGCCGGGGTCATTCCCAACTGAGCGTTCGTTTTTTCATAGATGCGGCTCGGCGAACCGTAGCCGCAGGCGTACAGCGCTTCGGAAATGTCCGCGCCCTCGCGCAGCATTTTCTTGAATTTTTCCAGGCGCGCCGCGTGTGCAAATTCCCGTGGCGATAAACCGGTGACGCGGTGGAACACTCGGCGCAGCTTCGCGGTGGAGGCGCGCAATTGAGCGGCAATCGAACCGAGACGAAGCGAGTCTTCCTCGCTGGCGCCGCCGAGAAGTTTCGCCGCCTGCTTTACCAGCGAGATCGCTTCCAGTTGTTCCTGAGGGCGGCAGCGGCGGCACGGGCGATAGCCATTCTTTTCGGCTTCCTGCGGGGTGCGGAAGAAAACAACGTTTTGTCGAAGCGGCCTGCGCGCGGGGCACGTCGGCCGGCAATAAATATGTGTGGAGCGCACCGCGAGGAAGAATTTACCGTCGGCGCGCGGGTCGCGGTGCAGAGCGGCTTGCCAGAATTGCGCCGCTGCCTGTGGAGTGATGTTTGCTGATTTAGAACTGCTTGCCATGGTGATCATGCGCCAAGAATACAGAAACCGATCATAGCAATCTATCCGGTTTGATGCGTCAAAGTGGGCTCAGGCTTCGCCGGGACACGGCACCACTTCTTCGGGCGGAACGTCCGGTTTATGCGGCGTCAGGATCACCAGCAACACGGCGGCAAGAATGGTGCCGCTGGCGATGAGCGTTCGCAACGTGATTGCTTCACCCCCGAGGGACCAGCCGAGGAAAAGAGCAACAACCGGGTTGACGAAGGCGTAGGTGGCTACGCGGGACGCCGTGCTGTGCTTGAGGATGTAAATGTACGCGGAAAAGCCGAGCGCGGATCCAAAAAAGAAAAGATACAGAACCGCGAGCCAGGAGCGCAATGTGACCTGGGCGGGATGAAACTGGTGCAACTCTCCCGTGGCTGCGGCGACGATCCATAATCCGGCGCCACCCGCGAGCGACTGCATGGCCACGCCGAGGAGCGGCGAGTGCGGAACCGGGTGATGCCGCGAATAGATGGAGCCGGCCGCCCAGGCGAGCGAACCCAGGATGAGAACCACAGCACCGAGTGGATTGACGCGCTCCGAACCACCAAGATGGGAGGGGCCCACCAGTAAGGCGATGCCCCCAAATCCAAGAACAAAGCCGATCAGCACGCGCACTCCCGGACGGACGCCGCCCGGACGCAACCAATCGAGAATAACCATCCAGAGCGAGACGGTCGCGACCAGAAGCGACGCAATCCCTGAGGGGACGCGCGTCTCCGCCCACGACAGCGCTCCGTTGCCGCAGAGAAGCAAGAGCAGCCCGGTGATGATGGTCGTCCGCCATTGAGCGGGCGTCGGTTTCTCTTTGCTCTGGTAGCGAAACAGCGGATAGAAAACCACGCCGATGGCGACGTGCCGGATTCCTGCCAGAACGAAAGGCGGAATTGTTTCGACGCCGATGCGAATAAAGAAATAAGTAGATCCCCAGAGAACATACACCGCGGCAAAGGCGATCAAAACCATGGCACGAGGCGAGGCGGAGGCGCCTGGCACCACCGTGGAAACTGCAGAGGACGAGGGAGTGGAAGGAGCGCTCATGGCCAGAACTGTTCGATGTGAAGATAGCGTGGAATGGTAGAAGGAGCAGCGGCCATATTGGAACAAGGCGCGGGAAAAGGAGAAGAGGAAGGAAAGACTAGACGCCAAGGTGGCCCGAGTACTAGTCCTAAGTGTTTCGTTTTAGGACACTTCGGGTGTTTTCCACAGATTGACACTCACCCCCTATAGATGGCATTTTAGCAGCCCAACTTCTTCTTGGGGTTCGCTCTAGCACGTCAAGTAATGGAACTAAGGCAGTCGGGCCTTTGTAGAGTCATCTCTCTGAGGGGTGAGATGAGTGCCGCCAATCACGCGCTAGCTTGGGACAATCTTCCAGTACAAACAGACGTTAAGGCGCAAGCCACCGTTGCGCCCGCCCCGTCACTTCCGTCGATGCCAGCCACTGCACCGGTGCCGTCGCTGCGGGTAATGCCGCTGTTACGGGCGCCACAGCCGCGCCGCTTCGTGCGGGTGCCTACTCACGCCGTAGGAGTCCATCTGGAGCAGCGGGAATGCCCCCGGGCTTCCCTGAAGCTGCCGCTGAAGCTGAGAAGCGTAAACGGGCTCCTGGAGGACTATCCCGTCACCCTGGTCACACGGGATATCAGTTCCTCGGGGGTGTTCTTCCTCTGCCCTAAAACGCTGGCCGTAGATACGGAAATCGAGCTGGATATCGTGCTGGTCAGCCGGCCGCTGGGGTATGGGAATGTGGTGGTCTCCTCCAAAGCGCATGTAAGGCGCGTGGAACCGGCGAACATGCCGGGCTGGTTCGGGATCGCCGTAAGTTTCGATGACTTTGCGTTCGACCGGGATGACAATATCCCAGGACGCTTCTCCGTCGTAGAATAACAATCGTTTTTGAACCAGTTCCCTGCTCCTAACATCCCGCTGGGGTGTTTCTGCTACTCTGAAAGAGATGACTCCTCGGCCCGTTCTTCACGGTGTGCTGTTCGATTGGGATGGCACGCTGCTGGATTCCTACCATGCGGATTCCCAGGCCTTTCTCGCCATGTTCCGCGCAATGGGTGTGGATTGGGGGCTGGCAGAGTTGGAGCGGCACTATTCGCCGGACTGGTATGTAGTCTACCGCGCGGCGAAAATTCCTGAGGAGCGCTGGACCGAGGCCGATCGCGTTTGGCGGGCACATTACGAGAAGCATCCCTCGAAGCTGATGTCGGCAGCGCGCAGAGTGCTGGCGCAATTGAACGGGCGGCACAAGCTGGGACTCGTCAGCAGCGGGGATCGCGACCGGGTGAGCCGCCAGTTGCGGGAATTCCGGTTGACCCGCGTGTTTCGAACTCGCGTTTTGGGCGGAGACACGCAGGAGAAGAAACCACATCCGGCTCCTTTGCTGAAAGCCCTGCGCGAGATGAAAGCGGACGCGCGAAATTGCGTTTACGTCGGCGATACTCCGGAGGATGTGGAGATGGCCCGGGCGGCGGGAGTGCGAGCAATCGCAGTGCTGGGGCCGTTTCCCACGGAAAAGAGATTGCGAGCGGTGAGGCCGGAGATCTTGTTGGAGAGGTTAGAGGAGTTGCCGGGCGCGTTACGGCAGTTGTACAACCTGTAGCTCACCCCTTTAGGGGTGAGGTTTTTCGCAGGGTTGACAGGACCGTAGGGTGGGAGGGAAATCCTCAGGCCCTGCCTGCCGCAGGCAAGCTGAAGGCCTGAGCTACAGGGCCAAAGCGTCACGGTTTGGCGGTGGGTGCGGGAGTCGGTGACGAAGTTGTCGCTGGATGCGCGACTTCGACCGCGGGGAAGGGCTTGAAGTCCGACCACTTGATGGTGACGCGCACAGGAACTTCGCGGCCCTGCAGTTTGTAAACATCCTCAGAACGGGAATAGTTGGGAAACCAGTATTTGCCTTCCACGTTTTCGCGGTAGGTCTCGTACATATTAAAAGGCAGGGCGCCGGAGCGCATGGGGCCAAGGTCGGTGACCCACTTGCCATACGTCTTCACCACTTCCAGATATTTCTGATCCACCCAGACGATGCCGTCGAAAAGCGGGTGCTTGCGATCGAGCGTTTTGGGATGAACTTCAAAAATGTAGCAATCGATCTCGTCGACTTTTTCGCTGCTCAGGAATTTCACGTTGTATTTGGCGACCTGATCGGTGGTTAGCGGGAAGGCCGGAACGTTCCCGACCGAATGCGCGTCGTCAGGTTCAAACTGGATGTATTGCAGCGAAGATTCCGGCGCAGCGAGCGCTTTTTCGTAGAGCTGTCCGCTGCTGGAGCGGACGGCCTGATAAGTGGCGTTGTATTCGCCGGCCGGTTTTCCGTCCGGTCCGAATTCCTGGATACGGATGGTGCGGCGATAGGAGTAGAGCGGCCGCTCCGCCTGGTACAGATCCTCTTTTTTGGTGAAAGCGCTGATGATCTGCGCGGGAGGAAGGGCGGGTGGGGCTTCGGGCGTGGCCGCGCCGACGACGACGCGCTCCACTTTGTGTTCGGGCGGAGGCGCTTGCGGCCCGGCGGGGCTTTCCTGCGCGGCCGCGCCAGTGATCGCCAGGAACGACCCTGCGAAAACCACAAGGAGAACGTGCGGTCGGGTTACGAGACTAACAAGATTCGGCAGGGTTCGCAGCATAAGGAACATAAGAAATTAGATGCGTTCAGCAGGAAATTGCGCCGCCTGACGCCCAAAAACCAGTGTAGCGCAACGGCGCCACGCCCGGACGCCGATTTGGAAGAACGGGCGGCGGCTCTGCTAAACTCGGAATATTGTGAATGAAGGGATTGTCGCGCGTCGCTATTTAGTCACGGGCCGAGTGCAGGGAGTGGGCTACCGGAATTTTGTGGAGCACACCGCGGGGAAAATCCCTGTCGACGGGTACGTGCGCAACCGGCGCGACGGCAGCGTGGAAGTTTTCGCCATGGGCACGCCCGAGGAGCTGCAAAAGCTGCGCAAGGCGCTGGAGCGCGGGCCCATCATGGCCCAGGTGGGGCGTGTCAGCGAAGAACCGAGCGACCTTGAGGCCAAATACGTGGGGAATTTCACCGTTGAGTTCACGGAATAACATTTCACCGAATAACCAGGAGCCGAGAGAATGGACGATTTGAAAAAGTTGATCCGCGAGATTCCGGACTACCCGAAGCCGGGAATCCTCTTTTATGACATCACTACGCTGCTGAAAGACAAGAAAGGTTTTAATGTGATGATCGACCGGCTGTGCGAACACTACAACGGCCATCATATCGACCTGGTGGCGGGGATCGAGGCGCGGGGATTTATTTTTGCCCCGGCGCTGGCCTATCGTCTGAAGGCGGGCTTTGTGCCAGTGCGCAAACCAAAGAAGCTGCCGTCGAAAACGGCGAAGATTTCCTATGCGCTGGAGTACGGCACGGACACGCTGGAGATGCATGAAGACGCCGTGCAGAAGGGACAGAAGGTACTGCTCTGCGACGACCTGCTGGCCACGGGCGGCACCGCTGCAGCGGCAGTGGAGTTGATCCGCTCGCTCGGAGGAACCGTGGACGGCGCGGCATTCGCGGTCGAGTTGAATTTCTTGAATGGGCGGAAGAAGTTGCCGGGGCTCGATGTATTTTCTCTGATGCAGTATGACAATTGAAATCGCTCAAGAGCAGGAAACACGCGCTTTCGCCGCAGCTGAATTTCAGGTTATGTGATGAATAAGAGCACAACAAGGATTTGGTCGCTTCTCATCTGGATTGCTTTTTGGCAATCATCCTGCGGGACTGGAAGGCAATCCGGCTGTGAAAAACACATAAAAGAAGAAATCCATGCGGGAATGCCCTCAGAGATGGCGGTAGATATCCTCAAAAAGTGCGGCTTCAAAACTACCGTAGACCCTGCAAAGAAGGCTCTGTACGGTGATAAGCGCGTCGAGGACAGTCTGATTGTAGAGAGAACACAGATACTCATCAATTTGGATTCGGATGACAGGGTGGCCGCCGTCACGGTTACCACTGGACTTATCGGACCTTGAATCAATTCCTCGTAGGGCGAGAAACCGGACAATCTAAGCCCACATCACGGTCCGCCTATCTTTCCGATTGCCGATTACCGCTTACTGATTACCGCTTCCGTGATTGCGCTGGCGGAGGGCTTCGAAGAGGACTACGCCGGTGGCTACGCTTACATTCAGGGATTTTACGGGGCCGGTGGTGGGTAGAGATACAAGGAAGTCGCAGCGCTTGCGGGTCAGCTCGTGGAGGCCGTTGCCTTCGCCGCCCATGACGATGCCTGTGGGCGTGCTGTAGTCAATGTCGGTGTAGCTTTTTCCGGCGGTTTCATCCAAACCTACCAGCCAGTAGCCTGCTTCCTTTAATTCTTCCATCGCACGCACCAGATTCACAACCTTGGCCACGGGCAGGTGTGCTAACGCGCCCGCTGAAGCGCGCGCCACCGTGTCCGTGAGGCCTGCGGCGCGGCGTTCGGGAATGACGATGCCGTGGGCGCCGGCGGCCAGCGCGGTGCGGATGATGGCGCCGAGGTTGTGGGGATCTTCGACGCCGTCGAGAAGAACGATCAGCCCGATCTGCCCCTTGGATTTGTTGGCGTGCTCGAGAAGGCTTTCAAGCGTAGCCGGGGGACGCGCGGCGGCGATAGCTACAACGCCTTGATGATCGCGCGAGTTGGCCAGGCGATCGAGCTGCCCGCGGTCTTCAAAACGCACGGGAATGTTTTGCGCGCGGGCAAGCTGCACGATTTCTTCGACGCGGGTATCCTGACGCCCCTTGGCGATCAGGATGCGGTCGAAGGCGCTGCCGGCTTCGAGGGCTTCGCGAACGGCGTGAATGCCGGTGAGACGATCCATGGAAAGAGAGTTTACAGATGAACGTTCAAAGTTGAAAGTTTGGGAAACAGAGAAGGAAAGATCTCACACAGAGAGCACAGAGGAAGAACACAGAGGTCACGGAGACTTTCAAGCAAGATGCAGCGGGTCAGTCCAAAGCTGAGCAGAATTCCAGGATGCGGGTGCGCACGGATTTTACCGGGACGGCAAACGGCAGAACGGAGGCCTCATCGAGGAGCAGGATTACGCGGTCAAGTTCGCCTTCGCCGGTGCGGCCGGCCAGTGCGAGACGGATGGGGTGGAAGAGATCGCGGCTGCGGACTTCAAGCTTTTCTTTGAGCTCACCGACGATTTGCTTGAAGCGTTCGGAGTTGAAGGGCGAGGGATCGAGGAGGAGCAACGCCAGATGGCGGATGACGTCTCGCGCCGCGTAACGCGTCAGGGCGGTGTGGGCGTCGGTGGATAGCAGAATCTGAGCCGCATCGTAGTGAAAAAC
>DASYXF010000138.1:0-3871 GCA_035935335.1 Candidatus Acidiferrum sp.
AGGGTGATCTGTGGGACGACCACATTCTCTCCCGAGCGCACCACGCCCGAAGAATTCTGGGTCGCAAACCCCTCCGCCGTGAAGGAGAGCTGGAAGCTGCCGGGGGCGAGGTTCACAAACGAATACTGCCCATCGTCCCCCGCTTGCGTCTCCTGGTTTGGGGACTGGTCTTGCCGGATGAGTTTTACGCGGGCGCCGGCAACGGGCGCTCCATTCGGATCAACAATCGTTCCGTGGATGCTCCCCGGCGCGGGTGAATCGGGAAGCTGTGCGCCAGGAAAGGCTTGCGGCGACTGGGCAAGAGCCGGAAGGGCCCAAAGCAGGGCCAGCAGAGCAAGTTGAACCAGGATCGCGGGGCCCAGGGAAGAACTGCGGAGAATTCCGCCGGGAGATTTCCTGCAGGGGACGTCGCGTTTGGAAATCACAGCTATTATTTTACAGCCTTCCCGCCGGCTTCCAGCAAGTTTTCAACGTTACACGCCACCATGAACAAGGGCTATCCCAAATGGGTTGAGATTTTCTGGCAAACCGCGCGTCTAAGCGAGTACAGTGCCGTGGGGCTGGAACCGGTGGGATGCCACGGGCGCAGAGCCGGGTTGCCCAGAGAGCGCCAAGGGAGCGAACGATGAAAACTTCGAAGTTGTTGTTGATGGCGGCGGGGGTGTTTCTGGCAGCAATGGGACTTTCGACGGCGAAGCCGGCGACGGTGAACAGCGGCGAATCGCTGGTGAAAGAGATGCACGGGCGATACGCTTCTTCGTGGTATCCAGCGGTAACGTTCACGCAGAAAAGCACCACCTACAATCCCGATGGCACCACCAAAGTAGAGACCTGGTACGAAGCGGCAATGCTGCCCGGGAAACTCCGGATTGATATCGGCCCGCCGAAAGACGGCAACGGCTACTTGCTGGTGGATGGAAATGTATCCGTCTTCAAGGAAGGGCAGCTGAAGACAAACGTGCCGCAAGTAAACATGCTGCTGGTGCTCGGATTCGACGTGTACAAGCAGACGCCGGAAGCGACACTGGCCATCGCCAGAAAAGAAGGCTTCGATGCCGGCAAATTTCACGAAGATACCTGGGAGGGGAAGCCCGTTTACGTCTTCGGCGCGGAGAAGGGCGACCTGAAATCCAAACAGTTCTGGGTCGAGAAAGACCGCATGCTGTTTGTGCGCTTGCTGGAACCCGACCGCACCGATCCGAACAAGGTGCAGGACATCCGGTTCGCCGATTACCGCAAACTGGGCGGCGGCTGGATCGCCGCGCTGGTGGAAGTTTACGCGGATGCCAAGAAAGTTTTCAGCGAGGAATACACCGAAATCAATGGCGACGTGAAACTCGACCCCGCGGTCTTCGATCCCAAGCAATTCACTTCAGCGCATTGGGAGAAGCCGTGAGTTTTATTTCCGAGAAGCCGTCTCGGATTCGAAAGGCTGTAGCTCCCTTTGAGGGGTGAGGGTTTTCCTGCCCCATCGAGATTTGATAGCCGGGAGAAAAAACCTCAGGCCTCGAAGGCCTGAGCTACATGTATTTCAAGACTCGGCCAGCGTAGGCCGCTGGAGCCAGCGGGTCTTTTCGCAGTAGGCGTAGAGCTCCTCGCGGAATTTGGGATGCGCAATTTCGATGAGCGCTTCGGCGCGCTGCCGGATAGTCCGGCCGTGGAGATAGGCAACGCCAAACTCCGTCACGACATAATGCACTGAACCTCGAGAGGTAACCACACCGGCGCCGGGATCGAGCATCGGCACGATGCGGGAGATCTGCCCGCTCTTTGCGGTTGCGGGAATCGCGATGATCGGCTTGCCGCCCTTGCACCGGGAAGCGCCGCGGATAAAATCCACCTGCCCGCCAATGCCGCTGTAGAAAAACGTGCCGATTGAGTCGGCGCAAACCTGGCCCGTAATATCCACCTGCAGCGCCGAATTGATGGCCACCATCTTGTAATTTTCCGAAATGACCCAGGGGTCGTTGGTATACGCGTTGGGATGGAATTCGAAGGCCGGATTATCATTCACGAAACTGAAAAGATTTTTCGTGCCCAACAAAAAGCCGGTAACGATTTTTCCGCGATGAACGGATTTGCGGCTTCCATTGATGACGCCGGATTCGATCAGAGGGATGACGCTGTCGCTCAGCATTTCCGTGTGGATGCCGAGATCTTTGTGGCCGGAGAGTTCCAGTAGCACGGCATCGGGAATTCCGCCGATGCCCAGTTGCAGTGTTGCGCCATCTTCGATTAACGAGGCCACATTCTTGCCGATGGCGCGGTGCATATCGGTGATCTCGATGGGCTGCAGCTCGCACAGCGGCCGCGAAGCTTCCACGATGGAATCGATATCGCTGACGTGAATGAAACTGTCGCCGTAGGTGCGCGGCATCTGGTCGTTCACCTGGGCCACAACAAATTTTGCCTGGCGCGCCGCCGTCAAGGTCGTGTCCACCCCCACGCCAAAGCTGCAGAAGCCGTGCGCATCGGGCGGCGAAACCTGGATCAGCGCCACATCGATGGGCATCTGGCCCGATTCGAACAGGGCCTCGATCTGGCTGAGAAATACGGGCGTGTAATCGGCGCGCCCTTCGTTGACAGCTTGCCGGACGTTGCCGCCGATGAACATGGCGTTGTGGCGGAAGTGCCCCTCCATCTGCGGAGCGATGTAATCCGCGCGTCCCAGCGTCAGAAGGTGCACGATCTCCACGTTCTTTACGAACGGGCCGCGGGCCATCAGCGCCTCCACCAGCGCTTCGGGCTCCGCGCAGCCAGGGTGAATGTAGACTCGCATTCCCGACTGGATGCACTGCATGGCATCCTGCGGAGACACCGTCTTGCGCCGACATTGGTCTTGCCAGTTCATGTGGACTCCCTTTGTGGCTTTCGCCGGCGCGTCGCTTGGCGAATTAACGTTGTTCCGGGTCGAAATTCGTGTAGTCGAGCAGACTGATGCTACCAAGAGTAGGAAGCAATCGGCGTGCCAACGTACCCTCCCCGCTCAGCCCGTAAACCATTGAATTAGAATTGGTTAACGCAGGGTCGGTGACGCATGCACTTTCCACTGTGATATTTGACACAGGCTTCCGGGCCAACTGCGCGGTTTCCCGACCCGAAACTTGCCTCACTACCCCGTGCCGAACTCCTTGCACGCGTGTATTGTTTAAGAAGAAACTCTAGCGGACGAGGCTATGGGCAACCTGCGCATACTGATTTCTCTGACGACGAACGACAACGACTACCAGGTCGAACAGGCAAATGCCGCGGAGCAGGCGGCACAAAAGCACGGAATCGATCTCAAGATCATTTATTCAGACAACGACGCCATTAATCAGAGCACGCAGATTCTGAAAGTCATCCAGGAAGTGGAGGAAGCCGACCGCCCCAACGCGATTATTTTCGAACCGGTGGGAGGCACGGCATTGCCGCAAGTCGCGCGCGCGGCCGTCAATCAGGGCATCGCGTGGGTGGTCCTGAACCGCGAAGCGACCTACGTGCCCGAACTGCGCGGATTGGGCAAGGCGCCGGTATTTATAGTAACGGTAGATCACATTGAGATTGGCCGCATCCAGGCAGAGCAGTGCGCGGCGTTGCTGCCGAGAGGCGGCGCCGTGCTCTATATGCAGGGTCCTTCCGAGAATTCCGCAGCCAAGGACCGCGCGAAAGGCATGCTGGAAAAAAAGCCGGCAAACCTGCACCTGATCAACTTGAAAGGCCAGTGGACCGAAGAGAGCGCGCAGCGGGCCGTGCGTTCCTGGCTGAAACTGACCACCACGCGAAAGACGGTCATCGACCTGGTGGCCGCTCAGGATGACGCAATGGCCATCGGCATCCGGAAAGCGTTTCAGGAAGTGCCGAACGAAGTCGAGCGCGAGCGCTGGCTTTC
>DASYXF010000139.1:0-20384 GCA_035935335.1 Candidatus Acidiferrum sp.
GTCACCGGCGCCTCCCGGTTGTATGGGCATACCTCCTGGCAAATGTCGCAACCATACACGTGGTTTCCAATGGCTTCACGAAACTCCTCCGGCATGCTCCCGCGCAACTCGATCGTCAAATAGGAAATGCACCTCCGCGCGTCCATCACGTAAGGCTCAACGAAAGCGCCCGTCGGGCAGGCATCCAGGCATTGCCGGCAATTCCCGCAAAGATCCGCCGGCGGCATTTCGCCGCGAGCCAGCGAAGGCGAAAGCTCCAGCGTCGTGAAAATCACACCCAGAAAAAACCACGATCCGATCTTCTCGTTTAACAGCAGCGTATTCTTTCCCAGCCAGCCAAGCCCTGCGTACTTGGCAAACAACCGCTCCGCCACGGGTCCGGTGTCCGCATAAGCCCGAAATTGCTGTGCGCCGGGAAACCGCTCGCTTAACTCCTTCGCCAATTCGTTCAGCCGTTCCCACAACACTTCGTGATAGTCACGCCCCCACGCATAACGCGAAATCCACCCGCGCGCTTCACTGTTGCCGTCTGCAACTGTCGCCTCGCTCGAATAAGGATGCTCCGTGTTGTAGTTCAGTGCGCATACAATCACGCTCCGCGCTCCCTCCAGCACTCGCTCCGGCTCTCGCCGCTTCGGGTCGTCAAGATATCCCATTGCGCCGCCATATCCCCGCCGAAGCCATTCATCAAATCTTGCGTGTTCAGGAAATCGTTCCAGCCGCGCTACGCCGCAAAGTGAAAAGCCAAGCGCCTCAGCCCGCTCCGCGATCCAAGCTGTATCTCGCACTGAATTCATAACTTGATTGTGCCGCACGAAAGTCGAACTGGCGAGGCCGCACCCAACTGATTTAAGCTCCCAGCATCGGATTCGCGGAAACGACTGTATCCAAAAAGCCCACAATTCCCGTCAATACTGTACGGACTTTCAGGCCGAAGCCCGTTGCACCGTACTGACAAAGGATCACCAACTTGCCGACTGATCAAAATTTTCGCTCAGCCTCTGGTTCGGAACACCAGGCTCCCGGCTCACCCACCCGGCATAAAGGTGTCAGCGCCGTCGTTTGGATTATTGTGCTCCTGGTATTTGCAGGAGGATTCTATCTCGTGTTGCGCAAACGCGACGCTTCCGCGACCGCCGCGAAATCCCCGCGAGGTGGCGGCGGTCCAGTCAGTCTCGTCACCGCAAACGCGAAACAGGGTGATATCGGCGTGTATCTCGACTCCATCGGCACCGTCACACCCGTTTACACCGCTTCGATTACCAGCCAGGTGAATGGCATCGTCACGGCCGTTCATTACAAAGAGGGCCAGCTCGTCCGTAAAGGCGATTCGCTGATCGATATCGACCCGCGCCCCTACGAGGCTTCCCTTCTCCAGGCCCAAGGTACTCTCGAACGCGACACCAATCTTCTCGCCCAATCAAAAATGGACCTTCAGCGGTATCACGACGCCTGGGACCGCAACGCCATTCCCAAGCAAACTCTCGACGATCAGGAAAAACTCGTCCTCCAGCAGCAAGGCACCATCAAAATCGATGAAGGCGTCGTCCGTTTCGATCAGATCCAGGTTGACTACTGCCACATCCTCTCTCCCATCTCCGGCAGAGTCGGTCTGCGCCTCGTCGACCCCGGCAATGTCGTGCAGTCCTCCGGAAACCTCGCGCTTGCCGTCGTCACGCAAATCCAACCCATCACCGTGATCTTCACCGTTCCCGAAGACAATCTCGGCCAGGTCCAGCAGCGCCTTCACAAAAACGCAAAACTCACCGCCGACGCCTATGACCGCTCGGCTCTCAAACACCTCGCCACAGGCATGCTGCTCACCCTCGACAATCAGATCGACACGACCACCGGCACCGTCAAAGCTCGCGCCTATTTCGACAACAAGGACGCCGCGCTCTTCCCCAATGAATTTGTCAACGTCCGCCTTCTCGTTGATTCCCATCACGGCGCCACACTGATTCCCTCCTCCACCATCCAGCACAATGGCCAGACCGCTTTCGTCTATGTCATCCAGGACAATGTCGCCCACATGCGCGTTATTCAGCCGGTCGTTACCGATGCCGGCATCACCGAAGCCACCGGCATCTCCCCCGGCGACGTGCTGGCCAACAGCAGTTTCGATAAATTGCAGGACAACGCCAAAGTCGTCGTTTCCTCCAAACCCGCCGCAGGAAACAGCGCCGGGAGCCCTGCTCCTTGAGTCCGTCCGCTCCATTCATTCTCAGACCTGTCGCGACATCCCTCCTTATGGCGGCGATTCTGCTTGTCGGAATCGTCTGCTATACGCAGTTGCCGGTCTCCGCTCTTCCGCAAGTCGACTATCCCACGATTCAAATTCTCACTTTCTATCCAGGTGCCAGCCCATACGTCGTCGCCACCACGGTTACTGCTCCTCTCGAACGCCAATTCGGCCAGTTGCAGGGCCTCAGCCAGATGACCTCCAGCAGCTCCGGCGCAACGTCCGTCATCGTCCTGCAGTTCAATCTCAGCCTGAACATTGACATCGCGGAGGAAGAAGTCCAATCCGCAATCAACGCCTCGCAAAGTTTCCTTCCCGCCAACCTTCCCGCTCCCCCGATCTACAGCAAAACAAATCCTGCCGACGCGCCTGTCCTCACCCTGGCCGTCACCTCCAGTTCCATTCCGCTCTCGCAAGTTGAAGATCTGGTGGACACGCGCCTCGCTCCCAAAATTTCCCAGATCCCCGACGTCGGCCTCGTCACCATCAGCGGAGGCCAGAAGCCGGCCGTCCGCATTCAAGCCAATCCTTCCGCTCTTTCTTCCTACGGTATTAATCTCGAGGACCTGCGCACCGCGGTCACTCAATCCAGCGTCAACGCCGCAAAAGGAAATTTCGACGGCGACCGCCAGGACTATCAGATCGACGCCAACGACCAGCTCGTCACCAGCCAGGATTATCGCAACGTTGTCGTCGCCTTCCGCAACGGTGCTCCCGTCATGCTCACCGACGTCGCAAAAATCGTGGATGGTGTCGAAAACAAAAGCCAGGCTGCCTGGATGAACAAAACTCCCGCGGTCATCGTCAACGTCCAGCGCCAACCCGGCGGCAACACCATCAGGGTCGTCCAGCGTATTAAAGCGCTTCTCCCGCAACTCGAAAGCAATCTCCCTAAAGGCATCGAGGTCACCACCCTCACCGACCTCACCACGCCCATCCAGGCATCCATTTCCGACGTAAGGTTTGAACTCTTCCTCACCATCGGCCTCGTCATCATGGTGATGTTTCTTTTCTTGCGTAGCCTCTCGGCCACCGTGATCCCCAGCGTTGCCGTCCCGCTCTCCCTCATCGGCACCTTCGCCGCCATGTACGCGCTTGGCTACAGTCTCGACAACCTCTCCCTGATGGCCCTCACTATCTCCACCGGTTTCGTCGTCGACGACGCCATCGTCATGGTCGAAAACATTTCGCGCTACATCGAAGAGGGCCAGCCGCCCATGCAAGCGGCATTAAAAGGCGCCGAGCAGATCGGCTTCACCATCGTTTCGCTCACCGTCTCCCTGATTGCCGTTCTCATCCCTCTGCTCTTCATGGGCGATGTCGTCGGCCGCCTCTTTCGCGAGTTCGCGGTCACCCTCGCCGTCACCATCGTCGTTTCCGCCATCGTCTCGCTGACACTCACGCCGATGATGGCCTCGCGCATCCTGAAACATAACCCCGAGGAGCAACAAGGCCGCCTCTTTCGCGCTTCCGAACACGCTTTCAACAGCATGATTGCTTTCTATGGCCGCACTCTCAAAGTCGTCCTTCGCTACCAGACCCTCACTCTTCTCGTCGCTCTCGCCACTCTTCTTCTCACCATCTTTTTCTACATTTACATCCCCAAAGGCTTCTTCCCTGTCCAGGACACCGGCATCATTCAGGGTATTTCCCAGGCCGCGCCCAGCATCGGCTCCAAAGCCATGGCCGAAAAGCAGATGGAGCTGGCAAGAATCGTTCTTCAAGATCCCGCCGTCCAGAGCCTTTCCTCCTTCATCGGTGCCGATGGTACCAACATCACCACCAACAGCGGCCGGATGTCCATCAACCTGAAGCCTCTCGAAGAGCGCAACATCAACGCCTCCGACGTGATCCGCCGCCTGCAGACCAAGCTGCAAGACGTCCATGGCATCCAGCTCTTCATGCAGCCCGTGCAGAACATCACCGTCGACGACCGCGTCAGCCGCACCCAATACCAGTTCACGCTCGAAGATCCCGATCCCGCCGAACTCAGCGATTGGACCAATCGCTTCGTCACCCGCCTGAAAAAATTGCCCGACCTTGAAGATGTCGCCACCGACGAGCAGCCCGGCGGCCTCGCTGTGTCTCTCGTAATCGATCGTCAAACCGCCTCGCGCCTCGGCATCGCGCCCACCACCGTCGACAACACTCTCTACGACGCCTTCGGCCAGCGCCAGATCAACACCATGTACACGCAGTTGAACCAGTACCACGTCATTCTGGAAAGTGAGCCGCAATTCCAGCTTGATCCGAACATGCTCAACAAGCTCTACATCCAGTCCAACGCCGCCGCCGGCACCCAGGGTGCGGCCGCCAGTTCCTCCGGCAACGGCTCTACCTCCGCCGGCTCCAACGCGCTCACCACCTCCGCGCTCTTCACGCCTTCGGCCAATACCCTCTCTGCCCCGGTCAATGCGCTAACCGCCGGCACGTCCGCCAGCGCTTTCAGCAAAGGAGCCACTTCCGCAGGAGCAACCAGCTCCGCAAAAAGCAGCGCCGTTCCTTTCAGCGCCTTCTCTCATTTCGAAACCAGAACCCAATCCCTTTCCATCAACCACCAGGGACAATTCCCCGCCATCACCGTTTCCTTCAACCTCGCTCCCGGCGCCTCGCTCGGCGACGCTATCTCCGCGGTCACAAAAGTTCAAACTGATCTCCACATGCCTGCCAGCGTTCAGGCCGATTTCCAGGGCACAGCCGCATCCTTCCGAAATTCTCTCTCCAACATGCCGCTGCTCATCCTCGCCGCTCTCGTCACCGTATACATCGTCCTCGGCGTACTCTATGAAAGCTTCATCCACCCCATCACGATTCTTTCGACACTCCCCTCCGCGGGTGTCGGCGCCTTCCTCGCTTTAATCCTCTTCCGCCAGGATCTCAGCGTCGTCGCCATCATCGGCCTGGTCCTTCTCATCGGCATCGTCAAAAAGAACGGCATCATGATGGTGGACTTTGCGCTCGACGCCGAGCGCAGCCACGGCAAGAGTTCCACCGATGCCATTTACGAAGCCTGCCTCCTCCGCTTCCGTCCCATCATGATGACTACCATGGCCGCCCTCCTCGGAGGCCTTCCGCTCGCCTTCGGCAGCGGCATCGGCTCCGAATTGCGCCGTCCACTCGGCATCGCCATGGTCGGCGGTCTTCTTGTCAGCCAGGTGCTTACCCTCTACACCACTCCCGTCATCTACATCTTCTTCGATAAGCTCGCCCGCCGTTTCTCGCCCAAGCCTCTGGCAGCGCGTACCGGCCCGCAACATGGTCCAGCGGAGCTCCCATGAACGTCTCCGCTCCATTCATCCATCGCCCGGTGGCCACCACGCTGCTCACCATCGCCATCGCCATCGCCGGTGCTATCGCCTTCACCGTCCTCCCCGTTTCGCCTTTGCCCCAAGTGGATTTCCCCACCATCTCCGTCAACTCCAGCCTTCCCGGCGCCAGCGCCGAAATCATGGCCTCTTCGGTGGCCACTCCTCTCGAGCGCCAGTTCGGCCACATCGCCGGCGTCACGGAGATGACCTCCTCCAGCGGCCTCGGCACAACTTCCATCACCATCCAGTTCGACCTCTCCCGCAACATCGACGGCGCCGCCCGCGACGTCGAAGCCGCCATCAATTCCGCCCGCACTTATCTCCCCGCAAATCTCCCCGCGAACCCCACCTACCGCAAGGTCAATCCCGCCGACGCGCCCATTATGATCCTCGGACTCACTTCCGAGAAATACGGCCCCGACAAGCTCTACGACGAAGCCTCCACCGTCATCCAGCAGAAACTCTCTCAGATCCAGGGCGTCGGCCAAGTCAACGTCGGTGGTGGCGCTCTCCCGTCCGTCCGCGTCGAAGTGAACCCCACAAAACTTGCAAGCTATGGCCTCTCCATGACGGACATTCAATCCGTCCTGCGCCTGCAAAACTCGGACCTCGCCAAGGGCCAGATCACCGACGGCGTCACCACCGCCGACGTTGTCGCCAACGATCAGATCTCCCACGCCGAAGACTTCAAGCCCGTCATCGTCGGTTACCACAAAGGCGCCGCCATCCACCTCACCGACGTCGCCGGCGTCATCGATTCCGTACAGAATGTCCGCGCTGCCGGCTTTCTCAACGGCAAGCGCGCCATCCTGCTCATTATTTTCCGCCAGCCCGGCGCCAACATCATTGAGACCGTCGACCGCATTCGCGCCGAAACGCCTTCCATTCAGGCCTCCATTCCCAAGGGCATTGACACCACCATCGTTCTCGACCGCACCACCACCATTCGCGCCTCTGTCAGCGACGTTGAGCGCACTCTCGCTCTCTCCATCATTCTCGTCATCGTCGTCGTTTTTGTTTTCCTGCGGAATGGCCGCGCCACGCTTATCCCTGCCGTCGCTGTTCCCGTCTCTCTCATCGGCACCTTCGCGGTGATGTATCTCTGTGGCTACAGCCTCGACAATCTCTCCCTGATGGCCCTTACCATCTCCACCGGATTCGTCGTCGATGACGCCATCGTGGTCATGGAAAATATCACCCGCCATCTCGAAGCCGGCATGGATCCTTTCGCCGCCACCCTAAAAGGTGCCAAGGAAATCGGCTTCACCGTTCTGACCATCAGCATCTCCCTCATCGCCGTCTTCATCCCGCTGCTTCTTATGGGCGGCATCGTCGGCCGCCTCTTCCGCGAATTCGCCATCACCCTTTCCACCGCCATTCTTGTCTCCATGGTCATCTCTCTCACCACCACGCCCATGATGTGCGCCTACCTGCTGCGCGACGAGCATTCCCGCCCTCACGGACGCCTCTATCTGGCCACGGAGCGTATCTTCGGCCGCATCCTTTCGCTTTATCGTCACACCCTGCACTGGGTGCTCGACAATTCCATTCTGACTCTCACCGTTCTCTTTCTCACCGTCGCCCTCAATGTCGTCACCGTCTACATGATTCCGAAGGGCTTCTTTCCCCAACAGGACACCGGCACCCTCGGCGGAGGCGTGCAAGGTCCGCAGGACTCTTCCTTTCCCGCCATGAAAGACTCCATCCAGAAAATCGTGGATGTAATTAAGAAAGATCCCGCCGTTCAAAATGTGATGGCATTCACCGGAGGCGGTGGCGCCACCAATTCCGGCAACATTTTCATCGCCCTGAAGCCGCTAAAAGAGCGCAAAGTCACTGCGCCCGAAATCATCAACAGGATTCGCCCCCAGCTCAACCGCCTCCCGGTCGCCTCCACTTTCCTTCAAGCTTCGCAGGATCTCCGCATCGGCGGCCGTGGCAGTTCCGCGCTCTACCAGTACACGCTGCAATCCGACAATCCTTCGGACCTCGCCACCTGGGCCCCGCGCATCCTTGCGGAGATGAGGCGCCTTCCCGTCTTGCAGGACGTTAACACCGACCAGCAAAACGGCGGTCTCGACATTCGCCTCAACTACGACCGCGTCACCGCCGCGAAACTCGGCCAGACTGCGCAATCTCTCGATCAGGAAATCTATGCTTCCTTTGGCCAGCAAGAGACTTCCATCATCTACACCCAGCTGAACCAATACTACGTAGTCCTCGAAGTTGCCCCGCAATATTCACAGAGCCCCGAAGGCCTGAAAAACGTCTACTTCCACTCGAACGGAAACACCAACGCCACCTCCACCGGCAACGTTCCCCTCATCGCCATGTCCACCAGCCAGTCCAACACCATTCCTCTCTCCCTCAACCACACCAGTCTCTTTCCCTCCGTCACGCTCTCCTTCAATCTCGCTCCCGGGGTAGCGCTCAGCGATGCCACCCTCGCTATTGATCAGATGAAACTGCACATCGGCGCCCCCTCCACTCTCCGCGGATTTTTCGCGGGAACCGCGCTAGCCTACAAGCAGTCGCTCAGCAGCGAATGGTACTTGATAATCACCGCCCTCCTCGCCGTCTACATCGTTCTCGGTATCCTCTACGAAAGCCTTGTCCATCCCCTCACCATCATCTCCACGCTTCCCTCTGCCAGCGTCGGCGCGATGCTCGCACTCATGCTCTTCAAGCAGGACCTCAACATCATCTCCATCATTGGCATCGTCCTGCTCATCGGCATCGTCAAGAAAAACGCCATCATGATGATCGATTTTGCGCTGCAGGCCGAGCGCGAAGGCGGCAAAAGCACCGAAGACGCCATCTTCGAAGCCTGCATGTTGCGTTTCCGCCCCATTCTGATGACCACCATGGCAGCCCTCTTCGGCGCCCTCCCGCTCGCTTTCGGTTCCGGTACCGGTTCCGAGCTTCGCCGCCCTCTCGGCATCAGCATCGTCGGTGGCCTCATCATGAGCCAGCTTCTTACGCTATACACAACGCCCGTCGTCTATCTCTTGCTCGACAAGCTCCGGCTTTGGGTCCTGGGTAAAGAACGCGACACTTTTCATCCCGCGGATGGATCAACTCCTTCCGCCGCAGTGTAATTGAGGTGGAATCATGATGAATAACAACCGCCTGAAACTACTCTTCGGCCCCTCGCTCGCCGCGGCTCTCCTCGCCGGCTGCATGGTCGGCCCTAAATATCACCAGCCCGCCGCCACCGTACAACCTCCTCCCGCCGCGTACAAGGAATTACCTGCCGAGAATCCTCCGGAAGGCCAATGGAAAGTCGCCCAACCTCAGGACGCCATGCTCCACGGCAAGTGGTGGGAAATTTACAACGAGCCTGAATTGAACGCCCTTGAGGAACAGGTCAACGTCAACAATCAGAACATCAAGCAATCCTTCGAAAATTTCATGGAAGCCCGCACGCTCGTCACCCAGGCTCGCGCGCAACTCTATCCCTCACTCTCGACTGCTCCTTCCTTCCGTCGTTCCCAATCCTCCGCAAACTTGAAAAATAACGTCGGGGCCACCGGAACAGCGGGTGGCGGAACCACCGGGAATCCCAACGTATACAGCTCGCTCGCAGAAGTTCCTTTTACCGCCTCCTGGGAGCCGGACCTCTGGGGCAAAATCCGCAACACCATTCGCCAAGCCCAGTACAGCGCCCAACTCAGCGCCGCCGACCTCGAAAACGTCCGCCTCACCGAGCAGGCCAGCTTGGCCGTCTTCTTCTTCGAACTTCGCGGCCAGGATGCTCTGCAGCAAATCCTCAACGAAACCGTTGAAGCCGACAAGAAATCTCTCGAACTCGCCCGCGCCCGCTACGAAACCGGCGTGGACACCCAACTAGCTCTCGTCGAAGCCCAGGTCACCCTTCAGCAAGCGGAATCCGCCTCCACCAATCTCGGCATCGCCCGCGCCCAATTCGAACACGCCATCGCCGTCCTCGTCGGTACCTCCGCCTCCGGTTTCTCCATGCCCTACAAACCTCTGAGCGCCACTCCACCCGCAATCCCCGTCGGCATTCCTTCCCAACTGCTGGAGCGCCGTCCGGACATCGCGGCCTCCGAGCGCAACATGGCCGCCGCCAACGCCCAAATCGGCATCGCCACCGCCGCCTACTACCCCAACCTCACGCTCAGCGCCCAAGGTGGCTTCGAGAGCTCCGCGCTGCAGAATCTTCTCACTTGGCCCAGCCGATTCTGGTCCGTCGGCCCCACCATCTCCGAAACGATTTTCGACGCCGGCCTTCGTCGCGCCACCGTAAACCAATTCATCGCCGTCTACAACGCGGACGTCGCCGCCTATCGCCAGACGGTCCTCACCGCCTTCCAGCAAGTCGAAGACTCGATGGCCGCGGTCCGTATTTTGTCCAAGCAGATTCAACAGCAGGAGCAAGCCGTGCAGTCCGCACAACAATTTCTGAAGCTCTCCCAGGCTCGCTACGAAACGGGAGTAGACACCTATCTCAACGTCCTCATCGCCCAAACCACCCTCTTATCCGACCAGCAACAACTCGCTTCTCTCCACACGCAAGAGATGACCGCTTCCGTCCAACTGATCGAAGCCCTCGGCGGCGGCTGGGACCGCTCGCAACTCCCCACTCCCGCCCAAGTCACCAAAAAAGTCTCCAAATCCGAAATCGAGCCCCCCAACTCCGAACGGTGAAAACGCTCGGCCCATTCCGGGTCCCAAAAACGTTGTCATCCTGAGGCTATCCGACGAGGATAGCCGAAGGATCTCAAATCAAGGGCTTCTTCCAGACTATCCGTTCATCCCTTCCGAAACCGCATCGATTTCACCGATAAACCGCGCAACCGCGCTCTTCCACCATTTTTATCGAAGGGGAAACTAGCAGAAGAATGCTACTCAAAACTCCGCATCGCCGTGGATTCGTCATTGAATACATCAAACACGGTAAACAGCTTGGTGATCTGCAGCAGGTCGTTCACTTTCTTCGTCAGGTTCAGCAGCTTCAATTCGCCGCCGCGGTTCCGCACCGCCGTAAATCCGCTGACCAGTTCGCCAATCCCGGAGCTGTCGATGTAATTCACGTCTCCGAGATTCAGAATAATCTTCGTCCGCCCCTCTTCCAGCAGATCCCGCACCGTCTTGCGCAATAGCGCGCTGCCGTCCCCGAGCGAAATCCGCCCGCTCAAATCCACCAGCGTAATGCCGCTGTATTCCCTGGTTGTGGCGAAAAGTGAAGGCATTCCGTTCCTACGCTTCCTGGTGTGGCGCTCCTGAATTCGAGCCGCTCCCGTTCCCGTTGCTGTGCGGACTCCCGAGCGCCGGAAGCCTCTTGGCCATCACAAGCTCCGCGCCACCCGTTCTTCCCGGTTGCACATCGAACTCGTCCATGAATGCCTTCATCAGGAAGATCCCGCGCCCCGAAGTGCTCAGCAGATTCTCCTGCGCCAGCGGGTCCGGCACGTCGTTCAGCCGGAAACCCTTGCCCTCATCCAGCACATGGATGATCATCCGCTCCTCGGTCAGCTCAATCGCCAGGTGAATTTTTTTCTCCGGCTTTTCCTGGTTGCCGTAGTGGAACGCGTTGATTACCCCTTCGCGCACCGACATCCCGATACGGTAACACTCATCCTCGTTAAACCCCGCCGCCTCCGCCACGCGCACGCACATCTCCTCGGCGAGATTCACGCTCTCGACGTGGGTGTCTAGCGTCACTTCAAGATGCTTGGTTTCTGGCGCCATTCCGGGTCGCGAAAGCTGGATATCCCTCAAAAAAAGGTGTCCTTATCCGTAACACAGCGCCCAAAGGTAAGTCAATGGACGCCCCGGGGGTAGCGCCGGCTTCCAGCCGGCCAGCCTCTTGTGGCACTGGCACTCCTGCCTGTGCTCTTCAATGCCTGCCCCTAATGTGGCACAGCCATTCCTGGCTGTGCTCTTGGGTTACTCTCCTGTGCGTCTTCTGCTTGCCCTGAGCGTTTTAGGCGAAGGGCGCCTCTGCGTTATCTTTTCTACATTTCTGCTCGAAATTCCACCTACGCCCAGTAATCTCTATCCAGCGTTCGATACTGAATCGCCTCGCTCAAATGCTTGCACTGGATATCCGGTGAATCATCCAAATCCGCAATCGTCCGCGCCACCTTCAAAATCCGGTCATGAGCCCGCGCCGACAATCCCAGCCGGGTCACCGCATTTTCCAGCAACTTTTCCCCATCCGCGTTAATCGCACAATGTTTCCGGATCATCTTCGGCGCCATTTGCGCGTTGCAGTACGTCATTTTTTCCGCTTTGAACCTCTCCGTCTGCCTCCCCCGCGCCGCGATCACCCGCGCCCGCACTGCCGCCGAATCTTCCGACGACGAAGGCGCCCGCAGCTCCTTGTACTTCACCGCCGGCACCTCAATATGAATATCAATCCGGTCCAGCAGCGGCCCAGAGATCTTTGAAACATACCGCTGGATCATCGGCGGCGTGCAATGGCAGTCGTGCCCCGGATCGCCAAAATACCCGCACGGGCAGGGATTCATCGCCGCCGCCAGCATGAATCGCGAAGGAAACGTCACCGAAACTGCCGCCCGCGCAATCGTCACACTTCCATCCTCCAGCGGTTGCCGCATCACCTCCAACACATTCCGCTGAAATTCAGGTAACTCATCCAGGAAGAGCACCCCATTGTGCCCCAGCGACACCTCGCCCGGTCTCGGCACCGCGCCTCCTCCAATCAATCCAGCATCGCTGATCGTATGGTGCGGCGAACGAAACGGTCGCGTTCCCAGCAACCCTGTCGCATTTTCCAGAATCCCCGCCACGCTGTGAATCCGCGTCGTCTCAATCGCCTCCTCCAGCGACATCGAGGGCAGTATCGTCGGGATCCGCTTCGCCAGCATTGTCTTCCCCGCGCCCGGCGGCCCGATAAACAGAATGTTGTGCCCGCCCGCGCACGAAACCTCCAGCGCCCGTTTCGCCGCCTGCTGCCCGTGAACATCCTTCAGATCCACGCTGTACTGCGCGGACTCCCTCAACATCTGCTGCGCATCCACTCTCACCCGTTCAAACGACTCCGGCGAATTGATCAGGTCCACCGCCTGCGGCAGCGACTTCAGCGCGTAGACCTCAATCCCATCCACAACCGCAGCCTCCCTCGCATTTGTTTCCGGCACCGCCACCGCTTTGATCCCGTTGTCCCTCGCCGCAATCGCCGCCGACAGCGCTCCGCGCACCGGCCGCACACTGCCGTCCAGCGAAAGCTCTCCCAGAAACATCATTCGATCCAGTGCCTTCCCAAAAAACTGCCCCTGGCACCCCGCCAGTCCCAATGCCATCGGCAAATCAAACGCCGACCCTTCCTTCCGCAAATCCGCCGGAGCAAGATTAATGGTCACGCCCTGCCCGTACGGAAAATCAATCCCGCAATTCTTCAGCGCGGACTTCACCCGCTGCCGGCTCTCCTTCACTGCGTTGTCCGGCAACCCCACCACATAAAAATCTTCCATCCCGCCCACGCCCACATCCACCTCCACCTGTACAACGTGGGCGTCAATGCCATAAACCGAAGCGCTAAGCGTTTTGAACAGCATAAGAGAGGGGGACTAGCCCGACGCGAGGATATATTAGTTTGCTACGATACGCCAGCGTTAAGAGACGCACCCAACCGCGCTCGCCGCCCGGGCCTATCTGTAGGGGCGCGATAAATCGTGCCCTCTTGCGGTTACTCCGTCTTCCAACTCCGTGAGGGCAGTGCTTTAGTTTCCGCTCAGCCCAGGTCGCCTTTCTTTACTCCCTCGCCTTCCAATCGTATAGTGGAGACACAGTTGGCAACACAACTCTAGTCCCTGTGAGGTTTGCCGATGGTGGGCATAATCATCGTTGTCGTCTTCGTCCTGCTGGTGCTCTTCGGCATCGGCATGTACAACGGCCTCGTTCGCCTGAAGGTGCAGTGCGACAACGCCTGGGCCGATATTGACGTCCAACTCAAGCGCCGCTACGACCTGATCCCCAACCTCGTCGAAACCGTCAAAGGCTATGCCGGCCACGAGAAGGGCACCCTTGAAGCGGTCATCAATGCCCGCAATCGCGCCATGAGCGCCACCGGCCCCGCCGACAAAGCCCAGGCCGAAAACATGCTCTCCGGCGCCCTCAAAAGCCTTTTCGCTCTTTCCGAGGCCTACCCCCAGTTGCGCGCCATCGAAAGCTTTACTTCCCTGCAAAACTCCCTCACCCAAATCGAAGACACGGTTCAGAACGCTCGCCGCTACTACAACGCCGTCGTCCGCGATCTGAACACAAAAATCCTCCAGTTCCCCACCAACATCTTCGCCGGCATGCTCGGCTTCAAGGAACGCGAATTCTTCGAAGTCTCTTCCGCCGCCGAACGCGAAGCCCCCAAAGTCAGCTTCAGCACGCCCGGCGCCCCTACGGCCTGATCGCCTTTCCTATAGCGCCATGCAATCCCGCCCAATCCCCTGTAGCGGCCGCCTTCCGAGGCGGGCGCTCTGCGCCACGGACGGGTTTACGGGGCGGGCACTCACTAAGCCGCGGACCCTTTGCCTCCTTGCAGCTCTATTCCTCGCCAGTTTTTCCTTCGCCTCCCCCAGCGCCGCCAAAGATCGTCACCTCAAAAAATTCTTCTCCGAAATCGTCGTGATGCCTAGTGGCTCCGTCGACGTCACCGAGAACATCACAATGCAGTTCGTCGGTGGACCCTGGCATGGCATCAATCACTTCATTCCAGTTGAATACTCGGGCCCCCGCGGCTTGAACTACACGCTGTTCCTCGATATCAAAGACATCACCGACGAGACCGGCGCCAAACTCCGTTACGAGACCAGCCGCCAGCGCCAGTATCTCAACCTTAAGATCTATATCCCCAACGCCGACAACAGCACCCGCACCATCTCCATTCACTACACCGTTTCCGACGCCCTCAAATTCTTTGACGACCACGACGAATTCTACTGGAACGTCACCGGTGACGAGTCCAGCATACCCATCGAATCCGCCGGCGCCCACATCGTCTTACCCGATGGTGCCACCAATCTCCGCGCCAAAGCCTTCACCGGCGCCTACCGCTCCACCGGTCATGACGCCGATGTCCAAATCTCCGGTAACGGCGTGGATGTCCAAACCCGCGATCCTCTCCCGATCCATGAAGGCCTCACCGTTGCCATTGCCTTCGACAAAGGCGCTGTTCGCGAGCCAACCATCCTTTCTCGCTTATCCCTCTACTTGCGCAGCAACTGGCCGCTCTTTATCCCGATCGTCGCCTTCTTCGTTATGTTCTGGTGGTGGTGGACCCATGGCCGCGATCCCCGCCTCCGCCCCATCGCCGCGCAATACCAGCCGCCCGACAATCTCTCCCCCGGCGAAGTAGGCACCCTCATTGATAATTCCGTCGACATGCGCGACATCACCGCCTCCATCGTCGACCTCGCGGTCCGAGGCTATCTCGTCATCGAAGAAAAGCAGAAAGACCAGCTCCTCGACCTCACCCACTCCAAGGACTACGTCTTCCATCTGAAAAAATCACGCACTGAGTGGAATTCCCTGAAGCCCCACGAGCAGGAACTTCTCGACGGCATCTTCAGCGATGGCAACGCAGGCGACGCTGTTCCCCTCGACGCCCTTCACAATACTTTCTACGCAAATATCCCTGGCATCCGAAACCAGATCTTTGCTTCCCTTGTTGGCGACGGGTACTACGCCCAGCGTCCCGACAGCGTCCGCTCAAGCTACATCTTGCTTGGAATTGTTACCGGCGTCCTTTTGACTGCCGGCGGCATCTGGATTTCCAATCACTCCGGCATGCAACCGCTTCCTTTTATCGTCGCCGGAGTTCTCACCGGCGCCATCGTCTGCGGCTTCGGCTGGTTTATGCCCGCGCGAACCCTGGCCGGAGCCCGCGCGCTCGAAGGCGTTCTCGGCTTCGAGGATTTTCTCGCGCACGTAGAATCCGATCGCTTCAACCGCACCATCAAGACCCCTGAAATGTTCGAAAAGTTTCTTCCCTTCGCCATGGCCCTCGGCGTCGAAAAAAACTGGAGCAAGGCATTTCAAGGGATCTACACCCAGCCGCCGCAGTGGTATCAGGGCGGCTACGGCCCCAACTTCTATCCCTACATGTTCGCCAACGATTTGAACCACATGTCTTCGCTGGCAGGCGACGTCATGACCTCCGCCCCGCGCAGCGCCGAAGGCTCCGCCTTTTCTAGCGACGCCGGTGGAGGCGGCGGCTTTTCCGGCGGTGGGTTCGGCGGCGGCGGCACCGACGCCTTCTAGGCATTATTGCTCACGAAAATGATACTTTGGCAGGCTTTGCAAAAAGAGAGGATGTCATCCTGAGCCTGTCCGACAAGGATAGGCGAAGGACCTCAACTCAAAAACTAGCGCTGTCTGTAGATTTATATACCGCGGGCACGCAACAAACTACGCTTGCGCCTTCACCGCCACCCCATATGCTTCCAGCACATCCTGCAACCGCACCACTCCCAACAGTTGATGCACGTTCGCCCGGCTCACCACCGGCAACAAATCAACCTGATTCGCTCCCAGCCGGTGCAAAGCCTCGTCCAGCGGATGGTCGGCATGCACGTGGGGAAAATCTCCCGCTTTCAATATCGCTCCGATTGGCGAGTCCGGACTCACGCTGTTCGCCGCGTTCGCTAACTCTTCCCGAGTCACCAGCCCTGCCACTCCACGCGAGTTAGAAACAATCCACGTCCGCTGCGCCGCCCCTCGAGTTCGTTCCAGAGAGCTCCCGATCGTTTCTTCCGCACTCAGCGCCTGTCCGGCGGGCTGCATGATCTGCATTACCTGTCGCCGCGTCTGCTGTCGGCTCCCGAACTTTGGCAGATGAATCCCATCTTGCTCCGCCAGCACTTCGTAAATCGGCTCCTTCTGCAGCCGCGACGATATGAAATAACTCACCAGGTTCGAAATCATCAGCGGCACAATCACCGCGTAATCCCGCGTAATCTCAAAAATCATCACCACCGACGTCATCGGCGCGCGAACGATTCCCGCGAACGCCGCTCCCATCCCCACCAGCGCGTAAGCTCCCGGCGCAGCCACATGGCCAGGGAAAAAATGCTGAGCCACGCTTCCCACCGCCCCGCCCAGCATCGCTCCCAGAAACAGGCTCGGCCCAAAAATTCCTCCGGCGTTCCCCGACGCGTAGCTCACCGCCGTTGCCACCAGCTTCAGCACCAACAGCGTCAGCATCAGCTTCAGCGTCAGGCTGTCGTTCAGCACGTCGCCCACATACTGGTACCCCACGCCCATCACCGATGGCACAAACCATCCCATCACGCCAACCACCAGCCCGCCCGCCACGGGTTGAAACCACACCGTCTTCGCCGGCTGCCGCTTAAACCAGACCCGCAACCGCAGCAACAATTGCGTGAACACCGCGGAAACTACTCCTCCCGCAATTCCCAGCAACCCGTACGCAATCAACTCCCACGCGGTCACCAACTGGTACTGCGGCACCTGAAACAGTGGCTCGTTGCCCAACAGCAACCGCAAGACTCCCCAGCTCGTAGCCGACGCCAGCACCACCGATCCCAATACCGGCGCGTGCAAATCCCCGACCACTTCTTCCAGCGAAAATAGCACCGCCGCCAGCGGCGTATTAAACGCCGCCGCAACCGCCGCCGCAGCTCCCACCGGCAGCAGCTCTTTCACTCTCTCCGGCCTCAACCCCAGCGCCCGC
Source organism: Candidatus Acidiferrum sp. (assembly GCA_035935335.1). Taxonomy (GTDB): domain Bacteria; phylum Acidobacteriota; class Terriglobia; order Acidiferrales; family UBA7541; genus Acidiferrum. Next base: position 17,225 of record DASYXF010000139.1, read on the forward strand.
CCCAGCACCGAAGCGATTCCACCTCCAACCTGAACGGCTGGCCCCTCTCGTCCCAGTGGGATTCCGCTCGCCAGTGTCACCGATGTGCAGAAAAATTTTCCCAGCAAAGTGGGGAAACTGATGAAACCACCCCGCGCGTACAGCGCCGCCTTTGTCTGCGGCACGCCGCTTCCCCGCGCATCCGGAAAATATTTGTAAAGCAGATATCCCATCACCAGAGACCCGATGACGGGAACCAGAAACCTTCTCCACGCCGCCGCATCCGGCGGATAAAGCCGCGCGCCAAACCGCCCGGTAATCTCGATGAACGCCACCACGATCAGCCCGACCAGCGCGCCAATCAGCAGCGTAAGCAGCAGAAACACCTGATCTTCGCGGTCGTTCAGAAATGCTTTCCATTTCAAAATCGCGTAATTTCGCCAATCAGCTCGCGCGGGATGCACATCGGCAGTCATCGTCTGGAGTCGCACCTCGGATGGCGTCACTTCATTGGGCTGGCATACGGAAATCGAATCACTTGCTCGCGATGACGTTCTTCTTCCACATGCCGTGTCCGGCCCTTCAACAGGCCTTCCAGCGTCACCAACCCGAGCAACTTCTCTGTCTCTTCGTCGACCACGGGCATCCGGGTAATTCCGCTCTCTGCCATTCGATTCACCACAATCCGCAGCGGCTCGTCGGGATTCGCGTTCAGACTCTCCCGGCGCATCATTTCGATGATCGGCCGCTGCAAAAGGCTCTCATCGCCTTTCTCTTTCCAACCGTGCAGGTCGCCCGAAGTCAGCACACCCGCAAGCCGCCCGTCCCCATCCACCACCGGCAGCAACCTCTGCAATTGCCAGCGCAACAACTCCGGTGAGCCCAACACTTCTCGCAGCAGCAGCCCCGACGGAACGCTCATTGCCTCTTTCTGCATCACTTCCCGCACATACAAAAGTTCCAGCGGATCGACCGCATACTCGCGGCTCAAGTGGAACCCTCGCCGCGCCACTTTCTCCGTCAAAATCGACCGCTTCAGCGTCAGCACCGTAAAACCATGCGCAATCACGCTGCCCACCAGCAGCGGCAGAAACACGTTCGCATCATGCGTCAGCTCAAAGGCAAATACGATGCTCGTGAACGGTGAGCGCATCGTTCCCCCCAGAATCGCACCCATGCTGATCAGTGGCCAGAATCCCGCCCCTTCGTTGGGCAAAAACATCGCTTCCAACCCGCCCAACGCCCCTCCCATCATCAGCAAAGGCGCCAGCACCCCGCCCGATGTTCCCGAACCGAGCGACACCGCCCAAATGAACCACTTCACCAGCAGCACCCCAAGAATCACCTTGGTTGTCACGCTGCCCTGCAGCAACGCGCCAATCGTGTCGTAGCCCACCCCCAGCGCCTGCGGAAAAATCAAGCCGCCAAGTCCAATCACCAGTCCACCAATCGCCGGCCACCACATCCAGTGAATCTTCAAATGCTGAAACGCATCCTCCGCCGCATAAACGGAAATCGTCAGTAACGCCGACAGCCCTCCGGCCAGCAGCCCCACCAGCGCACAGCCCAGCAGCCCCTTTGGTCCAATAAACAAGGGGTGCGCCGGCACGGGAAACAGCGGGCCAAATCCAAGAATGTACCGCCGCACAATCGCCGCCACCGCGCTCGCCAACGCCACCGGCACCAGGCTCCGCGGCTTCCATTCGAACAACAGCAACTCCACCGCCAGCAGCACCGAGGCCACCGGCGCTGCGAATGTTGCCGACATCCCTCCCGCCGCGCCAGCAACTAGCAGCGTCTTCCGTTCCGCGCTCGTCAGATGAAACAGTTGCGCGATCATGGAGCCGAACGCTCCACCCGTCATGATGATCGGGCCTTCCGCGCCAAACGGCCCCCCCGAACCAATCGAAATCGCCGAGGAAATCGGCTTCAGAAACGCCACCTTTGGTTCCACCCGGCTGCCATTCATCAGGATCGCTTCAATCGCTTCTGGAATTCCGTGCCCACGGATGCGCTCCGAACCAAACCGCGCCATCACCCCGATGATCAGCGCTCCGCCGACCGGAACCAGCACGCTCCAATATCCCAGGTGGTTCCCGGCAGGAGAAACCATCTCCGTGTTCCACCGCCCAAAGTAAAAAAGATTCGTAAACAAGCCGATAAGCCGCAAAAGGGCTAGAGCCACGTACGCGCATAAAACACCGATACACATCGCAAGCAGGGAAATGGGGATAACGCGCAGGGTGGTGGTGAAGTCGCCAAGCTCTTCGTTACGCTTCCCTGGCACTCGTGGTGAACGCGAATCGCGAATGATGTTCTCCTCTCGAAATAAGAATATTTGCTGAAGCCTGGTCTGGGGCCCTAAGCCCGCGCGCTTGGCCCTTTCGGCCGTTCCGCTATTGGCCGCGATTCCAGCAGTTTTCGGATGGATTCAACCAGCGCGCGCCCGTGCGATCGCAATTCCACAATCCGCTGCCCCACCACCTTCTCCAGCATCCGCTCCCCGCGTGGTTGCAGCGTCACCAGCACCTGCCGCCGGTCTTCCCTGCCCCGCGTGCGCTTCACGAACCCATGCGCCTCCATGCGGTCGATCAGTTCAACGGTGCTGTGGTGCCGCAGCGCCAACCGGTCCGCCAGTTTGCGGATGCTGGCCTCCTGCCCGGGCTCCAGCCCGCGAATCGCCAGTAGCAACAGATATTGCTGTGGCTCAAGCCCCGCCTGCCGCGCCGTTGCGTCGCCTTCCTGCAGGAACCGCCGTATCAGGTATCGAAGTTGGGAGAGTGCCCGGTATTCCCCGTCGGTAATCCGTGTGCCCATGAAGCAATTCTATCGTACCACGATACATTTTGCCAGCACGCCATCTTTGTAGGGGCGGCTTTAGGCCGCCTTCCTTCCTCTTCGCGCCTTTGGAGCGGCCGCCTTCTGAGGCGGGCGATTTCTCTTCATTCCTAAATGTAGCGCTGCGCTTTCAAGCCACCTCTTGCTTTGCTCTCGCCTTTGTAGCGGCCGCCGTCTGCGGCGGGCGCATTTTCTTCCCCTCACAATCCCTTCCGAAACGCCTTCTGCGTCTTGTAATGCTCATACCCATTCCGCAAATAAAATCCATGCGCCCGCTCCCGCAATACATTCGACCGCACCGACATGCTCTTGCACCGCTTCCCACGAGCCCATTTCTCCGCGG
>DASYXF010000140.1:0-17214 GCA_035935335.1 Candidatus Acidiferrum sp.
CTGGTGGCCGACTACGACGATGATTTTCTTGGCGTGGAGCGGCAGGCAGGCGCGTACAACATGATCTACGAGTGGGCGGCCGCCGGCGTTGTGCAAAACTTTGGCGAGGCTGGATTTTAGGCGGGTGCCTTTGCCGGCGGCAAGGATGAGGACGGCTACGTCGTGATTGGACATGGCCAGAGCATTGTCTATTGGACACGGAATTTTGACAATGCGGGGATGGGGGGAAGTTTAGAAGTTCAAGAGTTCAAGAGTTCAAGAGTTCAAGAGTTCAAGAGTTCAAGAGTTCAAGAGTTTAAGAGTTCAGTCGGCGGAGGCGTATTGGGGCGTTTGGCGGGCGGCAGAGGAGGCGTGTTCTTCGGTGGTGATTTCCCAGGCGGAGGGGTCGGCTAAGAGGCGGCTGACGAGTTGGGTGTGGAGCGAATGGCCGGCTTTGCGGGCTTCGACGCGGCCGAGGAGTGGGAGGCCGACAAGGGCCAGGTCGCCGATGAGGTCGAGGGCCTTGTGGCGACCGAACTCGTCGGGGTAGCGGAGGGGGCCGTTCATGACGCCGTCTTTGGTAAGAACGATGGCGTTATCGAGGGAGCCGCCGCGGATGAGGCCCATGGCGCGGAGCGGCTCGATATCGGATTCGAAGCAGAAGGTACGGGCGCGGGAGAGAACCCGGCGGAAGGAGTCGGGATTGACGAGCATTTCGACTTCCTGTTGGCCAACGAGGGGATGGGGAAAATCAACGTAGCAGCGGACGCGGAACTCGTCGGCGGGATAGATGCCGATACGGCGGCCGTCTTCGATGACTTCGACTGGTTTAAGGACGCGGAGGTAGCGGCGTTTGCGGCGAAGGCGGCGGAGACCGGCTTCATCGAGGAGTTGCAGGAAGGGTTCGGCAGAACCGTCGAGGATTGGAATTTCGATGTTGTCTAGGTCGATAAAGATGTTGTCAATGCCGTAGGAATAGGTGGCGGCGAGAAGATGCTCGGTAGTGGAGAGCAACACGCCCTGCTTCATGAGGCTGGTGGCGTAGCTGACACGGGCGACGTTGTGGCCATGGGCTTCAATGGGGAAATTGTCGAGGTCAACGCGGCGGAAGACGATACCCGTATCGGGAGGAGCGGGCTGGAGGCGGAGCTTGGTGTGAACGCCAGTGTGGAGACCCACACCCTCGGTTTCTACAGAGCGATTTATAGTGGATTGAAACATTGAGTCCTGTAAATAGGGTAGCACATTGTCGGCCAAATTCTATTTGCTTTGTGCTTTGTATTCAATCAGATACGGAGAAGCAAAAGAGGTAGATTCTGTTTCCTGTGGTAATCAAGCAACAGAATGGTAGATTGGCGTGTCCCGGACGCACCCGCCAAGGATGGGGTTACCTGCAGGCGCAGGGTATCCAAGTGAGGCTCTGGCGCGTCCTAACAGGGTGGTATACTCAGAAATCATTTTTTCCGAGGATGGTGCGGAATGAATCGTTTGGCGCGCTACGGCATTTTGGCGGCTTCGGTACTGATTGTCGGCTGGGTGGGCATCGGCCACGTGCTAGGCCAGACTGGCAATAACACCAACGCGTACAAGTCGCTGGTGGTGTATGGCGAAGTGCTGCAGCGGATCCAGAACGATTACGTGGACGAACCGAACATGCACCTGGTGACGGCGGGATCGCTGCACGGGTTGCTGGAGTCGCTGGATTCGGAATCGAGTTACTTGACGCCGCGCGAGTACACGGAATACCAGCAGAAGTTGGCGAATCCCGGGACGGGCGAAACGGGATTGAACCTGAGCAAGAGATTCGGATACATCATTGTCACATCTGTCATGCCGGAGAGTTCGGCGGAGAAGGCCGGATTGCATAGCGGAGACATTCTGGAATCGGTGGCGGGATTCACGACGAGAGAGATGTCTGTTGGGCAAGCGAAGAATCTGTTGGCAGGGCAACCGGGAACAAGCGTGAAGGTAGGCGTGATCCGGCGCGGCAAGACGGACCCGGAGGAAGTGGATGTGGTCCGCACGAAGGTGCCGGAGCCGAAGCTGCAAGTGCAGAAGGTGGACAACGACACGATTGCGATCCGGTTTTCGACGCTGAACGCGGGGCGCAAGGATGAGTTGCGCACGAAGCTGCAGGAAGCGGAAAAACAAGGCGTGAGCAAGGTGATCCTGGATGTGCGGGATTGCGGGCGGGGACAGACAGCAGAGGCGATTGAGATTGCGCGGTTGTTTGTGACGTCGGGAACGCTGACGAAATTGCACGGGCAGACGATCAAGGAAGAGGTATTCGCCGCCGACCCGAGCAAAGTGATGTGGAAAGGGCCGGTTACGATTCTGATGGACGGAACGACCACGGGCGCGGCGGAAGTGCTGGCGGCGGCGATTGCGAATACCAAGCGCGGGGATCTGGTGGGCGACCGGACGTTTGGGCTGGCCTCAGAGCAGAAATTGATCCCGCTGGACGATGGCGCGGCGATCATTCTGACGGTTGGAAATTTTTCGAATGCGGATGGCAAATCCATCCTGGATGAAGGCGTGGCGCCAACAGAAGTGGTGCGCGCGGCAGCCGCGAGCGAGACAGACGACGGGGAAGATGTGGCCGCCACGGCAGGAGCGCAGAAAGAGCCGGCGCCTGGGCCGCGGCCCCTGTCGGCCGACGACCCGGTTTTGCAGAAGGCGCTGCAACTGTTGAAGAATCCCGCAAAGAGGGCCGCTTAAGGCGTAGTGGCCCGCAAGAGCTCTGGAACCGCACGGAAACTTTTATTTTTGGTGTTGGTATGTGCCGCGGGCGTGGCCGTGTGGATGGGCGGCTGCGACAAGATCGCCTCGAAGTTTCGCTCCAAGCTAAAAACACAACCTGGAAAAAAGGAAAGGGTGGCGCGGCGCGCACCTCCCAGTACGGGTGTTTCCGGGCCGAAGCTGGCGATTATTTTGGATGATCTGGGCAACGACAAAGAGGCGGCGGATGCCGTTTTTTCGCTGCATTATCCGTTGACGATCTCCGTGCTGCCCTATCACGCCCATTCGACCGAGATTGCCGAAGAGGCGCAGCGGAGGGGATTGGAAGTGATGCTGCACCTGCCGATGCGGGCCGTTGCGAATGAGACTCCGGAGGCGCATCAGTTGGAGGCGGGGATGAGCGGCGCGGCAGTCGAGCGGGAGTTGAATGGGATGCTGGAGAGTGTGCCCACGGCTTCCGGAGTGAATAACCATGAAGGGTCGCAAGCGACAACCGACGCAAAGTTGATGGCGGAATTGATGCCACTACTGAAACAGCGGGATCTGTTTTTTGTGGATAGCCGGACGACGGCAGCGACGGTGGCATTTGAAGCGGCGGAGCAGGCGGGAGTGCGAAGTGGATTCCGGAATGTGCCGTTTCTGGATGACGTGCAGGATGTGGCGGCGATCCGGAAGCAATTGGAGTTGGCGATGCGCGGGGCGAAAGAGAAAGGCGCGGCGATTGCGATCGGGCACCCTCATGCGGAGACGCTGCGGGCGCTGAAGGAGGAGTTGCCGCGGGCGGAGGCGGAGGGGGTGCATCTGGTGGTGGTGTCGGAGTTGGTGAAGTAGGGGACGAGATTGGCCGGGCGGTGATTGAACCAAGAGATGGGCGTTCGGTTGAATGCGAAAAAGCGGTGGCTGGGCCATCGCACTCCAAAACAGATGAAGAGCGGCCCGCCTCAGAAGGCGGGCCCTACACAGCCGCGGCGGCGTGTTTTTTCGGGAAGAGCCACATGACGATTAGGAATTGAAGGCCCATGGTGAGGAAGCAGAATACGCTGCCTTCGGGGCCGACGGTGCCGCCGGTGAGCCATTTCGCGCCGTGGAGAATGGAGTTGGAGAGATGGCCTTGCATGAAGGTGCCACTGTTCGGAACGGAGAAGAGAAAAGTTTCGCCCCAGTCGAAGCTGGCATGAAGGCCGACGGCGTACCAAAGACTGCCGGTGCGATACAACGTGAAAGCAAAGAAGATGCCAACGAGCGCGACACTGGCGGCGCCTACGGGACCTTCACCAGGATTGTGGAGGTGGACAGCGCCGAATCCCAGAGAAAGAACGAGAGCCGCGGGCCAGAAGCCGAGGCCGTCGGCCAGGGTGAATTGGGTGTAGCCGCGGAACGCAAACTCCTCGAAAAACCCGACCATGGTGAAAAAAACAAGATGCAGCAGGCCATAGCCTACGATTCCTTTGGAGGATAAGGCCAGGCTTCCGAAGGAATAGCCGCCAAACGCAGAGATGAGTCCGATGAGGAGAGAAATCTCCGCGAGTCCCAAGAGCATGCCCAGCCAGAATTTCTTGCCGAAGGCTTCGGCCAGCGGGAGGCCGTAATCGCCGGCGGAGCGCCGCTCGATTCGGGCCATAATCCATGCGCAACCAAACACCAGGAGGAAATTCATGGTCTCCAGTGGCAGCACCTGGGAGGGCACTTGGGGATCGATGTGACCCCGATGGAACAATTTGATTCCTGAATTTATTGCTGAACTGAAGAGGATGAGCAAAAGAAAGTAGAGGATCAGACGCCAGCCGGATCGCAAGCCCTGGTCATTGAAGAGGACAGGGTTGCGTTTGGGCGAGACAGGGAGCACCGGGGGAAGCTGACCGGCTAATTCTGGGGCGCTGGGATTGGGCGAGGCGAGATTGTCCACGATCACTCCTTGCGAAAACTCGAGGGCGATTCTCTGGTAGACGGAATGGAACAGAGAATGGCCGCTGGTAGATACGGAGAGGAGCCGAGAATTGTTGCAATTCGAAAGGCGGGAAGAGTATAACCTGCTTGAGGCGCAAGAGTGGTTAGAAGTTTCCGGTGAACGGAATAGGAGAAGGATTGAAAGCGAGCGCGGGGTCAGCAAAGCTGATTGCGGGACGATTGGCGCTGGATTTCGCCAACTTGATGCCAGTGGCGCATGACCTTTCGTGGAAGGAGTTTGTCGAGTTTCTGGTGGATTCGAAGGTGGTGGGCGAAGAGCGCGGGATGCGGCTGGAATCGCTGGAGGGGAGCGAGCCGGGAGCGGTGGACGCGGTGCTGCTGAAGATCCTGCGGTTACGGGAGTGCGTCCGAGCAATTTTTTCAGCGGTGGAGGAGGGCCGGGAATTTCCGAAGGCCTGGGTGGCTCCGATCAATGAGGTTTTGCGGATTACGGAAGGACACGATGAACTGGTGGCGCGAGAAGGTCGGTGGCGTCTGGAGTTCATCGGGCGGGAGAGCGGGTTGGAATGGTTGCTGGCGGCGATTGCGCGGTCGGCGGCGGAGTTGATTGTGGAGGGACAGAACGCGCCGGTGAAGCGCTGCGCGAATTCCGGGTGCCGGTTGTTTTTTTATGACGATTCGCGGACTGGGCGGAGGAGATGGTGTTCGATGGCGGTGTGCGGGAACCGGCATAAGGTGGCGGCGTTTTTGAAGAGGAAGGGCGGGAGGTGAAGCGAAGAAGCGTGAGTGGTAACTGGTGACTCGTGACTGGTGGAGAAAGCCTAGCAATTGGGGCGGGTAAAAGAGGGAGAATTGGGTGGTTGGGTTGGAGGCTGAAAGCGGCAGCAGAGCTGCCGCACTCCAAATATAGGGACGGCTCGCGGACTCGCCGCGGGCACGATATATCGTGCCCCTACAGATTGAGGGCGATGGTTGCGGGATTATTTGGGCGGATTGGGGAAATTGTGAGCGAATTGGAGGCGCTCGTTTAGCGGAGGGTGGGAATAGAGCCACAGTACGATGAATTTGGGCGGGTCGGGGTCGTCGAGATCTTCTTCGCCGAGGACCTGGAAAGAGTGGGCGGCGACTTCGTTGGCGTGGGGGATGAAGCCGTGAATTAGTTGGAGGCCGTAGGCGTCGGCGGCGTGTTCCTGCATGCGGCTGATGGCGTTGCCGACGGGTTCGCCGAAAAAGTTCATGATGTTGAAGAGAAGGAGCAGGGCGCCGAGGGCCGCCCAGTCGGATTGGCCGCGGATTCCCCAGGCGCTACCCCAACGAGTGATCGTCCACTGCAACAATCGATAGGCAAGAAACAGGGCGACGAAAAGTAGCGCGAGGAAGTAGGCGAAGCCTTTTACTATGTGGCCGAGCACATAGTGTCCCATTTCGTGGCCGACGATGAAGAGGAGTTCTTCGGGTTTCGTTTTGCGGATAGAGGTGTCCCAGATAACGATGCGCTTGGAGGGGCCGAGGCCGGCGACGTAGGCGTTGATGGCGTTGGTTTTGGCGCTGGCTTGCATGAGGAACATGCGTTCGGGTGGAACGGGAATGCCCGCGCGGCGGGAAAGTTCACCGATAGACTGAACGAGTTGCGGCTGCGTTTCCTGGAGGGGGAGAAATTTGTTGAAGAGCGGGTCGATGTACCACGGTGCGATGAGGCCGAGGAAAAGAGAGAGCGGAATGGCGCCGAGCCAGGCGAATAGCCACCAGGAACGGGGCCGCGAACGGATTAGAGCGAAGAGAAGGGTGACGACCAGGAGAGCTAGAGTGATTTCGAGGAGTTCGGCTTTGGTCCAGTCCCAGAGCCATGGGCCCCAGGGCTCGATGGATTGCTGGTAGTAGAGAGACAGGTGATGCCAGTAAATACGAAGAGGAAGATGGAGGAGCGCAAGCAAGGCGAAGAGTGCGGGGACGAAGAGCGCAGCCTGGAGAGGTCGGCGGGCCGCGCGGGATTCTGCGAAATTGCGGAGTTTTCCAAAGAAACCGGAGCGGAGAAGAAACAGGATGATGGCAAGGTTCCAGAAAACGGAGAGGAAATAGAGGCGGTAGCCCGCACGGGAGTAGGCGACGGCTTTCTGGTATTTCTGGGGAGAGAGCCGGTAAGTGGTGGTGGAATTTTGCGCGGAAGAGTTCGAAGTGGAAACGGATGCGCCCTGGGCGGAGGATGCTGGAGCAGTCTGCTGAGAGAAGGCATCGGAACGCGATCCGCTGATGGCAACTGCGAAAACCAACAGAACGAACCGGAGGCGGCGAGACTGGAAGGGCGAGGACGCAGAGAAGCGCATGCGAAGAGTATAGCGGGGTGCGGGCGATCGAAGGCAAGGGTGGGGTGATTTGCAGATAGGCGGCAAGGGCGGAGACGGAAATTGTGCGGGGAGGCGCGGGGGCGTATTCTGCAGGTGGACAGCCCAAGGAAGGCAGGAGGCGAAAAAATGTGGAACGGGAAAAAGGCGTGCGTCTCCGCGATATTGCTGGCGGTGTGTCTGGCGGGGATGCCCGGCGCACGGGCGCAGGGCCAGCAAGAGGAGTCCGTGGCAGAAGCCGCGCGGAAAGCGCGCGAGCAGAAGAAAACGTCTGCGAAACCGAGCACGGTGATCACGAATGATACGTTGAAACCGGCGACACCGGGGACAGTGCAGGACGCAACCGCGGCTACAGAGAGAATGCCTGGCACGGACGCGACGACGAGTAGCGACGCAACGGCAGATGCGACGACCGCGGCCGCACCGGCAAAGGAATCCTCGGAAGAGGAAATCGCCAAGAAGAAGGCGCAGATCGAAGCGCTGAAGCAGCAAATTGCGGATAAGGCGAAAGAAGTGGACCTGCAACAGCGAACGCTGGCCCTGGAGAACGAGAGTTATTATTCACGGCCGGATTTTTCGAAGGACCCGGCCGGAAAAGCGAAGCTGGACGAAATGCAGAGCGACGTGGCGCAGAAAAAAGATGAGCTGGCGCAGCTAAAGGCCAGGCTGAAGGATTTGGCGCCGGATGCCGATCAGAAGCCTGCGCCTCCCCAGCAGTAAACACGCAAAGATTTGAACTGCAAGAGAAGGACGGAGCAGATTATTGCGGGCCAAGAATGATCGGCAAACCCGTCTTGGAATTGCCGACGATTACGACTTTTGAATTGGCGCTGGTGGCCAGTTTTTCGGTGGCTTCAATTCCCTTCCATTCCAAAAGCTGCGGGCTGATGCCCTGGGCGACGATTTTCTGAAAATCGGCGATGCCCTGGGCTTCGATGCGCTTGCGTTCGGCTTCCTGCTTTTCCTTTTGCAGAATGAAGCTCATGCGCAGGGCGTCCTGCTCTGCCTGCTGCTTGGCTTCAATGGAGCTTTTAAGCATGGCGGGCAACTGAACGTCGCGAAGCAGGATGTTTTCGACGATGACACCGCGGGGCGCGAGTTCGTCGGTGAGTTGTTTCTGAATTTGCTGCTGAACGAGTTCGCGCGCATTGGTGTAGAGGGCATTGGCGGTGTGGGAGGACGTGGAGGCGCGAATGGCGGCGCGCAAAGTGGGCTCGATGATTTTTTCGGCGTAGTTGGCGCCGACTTTCTGGAAAACCTCGGCGGCCATGGTGCGGTCGAGATGAAAGAGCAGTGACGTGTCCAGGGCAAGGATGAGTCCTTCATTGGAAGGGACGTTGGCGCTTTCCTTGACGGATTGCGTCTGGACGGAGAGCTTGTCCACGGCCTTGAGGGGATTGATCACGTGAATGCCTTCGTTGAGAGTCTCCCCGGTGACGCGGCCGAAGAGGGTAAGAACGCCGACGTGACCGGTTGGAATGGAGACAACGCTGGAGAAGAAGAAGATCAGGGCAAAGATGGCCGCCGCGAGAATAAGAATTTTGGAGCCGATACCGCGCAGGTTGGGAAGCGAGGGCATATTGCCGCCCGCACTGAAATTGATGGTTGTATTGGGCATAACTACCTCCGTGGAGAGAGCTGAGTTTGGACGTGGCTGTTCTTACTTCTACTACGTATGACGAGGGAAATTCCTTTCGGGGGTTGGATGGATGGGAAAGCGTCACTAAGCTTATAAAAGTGGGCGGCGGGCGGGTGGGAACCGAGGCCTTTTCCACAGATTTGTATCAATACCACAAGCAGTTGGGGTGGTTTTCTGTTGACGCCACAAGTACGCGGAGCGAGAATTTGCCTGTTCGCTCGGCCCGTTCGTCGAATTTTCTGGCCGCCAAGGGGAGCTCACTCCGCAGGGTGAGTTGGGGGCCGCTGAGGGAGTTCAGAATGACCATGATGCCGGGCTCCACTGTTCAGTGTGTCAATCCACGATGTGAAGTGAAGGGAAATTGGATGAGGGCCGACGCCGTCGGCTCCGAGCATTGCCCTGCCTGCGGGGAAGCGCTGCGGCATGTGCCGCCGCCGCTGATGCCGCGAATGAGATTCCGCCCGAGACCCGCTGCGCCGCGTCCGTCCTTGCGTCCCCGCTAGCGGCGTGGGGAGAGGCACGATTCTCCGTGAGCGGGAGAAGCCTCGAAAAAACGAAGGGCCGGAAGCGCCACGCCAGCCTCCGGCCCTTTGTGACTGGGTTTGAAGGGCGCCCGCCTCGGAAGGCGGCCGCTACAAAGGCAAATCAAGAAGGCGGCGTAAAGCCACCCCTACAAAACCAAGACAAGAAAATGTGGTTAGGATTCGACGAGGCCCTTGGCTAGGAGTTCTTCGTCGCTTAGCCAGAGGTCGGGGATGTTGGCGGAGCCGAGGCGCAGGATGTCTTCGAGGGCGCCGCGGACTTCGCGAAGGCGGAAGTCGACACCGACTTTTTCGAGCATGTCTATGAGTGCCTGCGCGCCTTCGGCGAGCATTGGTTTGGGGCGAACGCCGGTGCGGGCGATCTGGTGATAGGAGACGATGTAGAAGGCATTGGTGCCCGCGCCGTGGCGAACAATGTGGAGGAAGCCCCGGGCCTTCGGGGCTTCTTTTACCTGCCTTACTGCAACCGCTGCGCCGCTTGGGAGTGAGCTCATGGTGTGATCTCCTCGCCTTTCACCCGGCTCAGCTGCATCCGCTGGTGCTCCCGCAATTTTCGCATTTGTAGCAAGCGCCGTTGGGCACCATCAACATGCCGCATTCGGAGCAGGTGGGTGCGTCTTCGAGAGCGTTGCCCGGAGAGTACGTTTTCGTTTCGACGGGCGGCGCTGGAGTCAGCACTGGAGCCTGTGGCGTTGGCGCAGGGATGGAAGCGACAACCGTGCCTTCCATCGGCGCTCCGTTGAGTTTCAGGTATTCCGCAGAGATGAAGCGGCCGCCGAGCCAACGCGCGATGTAGTCGAGCACGGAGGTGGCGAACCGGATGTTGGCGTTGGGGGTGATGCCACTGGGTTCGAAGCGGGTGTTGACGAGCTTGTTGACAAGCACCTTCAGCGGCACGCCGTATTGCAAACCGATGGAAAGAGTGAGCGCGAGGCCATCCATGACGCCGGAGAGCGTGGAACCTTCCTTGGACATCTTGATGAAGATTTCGCCGGGGCGGCCGTCGGGATACATGCCGACGGTGATGTAACCTTCGTGGCCGCCGACGCTGAACTTGTGGGTGACGGAGTTGCGCTCGACGGGAAGCTTCTCGCGCTGGGTGCGGGCGAAGAGTTCGCGCTGAACCGGTTCGGGCTCGGCCGCGGCCACTTCGGCTTTCTTCTCGTCTTTCTTGTTGCCGGCGGCATTGAGCGGCTGGGAGCGTTTGGAGTTGTCGCGATAAATGGCGACAGCTTTGAGGCCAAGCTTCCAGGACTCGATGTAGGCGTCCATGATGTCTTCGATCGTGGATTCTTCCGGCATGTTGATGGTCTTGCTGATGGCGCCGGAGAGGAAGGGCTGGGCCGCCGCCATCATCTTGACGTGACCGCGCCAGGCGATGGAACGCCCGCCGGTGGTGGCCAGGGAGCAATCGAAAACCGGAATGTGCTCGGGCTTGACGAAGGGTGCGCCGTCGATTTTGCCGTTGGCGTCGATGTAGCTGACGATTTCGCTGGTCTGCTCGGGCGTGTAGCCGAGCTTCATCAGCGCGGCCGGCACGGTGTTGTTGACGATTTTGATGACGCCGCCGCCGACGAGCTTCTTGTATTTCACGAGGGCGAGGTCGGGCTCGATGCCGGTGGTGTCGCAATCCATCATGAAGCCGATGGTGCCGGTGGGGGCGAGAACGGTGACTTGCGAGTTCTTGAAGCCGTGCTTTTCGCCGAGGGAGAGAGCCGCATCCCATGCACCCTGCGCGCCCATATACAGAGAGGGCTGAACGTGATCGGGCTTGATGCCGCGCATGGAGTTGCGATGCATGCGGATGACGTCGAGCATGGGTTCGCGGTTCACGGGATAGCCAGGGAACGGGCCCATTCGTTCGGCTACTCGAGCGGACTGGGCATAGGCTTCGCCGCACATCAGAGCGGTGACGGCGGCAGCGACGTCGCGGCCTTCGTCGGAATCGTACGGCAGCGCCATAGACATGAGTAGCGCGCCGAGATTGGCGTAGCCGAGGCCAAGCGGCCGGAACTCGTGAGAATTCTTGGCGATCTTGTCCGTGGGATAGCTGGCGTTGTCGACGAGGATTTCCTGGGCGGTGATGGTGACGTCCACCGCTTTGGTGAAGGCTTCGACATCGAAATCGCCGTTGGGGCCGAGATATTTCATCAGGTTCAGCGAGGCCAGGTTGCAGGCCGTGTCGTCGAGGAACATGTATTCGCTGCAAGGATTGCTGGCGTTGATGCGCGCCGTGGACTTGCAGGTGTGCCAGCGATTGACGGTGGTGTCGTACTGCATGCCAGGGTCGCCGCAGTGCCAGGTGGAGTCGGAAATTTTGTAGAGGAGTTCGCGGGCGCTCAGCTTTTCGTTGGGCTGGCCGTCGGTGACGTTCTTGGTCCACCAGTCGCGATTTTCCTGTGCGGCCTGCATGAATTCGTCGGTGACGCGGACGGAGTGATTGGCGTTCTGGAAAAAGATGGAGCTGTAAGCTTCGCCGTCGATGGAGGAGTCGTAGCCCTGTTCGATGAGGACGTGAGCCTTCTTTTCTTCCTTCACCTTGCAATCGATGAATTCCACGATATCCGGATGGTCGATGTTGAGGATGACCATCTTGGCGGCGCGGCGCGTTTTGCCGCCACTCTTGATGACGCCGGCGAAGGCGTCAAAGCCCTTCATGAAGCTGACGGGGCCGGAGGCGATGCCGCCGCCGGAGAGAGTTTCGCGGCTCCCGCGCAGCGTGGAGAAATTGGTGCCGGTGCCGGAACCCCACTTGAAGAGCATGCCTTCGGTGCGGGTGAGGCCCATGATCGATTCCATGCTGTCCTGAACCGAGTTGATGAAGCAGGCGGAGCACTGCGGCTTGGGCTGGCAGCCGACGTTGAACCATACGGGGGAATTGAAAGCCATTTTCTGCTCGACGAGCAGGTGGGAGAGTTCGTCGCGAAAAGCGTCGCGCGAAGCGGTGTTGGCGAAATAGCCGCCTTCTTCTCCCCAACGGACGGCCGTGTCCACAACGCGGCCGATCAATTGACGGACGGAGGTTTCGCGCTCGGAGGTGCCGGGTTTGCCGTGGAAATATTTGCTGGCGACGATATTGGTGGCGGTCTGTGACCAACCCTTGGGAACTTCGACGTTTTCCTGCTTGAAGATCGTGACGCCCTTCTCATTGCCGATCAGGGCGGTGCGCTTCTCCCATTCGACCTTGTCGAACGGAGAAACCTTTCCATCCGTGAAATAGCGTTCGAATACCAGACCGCCTGCGTGTCCGGCGGTATCCACAGATTTTGCTGCCTCGACTGCTTTGCCGTTTAATGCGTGCTTCACCGTAGCCATCCTGATTCCTCCCCGCAACAGGTTCCCGTAGTGCAAGCGAGGAACCCTTCTATTTTACTCCTCTGGCGAGCAGAGGGCCGCGTTCCCGCCTGAAAACGCGACTAAATTCGTGGTCCGAGTGGAAGATGTCCCCCCGAAATCATCGAAAAAAACGAATGCACTGCCCAATGCCGGTGAAGCTCACACGGCCGAACAGCAAACTCCGCGCCTACGTTACGACTGCGCGGAGCAAGTACTTCGCGCTCGTTTTTTGCGGTGATACCGGGTTGGAGCGTGGGGCAAAGCCGGACCAAGACTTATCCCCGACTCGGACCGCCTGGCGCTTCCACGTCCCCCGAATCTGGATTCGCAGTATCGGACTAGGAAGAGTTGGTGTCAAGAGAAAATCGCAAAATCTGGTGAGGAAATTTCCATAGCATCTATATCTAGTGGTGGACTTTCTGGAACAGCGGAGTCTCAAAACGGTGCAGACCAAAGGTTCCGGTACGGAAGTACTTTGAAATCAGGACTCTTGCTTCATTTTTTGTGTGCGCGCGTGCGAGTAATCTGGCAAGAGGCAGGAGTCCATCGGAGGGGATGGAAGGCGTGCAAGTCGGACGATATCAAATACTCGAGACACTCGGAACCGGCGCAAACAGCCGCGTGGTGCGCGGATTTGATCCGATGATCGACCGGCCGGTGGCGATCAAATTACTTTCGCCGGAGCTTTCACGCGGCGAGGCGCGGGCGCGATTTCTGCGCGAGGCGCGCGTGGTGGGGAAACTTTCGCACCCGTTCATCATTACGCTGCACGACATGGGGATCGAGGAATCGACTTCGACGCCCTACCTGGTGATGGAACTGGTAGAAGGGCAATCGCTGGAGCGGATTCTGACGAATGGAAGCCTACCGTACACATCGGCGTGCGGCTGGGTGGCGCAAGTGGCCGTGGCGCTGAACGTGGCGCACAAGCACGGAATCATTCACGGGGACGTGAAGCCCGCGAACATCCTGGTGACCACGGACGGACGGACGAAATTGACAGACTTCGGCATGGCGCGGCTTTCGAGCCACGATACGAAGGACACTTCCCTGCTGGGAACGCCTGCTTACTGGTGCCCGGAGCAGATCATGGGGCGGGCGCAGGATGCGCGGTCGGATATTTTCTCGCTGGGCGTGCTGTTCTACGAAATGCTGACGGGCATTTCGCCGTTCGCGGCGGATTCGCTGCAGAAGGTCTGCAATCACGTGCTGTCTTCGCGGCCGTTGCCGCCATCGCAGGTGAATTCATCGATTCCAAAGGAACTCGATGAAATTCTGGCCAAGTGTCTGGCAAAGGATCCGCAGCAGCGGATGGCCTCGGCGGAGGTGCTGGCGGAGCAGTTGTATCCTTTGGCGCGGAAGAAGACCGTGACGCCGGCGGTGGCGCCGGTGGCGGAGCAGTCTTTGCGCAGCAGGGCCACGCGTTTTCTGCGTTCGGCGTAAACGAATCCTCTTTGACCTCGAAGTGGTTAGCCTTCCCCTCGTACAACTTGCAAATTGTGTCCGTTGAGATCCTTCGCCGTGAAAAGAGCTCGGCTCAGGATAACAAGTTTTGCTTGTATTTGTGGATCTCTGGGGATGAGGCCGCAAGAAAGACTTTGATTATTCGTAGCGGAGGGCTTCGACGGGGTCGAGCTTGGCGGCTTTCATGGCGGGCCAGACGCCGAAGATGAGGCCGATGCTGACGCTGACGCAGACGCCAACGATGGCGGCCCAGAGGGGCACGCTGCCGGGCCATTTAAGGCCGAGGCGCACCAATAGAACCAGACCGTTGACCAGGATGAGCGCGATTAAGCCGCCGAGGCCAGTGAGGGTCATGGCTTCGAGCAGGAACTGCCAGACAATGTCCTTGCTTTTTGCGCCGATAGCTTTGCGCACACCGATTTCGCGGGTGCGTTCGGTGACGCTGACGAGCATGATGTTCATCACGCCGACGCCGCCGATAAGCAGGCCGATGGCGCTGAGAACGACGGTGGCGATGGCGACTTTGCCGACGATGTTGTGAAATTCCTTGATCTGCTCTTCGGCGGTGGCGACGGAAAAATTGTCCTTGCCGTCGTAGGGAACGTTGCGGCGGCGGCGAAGGACTTCGGTGATCTGGTCCACCATCTGGTTGAGCATATTCGGCTGGGCCTGGACGCGGAAGTTCAGCTCGGTGGCGGAAGGAAATGTTTTGCGGAATGTGCTGAACGGGATCAGGACACGCCGGTCTTCGTCACCCATACCGAACCCGCCCTTGGGTTTTTCCACTACGCCGATCACCTGAAAGCTGGAGCCGTCAATCGTAACGTCTTTCCCGATGGGATTGCCTTCGGGGAAAAGCACCGGGGCGACATTTTCGCCGAGCATGACGACTTTTTCCTTGTGCAGGTCGTCGCCTTCGGAGATGAAGCGGCCAGCAAGGGTGGCGGCGTTGGCGTAGACGAGGCCGAAATTGGCCTGCACGCCGCGGAAATCGATGGCGGTGACTTCGCCGGATTTGGTACGGACGGAGTGGGCGACGTCCCAGTCGCTGGTGACGAACGCGGTGATGTTCTTGACGGTGGGGCAGCTTTCCTGGAGGGCGCGCTCGTCGTCCAGAGTAAGTGGTTTGCGTTGGCGTTCTTCAAGGGGCGGAGGCCCGCCGTGGCGGCCCTGATCCCACTTGGTGACGAAGGCGGTATCCGCGCCAAATTGCTTTACGTTTTCCTGGATTTGCGCGTCGAAGCCGGTAATGAGTGCGGCGACGAGCATGATGACGCTGACGCCCAGTACCACGCCAAAAATCGTGAGCGCGCTGCGGAGTTTGTGGGTGCGGAGCGCATCCATCGCTTGCCGGAGATTTTCGCCGTTGGCTTGAGGCATAGCGCGCCTAGCTTTCCGCTCGAAGAGCTTCAATCGGGTCGAGTTTCGCGGCCCGCATGGCCGGGAAGATGCCGAAAAAGAGTCCCACGGCCGTGGCAAGAATCAGAGAAAGAATCACGGCGGCGAGAGGAGTTTCCATGGGGAAGGAGAACGTAGCTTTCACCAGATAGACGGCGAGATACGCGGTCACGATGCCAATTACACCGCCGCAAGCGGCTAGGACCGCGGACTCCGTAAGAAACTGCAGAAGGATGTGCATCTTTCGCGCGCCGAGCGAACGGCGCAGGCCGATTTCCCGGGTGCGTTCGGTGACGCTGGCCAGCATGATGTTCATGATGACGATGCCGCCGACGACGAGAAAAACGCTCACCAGTGCCATGGCGACGAACGCAAGATTGCCAGTGAGGTCGTGCCACAGAGCCATGATGGAATCGGAACCGAGGATGGCGAAGTTGTCGGGCGCATTGTAGTCCAGGTGGCGCCAGGCACGGAGGAGCATGCGAGCTTCGTCCTGGCTGGCGGACATCATTTCAGCGTTGGGCGCCTCGATGAAAACGGTGGTCCAGTCGATCTGCCGATGCCAGCCCTTGAGGAAGGTGTTCATGGGCATGATCATGTAATTGTCTTGCGACTGGCCGAAGGCGCTGCCGATGGCTTCCGCGACGCCGATGACTTCGTAGGAATGCGTGCCCACGCGAATGGATTTGCCCAGGGGATCGACGTTGGGGAAAAATTTTAGTGCAAGGTCGGAACCGATGAAGGCAACGTCGGAGCGGTGCTCGTCGTCTGCAGGAGTGATGAAGCGGCCCTCGGCGATGTTGAGGTTGCGGACATCGGCGAAGTTAGCGGTAGTGCCCATGATGCTGGTGTTTTCCATGATGATGTCGCCGACGCGGGTTTGAACGTTGCGGTCTTCTTCGGCGGCGACGGCGCGGGCAAGCTTCATGCGATCGCGAAGGCGCTCGTAGTCGTCCATGGTAATAAGGGGGCGCTTCTGGGCTTTCAGAAATTCGTCGCGGCTGGTGATGATGCCGAAGCGGTCGACGATGAAGACGTTGGCACCGAGGTTGGCGACGCGTTGGGCGACATAAAGGTTGAGGCCGGCGATGACGCTCATGACGAAAACGAGGGTGGTGACGGCAAGGATGACGCCGAGAAGGGTGAGGAAACTGCGTAGCTTATGGGCGCGCAGGGCATCCAAAGAGAGCTTGAAGGTCTCGTAAAAGGTGACCCAGCCCTTTTTGATCCGCTCAAAACGAGAGGCAGACACCACCACACGACCCGCGAGCGGCGGGACAGTGGTCAGGCTATCCATGGGGGAAACGCCCAAGCTGCACTCCTGTATCTTTAAAGACGAACCACCCGGTCAAATCGTTCCTTAGTTAGACGTTTTGGAAGCGTATAAGCTTTCAGCAGGCGGTTATAATCTAAAGGAACCTCTATTGTACCGGATGACGGAGGGAGCGGAGTGGCAATTGAGGGACAGCGGAAAGTGGGAGGGCGGGGCTTGCAACCCTTGCGATTTACCGTAACACTCACATTCAAAATGAGTTATTCACTGGCCTGTTTTTTTGGGACGGTGCTGGGGCTGGCGTTGGGATGCTCGCCAGGCTATTGCCAGTCGGGTCCGGCAGACGGGGACGACATATTCAGCCGGGTAGTTGCCAATCAAAAGAGGGTGGACGCCGATCTGAATATTTATGAGCGGGTGGAGCGGGTAGAGATTCGAAAGACGGGGAGCGACCCGAAGCCGAGCGAGGTGAAGGTGTGGAGGGTTTTTCCGGCAGGAACTGGGATGGACAAGATTCCATTGACAGCAGAAGGGAAACCGGCGAGCGCGGAGAGCTATCGGGCGTCCCTGGAAAAACTGGCGACGACGCTCGTT
>DASYXF010000141.1:0-5770 GCA_035935335.1 Candidatus Acidiferrum sp.
AATAGCTGATCAGTCGCCGTAAGTCGGCGAAACGGGGACGCTTGCCTTGTCCACGGCGGGTGGAATCGCGGGAATGGCAGCCGCAGTCGGCCGCGAGTGCCGCGGCTCTTTTAACTGGGGCAGCTTGATGTCCCATGCCAGACCAAGTGTTTTCAACGCCAAAATCCCGTACCAGTTGATGTCAATCTCATACCATGCCAGGCCGTGCCGCGCTGACTGTGGCACTGCATGATGATTGTTGTGCCAGCCTTCGCCGAAGGTAAGCATCGCCACCCAGAAACTATTCGTGGAAGTGTCTCCGGTGAGAAACCGTTGCGATCCCCACATGTGCGTGGCGGAATTCACCAGCCATGTCGAATGAAGTCCAAACACTGTCCGAAAGAAAAATCCCCACAACAGGCAGGACCATCCGCCAAGCAGGTACATCCCCAGCGCCACGAAGCCCATCGGCACCCAGTGCCACTTGCTGATCCACACGTGAAATTTGTCTTTGCGCAGGTCCGGCACGTAGGGCAGCAGTTCATCCGCTTTGTTGTGCATCGCCTTGCCCGTCAGTATCCAGCCCATGTGCGACCACAGCCCGCCATCTTGCGGCGAATGCGGATCGCCCTCTTTGTCCGTGTTCTGGTGATGGACGCGATGCGTCGCCACCCAGGCGATCGGCCCGCCTTCCAGCGCCAGCGTGCCGCAAGTCGTCAGGAAATATTCCACCCATTTCGGGGTCTTATACCCGCGATGGGTCAACAACCGGTGGTAGCCCATGCCGATGCCCAGGCTCCCGGCCACCCACCAGAACAAAACGGCCAATGCCAGCCCCTTCCACGTAAAGAAAAACAGCGCCGCGACGGCGCCGATGTGAAAGGCAATCATAAAAAGTGTGGTGACCCAGATAATCGGCTGGGTGAATGTTTTGTCGCGCTTGAAGATGCTCATACGTTCGCAGTCCTTCGTCCTGGCGTTCTCGACTCCTGTTCCCACCGTAGCATGCGCTGCGCAAAGGCTCTGTAATACTTCTGTAATCCCCTGCGCCGGTTTTCAGGACGGAAACACGGCAAAAACTGTCCCTTGTTACAGCATCGCAGCCGAATCTGGCCCTTCGGACAGGTATGCCGCAGGAACGCCTGTTTCCCAAGTTGCTTGCTGCCTTTCTGTAAACTTTCTTATGATGAGAAATCGCGGTCTGAGGCCAATTGCGGCTATTTCCCGGTTGAATGGAGCCAATGCAGCCTGAGACGAATCCCGGCGCATCGCAAAACCTCTCCCCTGAAAGAGAGCAGCGCACTCCTGCGGACGAACGCCTGGAGCTCTTCGAAAAACGCCAGCAGGAGCTTTGGCGCCTCACCTTTTTTCTCCTGTTTCTTGTCAGCGTGGTTTTTGCCTGGATGTCCTGGGACTGGGTGAAGTCGTCAAAGCTTTACCTTGAGGCGCTTCCCTTTGGCCTGGTCGTTCTCGTCGCTCTCCTTGGCTTCTACGTCTGGAACAAAACCAAGGAAATCGCCGAGCTGAAAGGCTTGGTCCGCGGCCTGGACAAAAAAGACGCGGCCCTTCCCAGCGACAACCAGCTCCAGCAGCTCTTCGCCATGATATCCAAGTCGCAGCAGGGTTTCCGCGACCTCATCGATTCCTTCGACGACATTCTGCTGGCCATGGATCTCGAAGGCGAAATTCGCGCCGTCAACCGCAGTTTTGCGGATCTTGTCGGCAAGCCCTTCCAGGAAATTATTGGCTGCCGTCTCGGCGAATTTTTCGAAGATGCGGATGGGAACCCTATCGAAGTCCTTGAAGTCGGCAGGAACAGATTCCTCGAGCGCCGCATCTGGTCTGGCGTCGTTCATTTCCGCCTCAAGAAACGCAACGCCGTGTATTTCTTCGACTGCGTTGCCCATGCCATGATTCGCGACGGCGAAGTCCACGGCGTGACTGTGCTCGCCCGCGACATTACCGCGATGAAGCGCAGCGAGGCGCGCTTCACCGAACTCTTCGAAACCCTCCAGGAAGGCATCTACATCGTTACGCCGGAAGACAAAATCCTGGAGGTCAATCCGGCGCTCGTTCGCATGCTCGGCTACGACTCCAAAGAAGAGTTGCTTGCCAGAAAAGTCTCCGAAGTTTTCTCCGACGCATCGCAGCGCAATTCCATCCTCCACGGAATTACCCACGAAGACAGCCCGCGCGGCCACGAACTCACCTTGTTCCGGAAGGATGGCCAGCCCGTCTATTGTTTGAATACCGCTTCCGCCGTGCGCGACAACAACGGCCGCATCATCCGCTTCCAGGGCGCCCTGGTAGACATCACCGAACGCCGCGCCATCGAAAAGCAGCTTTACCAGCAGCAGGAGTTTGCCCGCCGCTTGGTGGACAGCTTCCCCGACTTGATTTTTGTGGTGGATACCGAGCGCCGCTACAATTTTGTCAGCCCCAAGTTCAAAGAAGTCCTGGGGTACGAACCTGCCGAAATCGTCGGTCTCACTTTTGGAGAGCGCACCCATGTGGATGACCGCCCGGCGATGCTGGCTATGTTCGACGATTTGGTTTCTGGAAAACAGAATTTTGCTTCCATCGAAGTCCGCGTCCGCCACAAGCTGGGCGAATGGCGCAGTTTGAAGTGCAATTTCAGCCCGCTTTTTGACGAGCAGGGGAAAATCGAAGGCGCGGTCGTTTCTGGTCGCGATGTCACCGAAGTAAAGCGGCTGGAAACCCAGCTCATCCAAGCCGAAAAACTTGCGGCAATGGGCCAGATGCTCGCCGGCGTGGCTCACGAACTGAACAATCCTCTCACGGCCATTCTCGGCGCCAGCGAACTTCTCCGCGAGCGCCAGGGCGTGGACGACACCACCAAGCGCCAACTGGAAATGACCCACCGCCAGGCGCGCCGCGCCGCCCGCATCGTTCAGAACCTGCTCGAATTTTCACGGCCCGCTTCTCCCCAGAAAAAGACCTTGGATCTCAATGTGGTCATTGACCGGACCTTGCAGCTTCAGGATCATTCCCTGCGCCGCAACAATGTCGAAGTCGAGTTCCAGGCGGTCCCGGGGTTGCCGCCCATCGTCGGCGACGCCAACCAGTTGATTCAGATTTTCCTGAACCTGATCAGCAACGCTGAACAGGCCATCCGTGAAGCCCGCCCCTCTGGCCGCATCCAAATCCGCCTGGGCCGCTCCGGGAATCGGGTTACCGCTACGGTGCAGGACGATGGTGTGGGCATAGCTCCGGAAGTGTTGCCCAAACTCTTCGATCCATTTTTCACCACCAAGCGCCCAGGAGGCGGCACTGGCCTCGGCCTCAGCATCTGCATGTCGATTGTGCGCGAGCACGGAGGCAACATCGAAGCGTCTTCACTCCCGGCCGGCGGCGCCGCATTTACCGTCACCCTCCCCGCCGTGGAAGCAGAGCCCGGCCGGCGCCCCTACAGCAAGATCGATTCGGGTTCTGGCGAACGCGCCCTCCCGACCCTCGACGCCTTCGCAAAACATTCCGTCCTTGTCCTTGACGATGAAGAGAGCATCCGCATGCTCCTCACCGAAGGTCTTGCCTCGTATGGATTAAAGGTAGACTGCGCAGCCACGGCCGAACAAGCGATGAGTCTGATTCTCAACACAAAATACGACGCCATTCTTTGCGACTTGAAACTTGCGGGTTCTGGTCCCAATGCGGACGGCTACGGGGTCGCCCAGCGCCTGCGAATCGCCGCAGCCGCCGGCCAGCCCGAGATCATCTACATGTCCGGCGATTTGATGTCCGAGGAGAATTCCAGCCTTCCGCCCGCTGCGCGCCGCTTGCAGAAGCCCTTCCGCATTTCCGACGTTCTGCACGTCCTGACCGAAATTTTCCGCCCCACTGCGGTTCCATCCAACCGGCACTAAGGGCTCATTTCTTTGCCGGTTGCTTCCCGGCATTTCCCACGGCGGCGTCCAATCCAAAATCCCAGACGTACAGATTCAACCCGTCTTCCAGTACCTCTGCGAGCACATACTCCCCCGGCGGCAAAGGCTGGCTCAGCGTAAAGCGGTACACGTTCGGAGCAACCTCCCACCTCTGCATCGAAATCACGTTGATGTTCTCGTTGACCGCCTGACCAAACAGCGTGCGGACGGATTCAAGTTCCCGCGTATTCCGCCCGACCTTGGTCTTCACCAGCTCCACGTCCGGCCCCGACACATTGGCCCGTCGGCTTCTCTGGATCGAGCTTGTCGAGTCCGGGTCGGGTGGCGGTTCGCGTAAATAAAATTCGGGGCTATTGGTTCTCAACCGCACCAACGCGTGCGCTCCCGGCATGACCACGGTCTCCTTCCCTGGCACGGCGTGTACGGGAGACAACACGTCCGCGATCACACGCTTCATGTCCGTCTTTTTCGCCGATCCCGCCTGATCCAGGATCCGGATCGTTTTTCCCTCCACCACAAACATTCCCTCGCCGGAGGGCAGAAACGCACCATCACCAACTCGCAAACTCGCGTCAATGTCAGAGACGTTGTCCATCCGGCGCGCCTCTTCCTGTTTATGCGCTTTTTCCACCAGTTCCGCGGACTGTTTTTCCATTTCCGCTTCCGCCTTGGCGGTCGCGTTCCAGTCCACCATGGACGCCGGCAACTCCTCCCAGGCGCCTCGCTCCATGCTGAAATACCGGACGTGCTCGCCGTTTCTCTGGTATTCCCGGACCAGTTGGTAAGTGCCGTCGCTCAGCATCAGCTTTAATCCACGGGGGTAGACTTGACTCTTTATCTGGCTGGGCGCGGTTTTCGAATCTTGGGAAGGGCTCCAGCCAGGCGAGCCGGAAAGGGAAGGGAGCAGCCAGCAACTACCGAGGGTAAGGCCGAGAGCGAAAAGGACCTTGGTGGGTCGGCGAGCCATGGAGACTCCGGAAAGTGCCCCAGTGTGTTGGATGCTTTATCTGTCTGCAGAATAGCTTGGGCGGGGGAAGAACAGCAAGGAAGTGAGGCTTGCGGGGAACCGAAAACAGGCCCGGCAACCGAGGGGGGCGGAGATCCCCCGAGGGTGCTCGCGGCGCTGTTAGTGGGAGCAGCGCGGGAACAGGGTAACCAGAACCATCAGATCCGACAGCGTGAACAACCACTGATCGGCCTGCGCGCCGGCCGCTTCCGCAGCCCGCGCGATCATCCCAAGATGACGGCTCTTCGCGAAATTGTGGACATGCTCGACGCAGATGCCGGTCAGGCTGGCCACTTCCGCGTCGGTAAAGATCTTCTGGCTCGATTTGACGGTAACCACGGGTTGCCTCTCGTTCTGTCTATCCCTAACCGCCACTCACCTGATGTGATGCTGAACGCAGGTTAGAGGATGCAAATCACAAGAGCAATAGTCGTTCCGTTTCCCCAGGTAAAACTTCTTCACTAGTACTTTTTCATTTTTCTGTGGAAATGCGCTTTTTCCCGCGTTTTCAGCACTTTTGGGGTACGGGTACCGGTAATTCTTGGCGGGCGGGAATATGCAAAAACATACCGATGTGGAGAATTTCCTACAACTTTCGGGAAAGTTTCGCCTCAATTTCGCGAACCTGTTTTGTGTGTCGAAGTTGATGCGCCGCAATCATTTCCATCCATTCATATACGTTGAGCATCCCCAGAAATGGATGCCGCCAACAGTACGCGCTCAAATCTCTTCGTTCCGTCTCCGCGATAAACGCCAGTGTGCGCTCGCGCACGCCGCGGAGACCCGCCAGCATGGCCTCTTTTTCCGCCAGCAGTTTTTCATCTAGCGGCACCGGGGATTTCCTGCGGATCACCCGCGCCTCCACCAGCCATAGCGGCAA
>DASYXF010000142.1:0-23760 GCA_035935335.1 Candidatus Acidiferrum sp.
CGTAAATCGCCGCGAATGGACGATGACGCCGCAGACGGTGAACGCCGTCAATCTGCCCCTGCAAAACGCGCTGAGCTTCCCAGCAGCAATCCTGGAGCCGCCCTTTTTCGACGCCAATGCGCCGGACGCATTTAACTACGGGGCAATCGGCGCGGTCATCGGGCACGAGGTGAGCCACACGTTCGACGCGGAGGGCTCGGCGTTCGACTCGAAGGGCAGAGTGCGAAACTGGTGGACGCCGGCGGACCTGGCGCATTTTGAGGCCTCAACGCAAAAGCTGGTGGAGCAGTACGACAAGTACAAACCGTTTCCGGACCTGGCGTTGAACGGCAAGCAAACGATCGACGAAAACATTGCCGACGTGGCGGGAATCGCGGCGTCCTACGACGCGTACCATGCGGCGCTTGGCGGGAACAAAGCTCCGGAGCAGGCCGGCTTCAGCGGCGACCAGCAATTTTTCCTGGCGTACGGTCAGACGCGCGCCGGCAAGGCACGCGAGGGGGCGCTGCGCCAGCAGGTGATGACCGACCCGCACTCGCCATCCGAATACCGCACGGACACCGTGCGAAACATCGACGCATGGTATCCCGCGTTCCAGGTGAAAGAAGGCGAGAAGCTGTACCTGAAGCCCGCGGAGCGGGTGCGGATCTGGTAGCAAGACGCAAACGGGAGGTTGTTCGACAGGAAGCAGAGACGGATTATTTGGTCTCGACTGGCGCGGTTGATTTCGCGTGAGCCAGGAGTGCAGTGAAACGAGCGTCGCCGCGCAAGGATGCGAACGCCGGATTGGCATCCAGAGCGGCGAAATCGCGGAAACCGAGTTCAAAGGACTCTCGCAAAGTGGAGAGCGCTTTCTCTTTATCGCCTTTTCCAGCGTAGTACGAGCTTAACCAATAGCTGTTGATGTTGCTCTTGGACGCCCCATTTTTCAGGATCGTGGTGATCGCTTCGGCGTAGCGTCCCTGTGCGGACAGAGCCTGGGAACGCCCCAGGTCGGCTGCGTTCGAATTCCCAGACAACTCCTCGCACCGGTCAAACGCAGCCATTGCTTCGGGAAAATGACCCTGAAGATAGAGAGCCCTGCCGACATGGTATTGCGCGTAGCTGAGCGCCGGATTGAGCCGGATGGCTTCACGCGCCGCCTTCTCGGATTCCACAGGATCGGGGGGAGTTTTGTATCCCAATGCCCAGGACAGCATGTCCCAGGCAAGAGCATTGTCGGGTTCCTCCTGAACCGCCAGACGGAGTTCGTTGATGGACTCCGGATACCGGAAGGTCACGCCATAAATGCGCGCCATGGCAATGTGCGCCTCCGGAAGCAGCGGATCGATGGCCAAGGCCTGCCGCGCTAACTGGTCCGCGCGCTGCAAATATGCCGGATCGGAATTCACGTCGCGGTAGTAATAACCCTGGACGTGCGAAAGCCCCGCCAGAGCCGGCGCGTAATTGGGATCGAGTTTCAGTGCCGACTCAAAATGCTTTCTTGCCAATTCCAACTCGGCCGGCTGATCTTCATGTATCAATAGCGAGCGGCCTACCAGGAATTCCTGGTAGGCCTGGGGATTTTGCGTGTACCGGCGCAGAACGGCTTGCTGTTCCTGGGGACTCAGATGCAGGTTCAGTGCTTCCGCGATTTTCAGAGCGGCTTGCTCCTGAAGGGAAAATACATTTTGTAAATCGCCGGTGAAATCGTCGGCCCAGGTCTGAAAACCGGTAGTGGAATCGATCAGTTGAACGTTGATGCGAACCTGGTTGCCGGCTTTGCGAACGCTACCTTCAAGCAGATACCGGACGCCTAGTTGATGGCCGAGGTCGGCGGCGGTTTTGTCTGAAGTTTTCAGCGCGGTGATGGCGTCACGCGAAGCAACATCCACCCCCTTGATTTTGGAAAGCTTGGTGGAGATTTCGTCGGCCATGCCATCGCTGAAATAGGAACTGTCCGGTTCGGTGCTGAGATTTTTCAGGGGCATCACCGCGATGGAGGGGCGCGCGGGGGACGTGGGGCCGCCAGAGGCGGAATTCTTTCGATAAAACAGAAGCCCGGCGATCGCGATTAACAGTACGACGGCGATTCCGGCATATGCAAAACGCCGAGTGGACGAAGCGCCGACAGGCGCAGTCACCGGCTCGGAAGAGGACGTCACTTTTTGCCGTCCGCTGGAGATCTTCGATGACGATAAATGTTCGTCTCCAGGATCTCCCGACGGCTGTACGGCGGAGCGGCCAGAGGATTCGCGCCGGAGGCGTTTCAGATCCGCGCGAAGTTCGGCGGCAGACTGGCAACGAAGGTCGCGGTCCTTTTCGAGGCCTTTTGTGATGATGCGTTCCAGCTCGGAGGGAGCCGCGGGATTGAGCCGAGCTGTGGATGGCGGAGAGCGGTGCAGAATGCTGTCGAAGATCGCGGCGGAAGTGTCGCCCTGAAAGGGAAGAACGCCGGTGGTCATTTCATAGAGGACAATGCCGAAGGAAAAAAGATCGCAGCGCGCGTCGAGCGGCTTACCGAGAGCTTGCTCGGGAGACATATAGGCCACGGTTCCGACGGCGCTGCCGGGGCTGGTGAGGAATTCAGGAGCCAGGGTCTCACCCGCGGCGCCGCCGCTGCTGGCGTTCTTGGGAGAATCCGTCTTCAACTTGGCGAGACCGAAGTCCAGAATCTTGGTGTGGCCGCGTGAGGTGACGAAGATATTGGCGGGCTTGATGTCGCGGTGAAGGATGCCTTTGCAATGAGCGGCATCGAGCGCGTCGGCCACGTCGATGCCGATGTCGAGAAGTTGATCGAGGTCGAGCGGAGATCCGTTGATCAGGTGCTTGAGGGTGCAGCCTTCCATGTACTCCATGATCAGAAAAGCGCGGCCGTCTTCTTCGCCGATGTCGTAAACGGTGCAGATATTCGGGTGGTTGAGGGCGGAAGCAGCTTTGGCTTCGCGGCGAAAACGCTCGATGGTCGCGGGGTCCTTGGCAAGGGCTTCGGGGAGAAATTTAATGGCGACGAAGCGGTCGAGGCGCGTGTCCTCCGCCTTATAGACAACGCCCATGCCTCCACCGCCGAGGTGTTCCAGGATGCGGTAGTGGGAAAGAATCTTTCCAATCAGCGGATCGGCGCCTGGCATTTGCTGCACATCTTAAGTTGGGCTGGTAGGCAAGTCAACGAAAGCGCGCAACATTGGGGTTTTTGCAGGCTACCGGCGGGTCCGCGGATGAGGCTGTCTCCCTTGCGCCGCGGCTGCCGCAAGGGAAAGGCGCTTCATGCCGTAGAGTGCCCGGTCGGCCGCCGACAGCAGTTTATCAATGGACTCCCCGTCGTCAGGAAAAACGGCGCTGCCTACGGATGCGGAGATTGGGGGACCTTCTCCATCGGAGGCGATCAGCTCGCGGATTCTTGCGGCGATCTGCTGGGCCTGCGCTGAAGTTGTCTCGGGAAGCACTACGGCAAACTCGTCGCCCCCAAATCGCGCCGGCGTGTCGACTTGCCGGCAATGAACACGCAAAACCTCGGCTACCCTGCACAGAGCCCGGCTGCCCACCATGTGACCGTACGTGTCGTTGACCTTCTTCAATTCGTCCAGGTCGAAAAACAGGATGGCAAACGGCCGCCCGGAACGCCCGTAGCGTTTGATTTCCAATTCGATTGCTTCGATTAGACCCCGATAGTTGGCAAGCCCTGTGAGGGGATCGGTAGCAATCAACTGCTGGACGCGTTCATCGGCGCGCTTGCGTTCGGTGACTTCGGCAGCCAGAGCCAGACTTGTTACGGCGATGATGCCCACGAACGATTGCACCAGTAGCAGAGATGTGTTCAGAGTCTCTCTGGCAAACGGCCCAAACCCGTGTATCGTGCCCCAGATGGCGATGCCCGCCAAAACGCAAGTGGCGGTCGCAGCCTTGCGGCGGCCAAAGCGGAACGCGGCCCAGATCAAGAATGGAATGCAAAGGTATTCGAGCGGGTAATTCTTGACTTCAGCGTGAAAGCGCCCTCCGAAGACAATTCCAACGGTCAAAAACAGTCCAAGGAACAAGCAGGCAAGCTCAACAATTTGCCTGCGGGTCCAATTCAGGCGGGGATTTTCTTTCCAGAGCAGCACCAGCGGTGTGACAACCACCGCTCCAACCCCATCGCCGAACCACCACGTCCGCCAGATGGGACCAAACTCTTTCCAGTTCGCGAATCCAGCCATTGACAGGGATGCAACACCAATCGTGGCGCTAATCGCCGTGCTGACTACTCCGGCGAGGAAAGCAAATTTGAAAATATCCTGCGCCCTCTCAAAGGCCTGTGAGCCACGGGCAAAACGGTTTATCAGGTAGCAGCCCACCACGCCTTCGAGAGTGTTTCCCGTCGCAATGGTGATGGAAGTCAGGACCGTGCCGGCTGTGGTCAAATTCGCAAAGAAAGCGCCCAGGAAAGCGCCCGGCCAGACGCGAACGCCGAAAATCAGGAACGCCGCCAGAGTAATTCCCGTGGGCGCCCACAGCGCTGTGGCACTGGGGTTGACGAAGGCAAACCTAAGCCCCAGCTTGGCGGTGCCGAAATAGACCACGGCCAGGACCGCCCCTATGGCCAAATTCTCTAGCTTTTTGCCCATAGCTAAGCTCAGTCTGCGCGGTCAATCCTTGTTCAAGAGCCGGCTCAGGATACTCAATTTAGCCACCACAGACGGTGACGAATCAACGGAACCATGAGCCAGCTGAACAAAAGGTAAGTACCTGACCGAACGGACAGGTGAGCTTGCAGGGATCAATCCTGGAAATGGGCGAACAGGTTGTTGAGGGCTTCAGCGAGGGTGGGGTGCGCGAAGACGGCGTCGCGCAGCGTGGTGTAGGGGAGTTGGCCCATCATGGCGATCTGGATCTGGGCCATGATTTCGCCGCCTTCGAAGCCGAGTACAGCGGCGCCGAGAATTTGGTTGGTGGCGGTGTCGACGATTGCTTTCATGAAGCCGCGGGATTCGTCGACTTCGAGGGCGCGGGCCACGTAGTTCATCGGCATTTTGGCGACGCGGATGGCGCGATTTTCTGCGCGGGCTTCCGCCTCGGTCAGGCCGATGCGCCCGAGTTGCGGGTCGATGAAAACGGTGTAGGGCACCATGCGATTGGTGGTCGAAGCGCTGCCGTTTTCGAGCAGGTTGCTGCGCAGGATTCGGAAATCGTCATAAGAAATATGGGTAAAAGCCGGGCCACCCTTGATGTCGCCGAGGGCGAAGATGTCTTTCGCGGAGGTTTCGAGCTTTTCGTTAACGCGGATAAAGCCGCGGGCATCGGCGGCGATTGCGGCGGCCGGAAGATTCAGCGTGTCAGAATTGGGGACTCGTCCGGTGGCGACGAGGAGGTGTGTGCCTTCGGCCTTGCGGGATTTCCCGGCAACGCGGAATTTGGCGGTGATGCGGTTGCGCGAGCGGGAGACTTTCTCAACCTTAGAATTGAGATGAATCGGAACGCCGTCTTCCTGGAGGATTGCAGCGACAGCTTCGGCGACGTCCGGGTCCTCGTGGCCGAGGAGTTGTGCGGCGCTCTGGATAACTGTGACCTTGCTGCCGAGGCGGCGGAAGAGTTGCGCGAATTCCAGGCCGACGTAGCCGCCGCCGAGGACGAGGAGATGCGGGGGAACTTTGGCAAGTTCCATGATCGAAGTGCTGGTCAAAAAGGGAACATCAGAAAGTCCGGGAACGTTTGGGACGGCGGGACGGCACCCGGCATTGATGAAATAGCGGTCGGCGGTGAAATGGAGCTCACCGCGCTTGGCCGTGCGCACAACGATGGATTTGGGCCCGCTGAAGGAAGCGACGCCGTAAATGAGGTCGAGACTCTTGGTTTGCGCGATGCGCCGCTCGTTGCCGGAGCGGAAGGAAACGACAATGTCGCGCTTGCGTTTGCGGACGCGCTCCATGGCGATGCGCACGGTGCCGGTATGAACGCCATAATCGGGGCCGCGGCGCGCGAGATAGGCGACACGACCGCTGGCGACCATGGTCTTGGTGGGGGTGCAGCCTTCGTTGATGCAGGTGCCGCCAACGTGGGTTCTCTCAATGAGAGCGGTGCGCAGACCAGCGTTGGCGAGGGCCTGGCAAAGGGGAGTGCCGCCCTGGCCGGAGCCGATCACAATGGCGTCGTAATGCTGCGGGGGAGGCATAAGCGGCGAAGGGGAAAGGTAGGACAGGGAGGGATGCGGTGTCAATGCGTGTGAATAGCCCTTCTGAGGATATGGTGAGAAAAGCGAACAAACCTGCCCACCCCAGGCGAGAGGAAGTAGTGCCCGGAGGTGCTGGTAGAAAGGTACTAGAAACCGGGCGATGGAATTGGTACGGCCCCTCTATTCGCGTTTGGGAGGCCTGCCGGTAAGATTCAAGCAGATGGGAAGCGGTTCTGCCGCAGGTGTCGACTCCGGGTCCCGCGTGTCGGCGGGAGGTTAAGGGCACAGAACCGAAAGACAGCTGGAGGGAAGACGCATGGCAATCATGCATTGCCGGAGCATTGAACGACGGAGAACGGCGAGGGCCGTGGTCAGCATCGATATGAGTGTCAGCGGCGTAAGCGAAAGCGAAGTGCCGTTCAAGTTCTTCACGCGGACGATTTCGGTAAGCCAGCATGGGGGAGTGATTCTGCTGGAGGCGCCGCTGCCTGTAGGGCAGAAATTTGACCTTGTGAATGAGTTTAACAACCGCAAGGCTTTATGCCGGATTGTGTCGGTCAGGCTGGGCAAGGATGGGAAGCTGCACGGGGCGTTTGAGCTGCACTGCCCGGAAGGCAATTTCTGGAGCATGTCGTTTCCGGCGGCGGGCGCGCGGCCAATGAAGCGGGTTTTTGTGGCAAAGAGTGTGGTGCGGTAGGGGCGGAAGTAATCAGTTATCAGTAATCAGTAAGAGGCGGACACATAGCAGCGAACAGATAACAGGAAGCGTTGTCTGGGAAGTTTGCGGCTTGCGGTAAACGCCAAGTAGTTTCATCCATCGACAATTTTTGCGGGGAGTTCCTTTAAGGCTTGTTACGGCGCCTTTTGAGGAAGGGTGTGTTTACGGCGTTTGATTGGCCGTTCGGCTAACTGCGCAAAAGCGGGAGCTTCGCTAAGCGGGAGCTTCGCTCCCCTTCGGCAAGCTCAGGGCAGGCCGCACTCAAAAGGGGCTGGGGTTGTGGTGTTGGCGGCGAGGATGGCTTAGAGTTGGTGGCCATGAGCGGGGAGATGAAAAATTTGTGTGTGGTGCTGGTGGGGACGCGAAATCCGCTGAACCTGGGGGCGGTGGCGCGGGCGATGAGCAACTTTGGGGCGATGGAATTGCGCGCGGTGCGGCCTTACGAGAAGGCGTGGCGAGAGGCGAGATCGGCGGTGGGAGCAACGGAATTGCTGGCGCGGGCGAAGGAGTTTTCGGATTTGGCCGATGCTGTTGCGGATTGTTCGCTGGTGGTGGGGACGACGGCGGTGGGGAACCGGGAGATGAAGCACCCGTTGCGAGGACTGGAGGAAGGCGCGCGTCTGATCGGGAAGCGGATGAAGACGGGGCGCGTGGCGGTTTTGTTCGGGTCGGAGAAGTGGGGATTGTCGAATGAAGATTTGAGCTATTGCCACTGGTTGATGCGGATACCCACGCGGGTGGAGCACCGTTCGATGAATCTGGGGCAGGCGGCGGCGGTGGCGATGTATGAGTTGGGGAGAAGAGAAAGGATTACCACAGAGGGCGCTGAGGGGCCGCAGAGGACACAGAGAAGAGGGGAAAAACCCCAGAGGGCTGGCTTGAAAGCCAGCGCTACATTGAAGAACGGAGAGAGCGGAGAGTTTGCGGAGATGGAGACGGTGGAGCGGATTGGGGAGGCTTTGCTGGAGGCTCTGCGGAAGAGCGGTTACATAGCGGCACGGGGCGAAGCGACGGCGGAGGAAAAGTTGCGGCGGATGCTGCGACGATTTTCGATGGAAGCAGCGGACGCGGAAGTGATGTTGGGGATGGTAAGGAAGATTTTGTGGAAGTTGGAGCGATAGAAGGCATAAGGCAGAAGTTAGAGGTCAGAAGTTAGAAAATAAAGAATGGAATCTCAACCCACAGTGTCACAAAACTTAAAAGTAAAGCCTGGAATCTAAAAACAAAAAACAAAAAACTGAAAACTGAAAACTGAAAACTGAAAACTGCATTCGCACACCTCCGGCCACAAAGGAGAAGAGAGGGAAGTTTGGCGGTGGCTTTATGTAGGTGAGGTGGCAGAGGGAGATGATGGGGTTGCGGTTTGTGGAGCGGCGTTTCGCTGGAAGGAGAGCAGGCTCTCGAATTGGATGCCGTAGCCGATGTCGCCGTTGGGGAGATGGCGTTCGTGCACGACGCGGCCGGTGCACTGAACGTCAGAGCGGGCGCTGCCGGAAAGATAAGTGGGCACGCGAAGCGTCATGGCCACTGGCGCGCCAACTCTCAGCGGCAACGGACTGCGCATGAAGAGGCCGGAGCGGGAGATGTTGGAAGTTTCCGATGCAAGCTCAGGTTCGGTTGCGCCGACCTCGGCAACGCGGAAGCGAAGCGGGATCTGCAGCGACTGACGGGGACTGGTGCGTTTCTCAAGTTTCTGCATGGTGCTCTCCTGGCGCGAAGGGAGAGGTCGTCGCGAAGATATGAGTTCGGGGAGGGAACAAAAGCATAAGCCTGAGAGCGGAGAAGTCAAGTACTGGCGAAGTACTATTTGAATTAAAGAATTGTAATTTGAGGGGATCGCCGGGGTTGGCGGTTTATGCGTAAAAGTAAGGATAACAGCGAATAGATAGCAGATAGCAGGAGTCGCGAGGAGCGCCCGGACGCGCGCGACGGATGAGATTTAAGTGGGAGGGACAGGTGTAGTGGCCGGTCTTACGACCGGCCACTACGTCGCGCCCACTTGAAAGTGGAGACTACGTGGGCATTTTCAGGAAGAAGTAGATGCCAAGGAAGAAGAAGACGAGGTCGGGCGACCAGGCGGCAAGCATCGGGGGGAGTTGGCCGATGCCACCCATGGCTTCGAGGAGCGCGGCTATGGCCCAGTAGCAGATGCCGATAGCGACACCCAGGGCGATGCCGCCGATGGCGCCGCGGCTGCCAACGAGGATGGCAAAGGGAATCGCCAGCAACATGCTGATCGGGGCGATGAGCGGGTAGGCGATTTTCTTGTGCCACTGGACGGTGAGGGAAGAGACATCGAAGCCCGCGCCTTGCAGGCCGGAAATGTAGCGGCGCAGGTCCCGCCAGCTCATCTGGAATGCCTGAATCACTTCGCGGTTGAAATACGAAGGAGGCTCGACGAGTTCGGGCAACGAAGTGACTTTGAACGGCGTGTATCTTTCGACGGTGCCGCCGGCGAAATCACGGACCCAGCCGGATTCAAGGGCCCAGGTCTTTTCCGTGTCCAGCCACTGGGCGCGGTTGGCGAAGACGCGGCGCTTCATCTGAAAGCTGACGGGGTCGAGTTCGATGACGCTGAGTCCGCCGAAAAGCTTTTGCGTGGGATCGAAGATATCGTAGTTGTAGACCTTGGAATTCTCCCCAAAAATCCAGCGCTGCGGGCGGGTGTAGGTCTGCGCGGGCTTGCCCTTGATCTGGTTGCGGAGGGCGTCCTGGCGCTGGTTGGCGTAGGGGAGATAAGTGTCGTCGAGAATGAGGAGCGCGCCGGCGAGAACGATCCCGGAGAGGAGCAGGGGCAGGGCGAGGCGGTAGAGGCTGATGCCACTGGCCTTGAAAGCCACGATCTCGTTGTTTTTGCTGAGTACACCGAGGGTGACAAGCGTGGCGACAAGGGCAGTCAGCGGCGTGAGCTGGTAGATGAGAAAGGGTATCAGGAAGCGGAAATAATCAACGACGACAAGGAATGGAATACGGTGGCGAGCGATGTCGTCGAGCAATTCGAAAAAAGTGAAAGTTTCAAAGAGCAGGATGAACGCGCCGAGGACCAGCGCGAAATAATAGAAGAAGCGGCGGAGCATGTAGATGTCAATGATGGAGGGGAAGTTGGAAGAGGTGACGGTGTAGGATTCCTGCACGGCGTCGCCGTTTTCCCTGCGAACGCTCTGCCGCGCCTTGCTGCGGGTGCGGCGCTGGCGAACCAGGCGCCGCCAGGCCATGAATCGCGCGATAACGGAAAGGGGAGAGGGTTCGCTCCAGTAACGCTCCATGCGGGGAAGCAGCGCGAGGCCCGCGAGAACGAGGATGACGTCGGCGGCCCACATGCCGACGAAGGGGGAAACGACGCCCTGGCGTGCGAGGCCCGCGCCCATAATGAAAAGCAAATAGTAACCGGCGATGATGAGCACGGAGAGAAGTGTGCCAGCCGCGCGGCCGCCGCGGCGGGGCTGTGCGCCAAGGGGAACGGCGATCAGCGCGAACGCGAAACACGCAAAGGGGAAAGCGAAGCGCTGGTAAAGTTCGACGCGGGCATCGCGCCAGCGCGGGCCGTGGTCGCGCCACAAATCGGTGAGCGAGCGTTCGGCGTTGCTGAGGACGCGGACCTTGCCGTTATCGAGCGTGGTGAATTCGATGGGCCAATCGCTGCGTTCGAAGGCGGTGACGGAATATTGATCGGGACTCTCGCGTTGGAATTCGTGGGTGGTGCCGCTGTTGAGATGCAGTTCGAGCTTGCCTTGAGCGGCTTCGGCGATGACGATGGCGCCTTCGGCGAGAGTGATGCGCGAGCCGCTTTCGGCGCCCGTTTCGAAGAGGAAAACGCCATGCCAATGGGTGCCGCTGGCGGAGACGTCGTTGATGTAGAGAACCAGGTGGGGGAAGCGCTCGTCGAAGACGCGCGGCTGCACCTGAAAAGAGATTTGCGAGGCGATAAGGCCGGCTTCGATGTCGCGGAAGGCGCGGAGACTGCGCGGGGCGAGGACGATGGTCATCAGGAGGGTAAGCACGGCGCCCACGACCGCGAGAACGCCCACGGGAAGCAGGATGCGTTTGCGGCTGATGCCGAGCGAGGTGAGCGCGATGATTTCGCTGTCCATGGACATGCGGCCGAGCCCGAGAAGCACCCCGATAAGCACAGCCATGGGAATCGTGAAAACCAGGATGCCGGGGATGATGCACAGGAAAAGAGCCAGGATCTGCGAGCCGGAGCCGGAGTGGCGGACGAACAGCTCCATCAGGCGGACCAGCTTGGGGACGAAGAGCACAAAGGTGAAGATGAGGAGTCCCAGAAACGCATGGCGTACGACTTCGCGAACAATGTAGCGATCGAGGATGCGCATGACGAGAAGGGGCAGTGTAACATGGGGAGAGAGTCGACAGCTGTTAGCCGTAAGCCGTGAGCAGGACTAGCAAGACGAGATGAACATGAGAATTGCTTACAGCTTAAGGCTTACGGCTTAAAGCGAATGACTCACGGCTGAGTCTGGAATAAACCCAGGAGACGGGGAGACACACGGGGGATGAATCGGATTCACTTGGTGGTGCTGTGGCACATGCACCAGCCGCAATATCGCGACCCGGAGTCAGGATGCTACGTGTTGCCGTGGACGCGGCTGCATGCGACGAAGGATTACTACGGCATGGTGAAGATGATGGAGGACGTGCCGGGGTTCCATGCAACGTTCAACATGGTGCCGTCGCTGTGCATGCAGCTGGAGGAGTATGCGGGCGGGAATTTCAAGGAGCCGTGGTTTCATCTGGCGTTCAAGCACGCGGACGAACTGACGCGGGAGGACAAAGCGGAAATTCTGGCGCGGGCGTTTCAGGTGAATCACGAGCGGCTGCTGACGCGCTGGCCGAGATTTCTGGAACTCTATGACTGGTCGCGGGCGGCGGGCGGCGCGCAGGCCCTGATCACCTTTCGCGCGCGAGACTGGCGCGACCTGCAGTTGCTTTCACAACTGGCCTGGATGGAAGAATCGTGGTTCACGACGGATCCGATGGTAAGCCGGCTGGCCAATCGCGGAAAAGATTTCACGGAAAAAGACAAAGCAGACTTGATGGCCAAGCAACTGGAGTTGCTCGGCCTGGTGCTCCCGGCGTATCGCGAGGCGGCCGCGCGCGGCCAGATTGAACTGAGCACGACGCCGTACTATCACCCGATCCTGCCCCTGGTCTGCGATTCCGACATTGCGCGCGTGGCGAATCCGGGAACGCCGCTGCCGAGGCGCGCGTACCGCCATCCGGAAGACGCGCGGGAGCAGTTGCGGCGGGCGAAGGAATATCACGAGCGGGTGTTCGGCGCGAAGCCGGTGGGATTGTGGCCCAGCGAAGGCTCGGTGTCCGACCAGGCGATGGCGATCGCGGCGGAGGAAGGATTCCAGTGGTTCGGCACGGACGAAGGCGTCCTGGGCCGTACGCTGAATGTGGGGTTCTTCCGCGACTCATCGGGGATTGCGGCGAGCGCGGACCGGCTGTACCAGCCGTGGCGATTGCAGATGGCGACAACGGGAATCACGGGACTTTTCCGCGACCACCACATTTCGGACCTGGTGGGGTTTGTCTACAGCCGGATGGACAGCAAAGCCGCGGCGGCGGATTTGCACGGGCGGCTGCGGTACATCGGCGACAACGTGAAAAGCGAGAAGCCCCTGACGCTGTGCATTTTCCTGGACGGGGAAAATGCGTGGGAATATTACCCGGGGAACGGGAGGGAATTCTTGCGCGAGTTTTACCAGCGCATCGCCGGCGACACGGATTTCCGCGCGCTGACGGCGACGGAAGCGATCGCGGCGGCCGGAGATATCTCCGTGACCAGCACGATTTTTCCAGCCTCCTGGATCAACGCGAATTTCGACGTCTGGATCGGGCACCAGGAAGACGTGGCGGCGTGGGATTTGTTGTGGGACGCACGCGAAGCGTACGGCAAGGCGGTGGACGCGCGGAACAAGGGCAGGGAAAGCGCGCCGACACAGGAGGCTCTGAAAGAAGCCCAGGAATCCTTGCTGACGGCCGAGGGCAGCGACTGGTGCTGGTGGTACGGGCCGGAGCACAGCACGGCAAACGACGCGGAGTTCGACGCGCTTTACCGCAAGCACCTGACGGGAGTTTACCTGGCGTTGGGACAGGTGGCGCCGGAAGAGCTGGCGAAGCCCATCAAGCGCATGCCGGAGCGGGCGTACCAACTGTATCCTTCGACGTTCCTGAAGGTGAAGGTGGATGGAATTGATTCGAGCTATTTTGAATGGCTGGGTGCGGGCGTGTATTCGCCGGAGCGGCGAGACGGCTCGATGCACGGGCGGGTGATTTTCCTGAAAGAGCTGCGCTACGGATTCGAGGAAGAGCGATTCGTGCTGCGCGTGGACGGGTTCCCGGAAAATATCGCGGAACTGGAAAACGCGGAATTCCGCATCGTCTTCGGGGCCAAGGAAGAAGTGGCGGTGGTGATCCACACGGACCGCGGGCGAGTGAAGGAATATTCGGTGGAAAAGGGCAAAGTATGCCTGATGAATCCAAAAGAGCTGGTGGAGGCGGCGTATCAGCGGCACCTGGAAGTGGCGGTGAACCGCGATTTGCTGGATTTGAAAGGTATGAGCAGGTTTACGGTGGGAGTGGCGTTGTGGCACGGCGGGCTGCCCATTGACGTGCTGCCGGCGGAAGGGTTTTTCGACGTGCAACTGGGGGAAGAGCACTCGGCGTGGCCGGTGGACCCCTGAGTCGGCGATTCCAGTGCGGTAAGAGTGTCCTGCAGAGCCACTACTGATTGGACACGAACAGGGCACTGGTACTATGGCGCAAGACGGATTCGCTTGAAAAACTTAAAGGGCGTGGACCCGTGCGCAGGCGGAGAAGTCCGTTTGGCGGAGGCGGGAAGATTGGCGTGCAGTCGCAGTGTGCTTGCGCAGCGGCGCTTGAGGCAGGCGCGACCAGGGGACGGATGAGTGTCAACGGCAACGGACATTAACGCGAACAAAGGGCAAAAGCCGGGCGGGGAATCGCCGCAGAGAACGATGCGGGCGAATCCCGTGGCGCTGGAAGTGCCGGTCAGCGTGGCCGGGGCGCGCCCGATCGCGTCGAAGGACAAGCGCGAACTCTTCACGGAAGAGACCACCACGGTGCTGGTGTTCAAAGACGGAGCGGTCATTCAGCTATCGGCCGCGGTAGCCGTCGGGCAGTTGCTGTTCCTCACGGAAAAAAAGACGAAGAAAGAAGTGGTTTGCCAGGTGGTGCACAAGCGGAGTCACCGGCCTACGGCTTGTTTTGTGGAGTTGGAGTTCACGGAGCCGGAAGAGAATTTTTGGGGCGTCTCATTTCCCACGCAGCCGGACAGCGCCCGGATTCCTCCTGCCGCGGAGGCGGTGGAAGCGGAAGAAACAACCGAAGATGATCGCAGCGAGCCGGTAGTCGCCCCGAAGAGCGAAGATGTAGCGCAATTGAAGGGCGAAGTGGCGGCATTGAAAGCGCAGTTACAGGAATTGCAGCTGAAAAAGGCGGGGGAAGACAAGGACGCGCAGGCGCAGAAACTTGCGGCTGCGGAAGCGGCAGCAAGGGCCGCGGCAGAAACCGAAGCGAAGCAGAAGGCGGAAGAAGAAGCGCGGAAAAAGGCCGAGCGTGCGAAGACTGAAGGCGGAAGTGCGCCTGCAAATGAGATTGTGGGGAATCAGGAGCCGGAAGGTAGCAGGGCACCGGCCACGATTGGGATGCGGCTGCCGGTGATGGGCGTGGGGGAACCGGCGCCAGCGTCTCCCGCGCCGGGGACGCCACAACCAGCCGTTCCGGTGGCTAAAGTCGAGATTGATCCGCTGGAGGATTTGCTCCCGAAGCCGGCGCTTGATTTTTCCCACGCGCCGAAATACGTGGATCCCAACGATCCGTTTAATATTTACCGGCCGGAGCGCCAGGGGCCGGGCACAAAGGAATTCGTGGTTGGGGGAGCCGTGCTGGCGGTGGTAATCCTGGCCGGAGCCGGCGCTTGGTACAAGAACAAGCTGCCGTTTCTGCACAGGACGCCGAAGATGAGCGCCCCTGCCCAGCAAAACAGTCCGGCGGAGCCGGTGAGCACCCCAAGCGTCCCGAGTGCAACAATTCCTGTGGATGCGGCGCCGAAAGGTGTGGCAGCAACCCAACCGCCGGCAAAAGGCCCGGTGGAGCAGGAAAACAATTTCACGCTGGGCGCGACGAGTTCTCGGGCGGCGCCGTCCGCGGTGCCGCCGGTGATTGCGCCGCCAGTCGGTCCAGTGGTGCCACCGCCGGTCGAATCGCCGGCAGAACGCGCGGCCCTGGCGGAAAAAGGGCGGATGCGGGTGGTTGCTCCGGCGAAAGGTGGCGGCGGAACTCCGGGAGCGGAGAAAACTTCCAAGAATCGCGGGAAGGCGAAGACCAGCGAGGAATCGGCGCCGGTGCCGGTTGCGCCGGAGGTTTCTGTTTCCGATCAGCCGGTTGTGCCGGCGAAATTGCTGCATGCGGTGCAGCCCATCTATCCACCGGACGCGATGCGGAACTACATT
This sequence comes from Candidatus Acidiferrum sp., assembly GCA_035935335.1. Lineage (GTDB taxonomy): Bacteria > Acidobacteriota > Terriglobia > Acidiferrales > UBA7541 > Acidiferrum. The sequence continues at coordinate 15,347 of DASYXF010000142.1, forward strand.
ACGGGCGACGTGCGCATCGAAGCAGAGGTGGACAAGCAGGGGCACATCGGCGCGATGAAGATTTTGCTGGGGCCGAAGCAGTTCCGGCAGGTGGCGATGGACGCGCTGAAACAATATGAGTATGCGCCAGCCACGCAGGGCGGGAAGCCGGTGACGTCGAAGGTAACGGTGACGATCAAGTTCTGGTTTGATCCGTGAGGAAGAAAGTTTTCAGTAATTGGTAATCAGTATTCAGCAAGAAGCAGCTCGGTGAGCCCTGGGTTGCGCCAAGAACCGCGTTTGATTTCGGTCGGTTATAGACTTCTCTTTCAAAACACCTTAGAAAACATTGTCATTCTGAGCCCATCCGACAAGGATGGGCGAAGAATCTCAACGGGATGACTGTGCGCACAATTTAGAGTTGAGGTCCTTCGGCTATCCTTGTCGGATAGCCTCAGGATGACAAACTTTTTATTGGTTGCGCGTGGCGGGGGATTACTTTGCCGCCGGGGTTTTTAGTTCGATCTGGACTTGCTGGAAGTCGGTGGTGCCGACGTTTTCGGCGGCGTGGGTGGTGGCGTCGCTCCAGCCCGCGGTGCCGGCCTTCGGGCTGCGTTCGATCACTTTGCCGTCCGGCAGGGTGATTTTCAATTTTCCATCGGTCAGGAAATAAGAGACATTGGCGGGATGCGAATGCATCGGCGCGACCTGGCCGGGCTTGAAGTGTACGGCGAGGACGCGGACCTGGTCATTTTCGAAGATGACCGCGTGGGTGTCGCCGGCGACTTTGATGACGTCCTGGGAGGGAGCGGGGCGGGTGGCGGCGTAGACAGCGGAGGCGGCGAGAAGGGTTGCGGCGATCATTGCTCGCGAGATTTTCATGGTGTCTCCTGTCGGGATCGGATTCTGTTTGAGAGAGTCTCCTGGGTACAGGAGGCGGGGAGATGATACACCGGGAGTTTTTGCGGGGGCAAAGGGGAAGATTTTTTGCAGACGGGTCGGCGGAGAAATTAGGTTTGGGTGGCTGGCTTTAGTGTGTAAAAGCGAGAGCTCCGCTCTCGCACTCAATAGGGGAGCGGCCCGCCGCCCTTCCTTCGTCAGGGCAAGCAGACGGACGGGCCTTACGATCCCAAACGTGAAAGGAACTTCAGATGCACGAGCCGGCGGTGTTGGACCACTCGAGCTGGACGGTGTAGGCGCCCAGCTGCTTGGTCTTCCAGGCGCAGATGTCGCCGATTTCGCCGTTCGCGTCGTCGTACCAGCCCTGGCCGGGGATGGGGTCGGTGATGGCTTCGCAAAGCTCGTGCGAAGAGGTGGAAGTCAGCGCGGGAAATACCGCGAGGCCTCCGACGCAGCCGGCGCAGCCGGGAAAAGGCATGGCCGCGTAGAAGACGCTGTCCGGAGTGGCGTCGTGATAGCCACAGAAATCCTTGCAACTGGCGGAGCCGCTCTGCTTCACTGTGCTGCCGGGCGGGAGAAACACGAAGTAGAGCGAGTTGGCGTTCGCGGGAGGAATCGTGCCGCTGGCCAGTTCGGATTTGAGCAGCGCCTGGATGGCGGAGTCTTGAACGGTCTTGCCGGGTTCGGGAGCGGTGAGAATTTTTGAGCCGATGTGCTTGCCGTGGCCGATATTCTTTCCGGGGACGCTGTATTCGGCGAGCTGGTCGAGCAGCGGGCTGGTGAGGATGAAATCGAAGAAGGAGTTCATCTGCTGGCTGAGTTGCGTGTTGGCGGCCTCTTGCCAGGCGGTGCCCCAGAAGAGGGTGAAGACTTCGACGTTCGTGAGGAGGGGACCGTTGCGATAGGTGAGGTGGGGCGCGGGTGCGGCGGCATCGCGTACGTGCGGGTGCAGCGGCACGATACGGATGGGCGATTTCGTTTGGGATTTTGCGTAAGAAGAATTCGGTTTGCGGACGGCACGCGTGGACATAGGGTCTCCTTGCCGGGTTGTCGCACCGGGCTGGGAAGGAGTGCGCCGGAGAAAAAAGGCTAGCGAAGGGAGAGGAGGAAGTAAATAGGACTCGTGGAAGACACGAAGGACGAGAATTGAAAATAAAATTGGAAATTAGAAAAGCGAGAGCGGCCCGCTTCGGAAAGGAGGGCCCTACGAACGCAAGAGAACAGAAAGCGGGGCCACCCATTCCTAAGTCAGGGCAAGCCTGAAGGTGGCCGCTACGTTATGGGTTCGAGTTTGCGTTGGAGGCCGATGCTCGGATCGTGTTCGTTGTTGACGATGACCAGGTCGTTTTTGAAGTGCTGGCTGCTGAGGCCGCCCTTGAATTGGGAGGCGGGAATCCACTGGCCGCCGACCAACGGAGTTTTGGTGACGTTCTTAACGGGCTGGCCGTGCCAGGCGATCGGGCCGACGATGGAGTTGTAGTTGGTCGTGATGATGGAATCGCGAATGGCGGCGGGGGAGTTGACGTCCTTGGTGCGTTTGAGGACGTCGAGAGCGACTTCGAAGAGTGCGTGGAGATAGCCGAGCGGCTGGGTCCACTGTTTTTTGGTTTCATCCTCGTAAGCGGCGCAGAGTTCGGCGGAATTTTTTCCGGTGAGGCCGGAGCTGAAGGGAAAACTTGGCGACCACCAGACTTCGGTGGTCAATCCGGCGCCGCGATCGCCGAGCGCTTCGACCGCGGTGGGGAAGAGAATGCCCTTGGCGACGCTGGCGATTTTCGGCTTGAAGCCCTGCTCGCCCGCCTGCTTCCAAAATCTGGCGAAGGCCGGGGGAGGAAGCACGCCGGAAAGAATTTCGACATTGCCTTTTTTAAACGCGGCGATGTGCGCGGAATAATCCGCAGCGGAAGTTTCAAAGCGCCCGGGATCGACGAGCTTGAAGCCTTTCGCCTGCAGCGCCGGGGGAAAGCCGAACTTGGCGTCGGAGTAGGCGATGCCTTCGGGATCGTTGGGCCACAGCACGCCGACGACTTTGTTGGTGGGAATGGAGTCCCACATGGCGGTGAAGACGGCGATGAGGTCTCCGAGCCCCCAGAAGAAGTGATAGGTCCAGTCGAAACCTTTTTCGGAGGTGCCGCCGCGGCCGAAGAACCAGGATTGCCAGGGCGCGTCGGTGGTGATGCAGGGGACGCCGTTCTTTTCGCACTGATCGCTGACGGGATTGACGGTGGCCCCGGTACTGGAGGCGACCATCAGATCAACGTGATCGGTTTTGATCAGCTCCGCGGCGATTTCAGACGCGTGTTTCGGATCGGATTGCGAATCTTTCTCAAGGATCTCGATGGGATAGATTGCTCCGTTGACGGTGATGCCGCCGGCGATGGCTTTGCGGATTCCCGCGAGGACGAAGTCGTTGCCTTCGCCGAAACGGGCGAGGGCGCCGGTGCGCGGGCCGATGAAGCCGATCTTGAGCACGCGGCCGGAAGCCATCGCGGAGCTTCCAAAGATCATGTGGGGAGCAACACCCGCGACGACGGCAGCGGCCGCCGACTCCTGCAAGAAGCGCCGGCGGCTGGCTGCGGCGCGCCTCGCGTTTTGGTGTTTGGACCCGGAGTTCGACTGGTCGCTCATGCGCACTCTCCCGTAAACAAGATCCCGCGCCTTGCCGGCGCGTATGGTTCCCGAACTTGCAATTGTTTAAACCGTTGAGGAAATTCCGTACCTGAGTATTGCGCAGGGGCGGCAGGCTGACAAACGATTCGTGGCGGAAGTTGTACCCGAAAGTTACTAGAATGTAAGGAACCGCGCGATGTGTCCAAAGACGTACTCTTCGATAGGCGCAAGGCGGCGGCGCGGATGTATACGATTCCTTTTGCGTGATGGAAAATTGAATTATCCGGTAATCGGTCGCCAGTCTGTGGGAGCTTGCTCGTGGATCCTCAAAAGTCTTCCCGATGGAATTGGTATTTTCTTCCGGCCCTGGCCGCGGCCGTGTTCCTTCTTGACGCGGCGCTGACCCTGGCGAGTGTGCATTTGAAGTGGCCTGAATTTTACAGCGACACGCTGCAAGCGGTGCTGGCGGCGATCGCGGCGGGCGCGGCGTGGCAAGCGGGACAGCGCGGGGACGGATTTGTCCGCATGTTCTGGCGGTTTCAGGCAAGCGGATTCGCGCTCTGGTCGCTGGCGCAGTGCGTGGCGACGATTTACGACGATTTCCTGCACAAACCGATCGATCAACCCTGGCCGAGCGACCTGATCTTCTTCCTGTGGATGATGCCGGTGTTCCTGTCGCTGTTCCTGGACCCGCACGCAGTGTCACAGCGGATTAAAACGACGCAGTGGCTGGACTTCGCGCAAGTGGGCATCCTGATTGTTTCGGTGCACCTGTACGTGTTCGAGGTTCCGGCCCACTGGCTGAGTCCGGAATTTTCCTATGAAAGACTGGAGTTCCTGATTACCTGCACGCGGGACTTCGGAGTTTTCGCGTGCCTGGCATGGTGTGCCTTTCGCGTTCAGGACCGGCGCGTCCGCGCGCTGTACGGCCGAATGGCGGCCGTCATAGGCATTTATGGAGTGGGCGAAGGCATATTCCTCTACAAACAGGTCTACGAGCGGTTGGCCACGGCTTCGCTCTGGGACACGATGTGGACCTTGCCAATGATGCTGGCGACGGTGGTGATTGCAACGTCGAGTCCCGAGAGCGTCGAGAAGCGCCGGGAAGACGTGGATGGACCGGTGGCCTCTTCGCCGTTTGCCCAAGCGGCGCTGAAACTGGTGCCGCTGTGTTTTCCGATGGCGGTGCTGCTGATGGCGGCGCACATCGCGGAGCAGCAGTTCGTGATTGCGGCGGTGGCGGTCCTGTCGTCCTTTGCGTGCTCCAGCTTGCGAATCCTGCTGACCGAAAAGCAGCAACAGCAGTCGGACGCGGCGCTCGGAGAACGGAATGCACTGCTGAAGTCCGTTTTTGAGGGAACAGGAGACGCGACTTTCGTGAAGGACGCCGAAGGCCGATACCTGATCGTGAACAAGCAGATCGCCAGTTTTTACGGCAAGCCGATCGAAGAGATCATCGGAAAAACGGCCTTCGAATTGACGGATCCGGAAACGGCGAAGGATCTGACCAGGAACGATCACGCCATTCTGGAGTCCGGCAACAGGTTTACGGTGGGTTTCCAGATGCCCGGCCAGGAGGGGACGCGCCACTTTCTGATGACGCGTGCGCCCTACCGCGACAATAGCGGGAAAGTGATCGGCGTAATCGGGATCAGCCGCGACATCACGCAATACCGCGGGATCGAAGAGCGGCTGCGGCAATCGCAAAAAATGGAAGCGATCGGAACGCTGGCCGGCGGCGTGGCGCACGACTTCAACAATATTCTGATGGTGATCAGCGGGTACAGTTCGGTGTTGTCGGAGGCGCTGAGCGCGAATCCGAAGCTGCTGGGACACGTCGAGCAAATCCGCAAAGCGGGCGAGCGTGCGGCATCTTTGACGCGGCAGTTGCTGGCGTTCAGCCGCAAGCAGACGATCCAGCCGGCGCTGCTGAAGCTGAGCGACGTGGTGACAGGCATGGAAAGGCTTCTGGACCGGTTGATCGGAGAAAACATCACGGTGTCCACGAACCTGGCGGCGGACCTGGGAACGGTGCTGGCCGATGCGGGGCAGATGGAACAGGTGATCCTGAACCTGGCGGTGAATTCGAGGGACGCGATGCCGGACGGAGGCAAGCTGACGATTATGGCGCGGAATACGCGTTTGCCGCAGGGCGCGGCACAAGGGAAGACGGAGATGAAGCCCGGCGACTACGTGGAGCTGACGGTGACCGATACGGGCGAGGGAATGCCGCCAGAGGTGCAGGCGCATATTTTTGAGCCGTTTTTTACGACAAAGCCTGCGGGAAAAGGAACGGGACTTGGACTTTCGACCGTGTATGGCATTGTGCAGCAGGCGGGCGGATACGTGACGTTTGAAAGCGCGCCCCGAGCAGGGACGACATTCCGTGTGTTTCTGCCGCGTATTTTCGGAAAGGGGAAGAGCGCGGCCGCGGAAGAGGGAAAGGCGATGCAAGTCCGGGGGCAGGAGACAGTGCTGCTGGTGGAGGACGACGCCTCGGTGTGCGAGCTGGTGCGCACGGTGCTGACCTCACAAGGCTATACGGTCCTGGCGGCTCGCCGGCCGCAGGAAGCGGAGAACATCTGCCAGGAGCATGGACACCGCGTGGACATTTTGCTGACAGACGTGATCATGCCGGAAATGAGCGGGCCGGAACTGGCCAAGAAACTTTCGGAGACGAACCCCCACATACGGGTGCTGTACATGTCCGGGTACATTGACGATTCGCTGCTGCGCCAGGAAATTCAAGAGCAGGGAACGGCGTATCTGCAGAAGCCGTTCTCGCCGCTGAATCTGGCGAAGAAAGTCCGGGAAGTGCTGGATTCGTTGCCGGTGCGGTAGCGTGCCGGCGAGCGCCGGAAAAATCTTTCTGCTTTTTCTCTTTCCTCTTTTGCGCCCTCTGCACTCCTCGGTGAACTCTTATTTGTCCCCGGCCCAGCGAAGGCAGCTCTCTGGCTTTGGGAAGAGCGCTGGCGAGGAGGCCAGCGCTACATTTGTGTCTCGCGCCCGGCGCGAAATAACCGGCGTGGGGATGTCGATTAGAAGAGCTTTACGGCTACGCGCTGGGGAGTGTTGCCTACGGGGATCAGGGTGATGAGGGAATCGGTGCGGAGGCGGAGGACGGCGAGGTCGCCGGAGGATTCGTTGACGACCAGGAGCATGGAGGGTTTGGCGACGGATTGGGGGAGATCGAAGCGCATGGCGTTGGGGGCGGCGCCGACGTTGACGGGTTTACCGATGCGGCGATTGATGATGTCCACTGGAAAGATGCGGCCGGCGGCGCGGTCGGCGACGTACATTTCGGAGGCGTCTTCGGTGAGGATGGCGCTGGCAGGCGCGGAGCCGAGAAGCATGGTGTCGCCGACTTCGTGGGTCCAGGTGTTGATGGCTTCGAGGACGTGGGCTTCGGGAGAGATGACGTAGAGTTCGCCGCCATCGGGTTTCATGAGCATTTGCGTGGGACGGCCGGCGAGCTGGAGGTTGGTGAGCAGGACACCGCGGCGCAGGTCTACGACGGAGAGGCGATTCTGCGAGCGGCTCATGACGAAGGCGACGGAGCTGTCGGGCACGATGGCGACTTCGTCGGGCTGTGGGATGACTTCGACGACGTTGCGTGGCTGGAGCGTGGCGGCGTCGTGGATAGTGAGCGAAGAAGAGCGGCGGTTGACGACGAGAATGGATTTTTGGTCCGGCGTGATGCGGGCTTGCACGGGTTCGGAGGCGGTGCGGGCGCGGCCGATGATGGTGCGCGAGGCGGTGTCAATGGCGATGAGCTGGTCGGAGTTGGCGGAGGTGGTGTAGACGCGGTCTCCGGTGGCGGAGAAGTCCAGCGAGAGGGGCGAGGGGCCGACAAGAATCTTGGCAATAAGCTGCGATCTGCGCGTATCGAGAACAAAAACGTAGCCCCCGGCGCTGCTGACGCCCCAGATTTCGGGACGCTTGGCGTGTTCGCGAAGGTCGGAGATAGCGGGGCCGACGGGAATTTTGTTGATGACGCGGAGAGAGGCGAGATCCACGACGGTAAGGGAGCCGTCGGAGGTGGAGATGTAGGCGTTGAGGTGGAGATCGGGGCGAAGGATGGAGGGGCGATGCTCGCGGAGAAGAATGACCAGCGCGAAGATGAGCAGGAGGACGAGCAGGAAGTAGACGCGAAAATTTTTGCGATGGGGCATGAGGAGAGTTAACAGTTTACAGTTTTTGGTGTTTGGTTTGAAGGAGGAGGATAACAGATAGAAGCGAACAGATAGCAGGAGGCAATGCTGGCTTCAACTCAGCTGACTCAGACAGGCTTCGGCAGAAGGCCTTTCAATATCGCTCCCACTTCTGCCAAGGTGCTCGGGTCATTTGTGGCCAAATATTCCGTCAGAGGCAGATTGTGTTTAACTTTGTCAAAACTCACTCTCGTCTCAGACAATTCGCTAAATACCCGTTGCAAGACCATAGCCCCGTCGATCTCTATTAGCCAGTTGGACGTTTCCGTTGGTGCCTTGCGGTCACAGTAAAGCTCCTCATCCCGCTGAAGCTCTCGAAACATTGAGGACACTTCCGATGCCTCGACGGGTGTTTTTCTAAACCCGTCTATCGAGTTGGCAACATTCGCAATCGCGTCGGCATGTAGAAGATAGTTTTCATACATCCGTCGAGGCAGAAGGGTTATTAGTTTGTCCGATCGACGTTTAAAAGCAGCCTGCTGTGCCTCACTTCGGCACTCTTTGTCGAAAAGGAACCCTAAAGTTAGCGGAAGGAGGGCTTGCGCTTTGCTGAGTCTCAAGTATATTTCTAGGATTTTCTCAGCTTTGTGTCCTTCAAAATCGCCAACCTGCTTTACCCCGACAAATACAGTGCCAGCGAGAGGCAGTTGTGCGACCTTTTTCAAGAGTACGGGGCAGCACAATTCCTCGGTCTGTCCCTCGACCCAAATGATG
>DASYXF010000143.1:0-18842 GCA_035935335.1 Candidatus Acidiferrum sp.
TGAGTTTTCGCTTCGCTGTCACTCGAACCGGAAAGCTCTTCTCTTCGAGCAATACCGCCTTCCTGTTTTCGACAAGCGATTGCTGGTAGACGGTCAGGAGCGCGTCTTCGAGGGATAGCGGCATAATCAAATCGTACCGCCAAAACGGATATCAGTAATCAGCGATCAGTAACCAGAAAGCAAAGCGGAAACTCCAAAGCGCCGGAAGCGCGACACAAGTTAGCCCAGGGCGCCTGCCCTGAGCGAAGCCGAAGGGTAAACCCTGGGACAAAAAAACAAGAAAGACTCCGAGCCCCCGGAGGGGCGGCACATTCCTCTGGCTTTGCCTTCGTCAACCGCGGTCGACCCGTGGCTGGCGGACAGGGAAAGCAGTAACTAGGGAAGAACAAAGAAGCCCCAAGCGAAGATTGGCCCACCCATTCAAAAACCGAATGGGAAGGCCACCCCAGAGGTTTTAGTTCGTCGAGGGTGAGCCACCCGCCGACGATGACAAAACGACCAGACGCATCCTACAACCTCTGCACCTTTAAATTCGCCAACGGCAAATTCTGCACCATGCCCGCCCATCCCAGCCACGAAGGCCTCTGCCTCAACCACGCCACCATCCATCGCCGCACGTTTCACCGCGAAGACGATCTCGTCAAAGAACTCTCGAGCCCCGCCGGCGATTTCATCACCCAGATCGATATCAATCACGTCCTCGGCAAACTCTTCGAGGCTCTCGCCGCCAACCGCATCACTCCCAAGCGCGCTGCCACCCTCGCCTATATCGGCCACCTCCTGATGCGCTCCCAATCCGGCGCCAGAAGGGAAGCCAGCAACTGGTCCATCGAATCCCAGGTCCTCTCCAAACTCGTCGAAATCAAATATCCCGGCGAGCTTTCTCCCAGTCCCGCGAAATCTGAGTCCGCGAAACCCGCCGAAGCGACGCCTTCTCGCGAAGGCGGGCCCCTCAAATCCTGATCCGCTTATCCTCAATGTCTCCTCGCTCTTTCTTCTCCTCTTCTCCTTCTTACTCTGTGCTCTCTGTGTCCTCTGTGGTGAAAGCTTTCTTTTCTTTCCGCTCTTTCTCTTGCTTTAACTCGCCACTCGCCACCAGCCACTCGCCACTTTCCTCCAACTCCTTTGTTTCCCCTACATGCGCGCGCCCAGTTCGTAACTCCAATGTTTCCCCTACATACGCAAAAACAGGGGGGTACACATCCCCCAAAAATGTCGGCGCGCCGACATTTTGCACTTTGCCGCCGTGTGCCCAGAGAGAAATTTCGGAGGGCGGCCTGAAGCCGCCCCTACAAGGGATAGGGCTACTGCTTGTCGTAGACGGCCGTGGCGGTAACTTTCTTGCCGCTGGCGTCTGTCCCTTCGGTGGTGACGGTGCGGGATTTGCCGTCGGCGGAGAGGACGATGCGGCCGGTGAAGAGAACCTTGCCGCCTTTTTTGACTTCAAACGTCAGCGTGTGGTCATCGGCTTTCTTGACAGCGCGGGCGTCGGAAGTGGAATCGCCGGTGACGGGGTAGTCTTTGCCGTCGAACTTGCCCATCCATTCGTTGTGCGTGGGCTTGCCGTCGGCGTCGGTGCCGTCGATGGTGACCATCATTTGATCGCCCATGGCCGAGTAGACGACCGTGGAGTTCTTCGCGGTGCCGGGGGCGAGTTTGGATTTGGCTTCGTTCAATTTCCAGGTGCCGATAAAGCCGTCGGCGGCAAGGCAGAGTGCCGCGCCAACCAAGCATAGTGCCAGACTGATACTGATTGCTCTTGCTTTCATATTCCCTCCAAATTTTGATCTTTGAAAAGGTTGTGGGCGCAACTGTGGGGGGGATTCTAGCGCGGGGGAAGGTTGAGAGCAACCGCGATGATGGACCGGGCGAAGAGAGGGGAGAGAGAAGCAAGGAAGGAGTTCACACAGAGGTCGCTGAAACGGAGCACAGAGGTCACAGAGAAGACGCCAAAAGCGAAGCGGGGCACGATGGTTCGTGCCCCTACGAAGCTGCTTGAAATTTGGCGCCCTTGTTGGAAGCAGGCGGGGCCACCTGAAGGTGGCCGCTACTGGCCGTCGGGGCGGCGTTTGAGGGTGGGGCGATCGTCGTCGGAGCCGTCGCCGCTGGTGGCGTTGGGATCCCCGGATTTCTGTTTGTCGGTTTGTTCGGTCTTGGTGCGCAGGGTGGGCTTGCCGGACTGATTGTCCTGCACCTTCTTGGCGAACATGACGTTGCGGAGGCGGGACTTTACGGAATCGAATTCCGACGTTGTGACGATGTACTCATCCTTGTCGGGCAGGATGCGGGCGATTTCTTTTTGCGCCAGCTCGATGCGTTCCGGCGTGGGCGGATGAGTGGAGAAAAACTTCGGGATGGTGCCGGGCCGGCGCTTTTCGTCGGCCTGGATTCGCTCGAAGAAAGTGACGTAGGAGTTGGGATCGTAGCCCGCTTTGTACATATACTGGATGCCGAGGAAGTCGGCTTCGCGTTCGGCGTCGCGCGAGAATTTCAGGAAGGTCAGCGGAATCGCCAGGTTCATGCCCTGATAGATGCCGTAGCCGGCCCAGCCATAGGGAACGACGATCATGGCGGCCATGGCTCCGAACTGGATGAGTTCACCTTTGGTGGCTTGCTTGGTGCCGTGGCGTGCGGTGACGTGCGAAATTTCGTGGGCCATCACGCCGGCGAGTTCGGATTCTTCCTGGGCGCGGAGGATCAGGCCGCTGTTGACGTAGAAGAAGCCGCCGGGAAGCGCGAAGGCGTTGACCTCGTCGGAGTCGATGACCTTGATGGTGAAGGGCACCTGGGCGTCGGAGTTGCGGACGAGATTTTGCCCGACGCGATTGACGTATTCGGTGACGACCGGGTCGTCAATCATCTTGGAACTGCGTTCGACTTCCTGAGCGAGGGCCTTGCCGAGGGCGATTTCGCGCTCGAGCGAGTAGAAGTTCATGCCCTTGCCGACGTTGCGGTTGCCGATGGCGTCGACGTCTTCCTTGGAATTTTTCGGGTGCACCGTTTTGGGCTGATCCACGGGCGTATCCGCTGCAGCGGGCTGCGGTGTCGGGGCCGACGCGGTCTTGTCCGGTGGGGGAGGCGGAGGAGGTGTTGGCTTGCTGATAGGGATCGGGGTGGGGGCCTGCGACGGCGTCTGTGTCTGCGCCGGACCCTGAGTTTGCTGCTGGCTGGGGGGATTGCTGGATGGAGTTTGCGCGGAGGTGACAGCCGGCCAGGAGACGAGGCTCGCGGCAAGCAGGAGAGCCAAAAGGAACTGCGAAGACTTACGCATAATGCCAACCTCCCGGGTCCAAAACTAAGTATACACCCATGCGCGGCCTGGGGATTCCCCTAGTTCTAGGATGTAGGCCTGGCAGGGAAGGTTTCCTTGCGCGGGGAGGAAGTTGCGGCCTGCCTGCAGGTTTCGACAGTTGACAGGGTGCGGCGGGGTACATAAAGTCAATGGCGAGAATATGAGCGCACGGAAAATTCAGATTGGGCAGCTTTGGAAGAAGAAGGAGACCGGAGACACTTTTTTGGTGACCCGGGTATACAACGAAGCGCTGAGCACCTTCGTGGTGCTGAGGAAATCGGGCGCGGAGGGCGAAGACCTGGTGCGGGTGAAAGCGGAGCGGACTCCGGAAGGGCAGGGGCTGCCGGGGTTTGTGCCGGCCGTGGAGGACGATTCGGCTTAGTGCGCCGGCGCTGAATGGTAGAGGGTTGGAACGGGGTCCCGCGGGTCGGGGCCCTTATTTTTTCGCGCGCGACTCAGATCGAGCGGACGGGCAGGGCGACGATGTCGTCGGTGGACATGGGCTCCTTCTGCAGGAAGGGCTCGCCGTACTTGGCGCCGATGAGTTGGCCGTGGTGGCGCGCGAGAAGGTCCATGCGGTGGTCGAGTTCGTCGATGGCCAGGAAGACGCGCTGCTTGCGCTCGCTTTTGGCGGGGCGGAATTGCGAGCCGTAGGCGAGGACGGCTTTGCGGCGCTGCGTGTATTGCTTGGTGATGTCCACGACGAAGGTGGGCGGCATGCCTTCGAACGAAGTAGCGTAAAGAATTTTGAATGGGCGATGCGGTTCACCGGTGAGCGGTAGCTGCTTCAGGCCGGCGAGGAAGCAGCCTTCGTAGCCGAGGGTGGAGGCGTGATAGTGGTCGGGGTGGCGCGCTTCCCAGTAAGGAAGAATGACGGTTCGCGGCTGGCAATCGCGGATCACTTGCGCAAGGCGGAGCTTGTTTTGGCGAGTGGGCTGCACGTCGGAGTCCGGCACGCCTAGATTCCCGCGCCAGGAAACACCCAGGATTTTCGCGGCAAGCGCGGCTTCTTTGGCGCGTGTTTCCGGCGTGCCGCGCGTGCCCATTTCTCCGGCGGTTAAGTCGAGAATGCCGGTCTTGTAGCCCTTTTGGGCCATCTTGAGTAGCGTGCCGCCGCAGGTGAGTTCGACGTCGTCGGGGTGCGCGGCGATGGCAAGAATGTCGAGTTTCATGGAGATGCCTCCGATGAATCCTGAGGATTGTAGCACCAGAGGAGAAAGGTGTTGGCCGAGTGGCTTCGAGGCAAGAGAATGAATCCACAGTAAACTTCCTATTAAAAAAGAGTTTCCGCTGACTACTTGCGCGAGGATCTCCGTCTGAATGTAACGGAACGGATGACAAGTTTCTTACATTTTCCTGACAACTGCCGGCCCTGCTGAGTTCAAGCTCTTTGTCCTGATGGGGTGGTTTCGAGTGATCCTATTAAGGACTCAATAAATGTTTGTATCAAGGAGACACGAAATGAGTATATTCCGTTGCGGCATGTGTGCTGCGATCGGCGTGCTGTTGAGCGCCAGTTGCGGGTTCGCGCAAACATCCACTTCCACAAAGACCGTTTCCTTCGTTGGCAAGACTAAATTCTCGCCTGGAACGCCGGTGGGCGTGCCGGTTAACAAAACCGTTTTGGGACCCGATGTGGACATGACCTTCGATATTCCGGGGGTCTCGGGAAATAACAGTCCCGCGCGGCTGCCGGCCAATTTCGTGCCGCGACCGGCCGGCAATAGTTTTGCCACGGCTACATTTAATGGATTCCCCGGGCTGGATGAGTTCCAACAGGCCACTGCTCCGACGGGTTTCGCAGACGCCCAGAACGGCCAACTGGAACCGCCCGATCAAGGATTGGCTGTTGGCAATGGTTTTGTCATTGAGCCGATTAACAACGCGATTGCCTTCTTTGATACCACAGGCCACTCGTTTGGGCATGAAGCCCTGAGCGCGTTTTTCGGCTTGAACCCTACGTTCTTCGTGAAGAACGGGCAAGTCGCGCCGCCTTTCGGGCCTTTCCTTTCCGACCCACGGGCGTATTTCGACTCGAACAATGGCCACTTCATAGTCACTGAATTGGAGATCGGGATTGATCCGGTCACGGGAAATTTTGGGAGCACGTCGGCGATCCTGATTGCCGTCAGTGTGACCAACAACCCGCTGGGCAATTGGAACGTCTTCTCCGTGGACGTCAGCCAGGACGGCGACGCGCGATTCGGGGGATGCCCCACGGGGTGCTTTGGCGATCAGCCGCTGATCGGCGCCGATGCCAACGGGTTTTACATTGCCACCAACGCCTTCGCCTTGCCTCCCGGACGTTTCAAGGGTGCGCAACTTTACGCGGTTTCGTTGACGGCGCTGGAAAATGGCGGCGGGGGACCGATAAGCGCGGTGCACTTCGGCAATCTGGACGTGGTTGCGGGAGAACCGGCGCGCAGCATTCAGCCGGCCACCGTTCCCCCGGGAGGCAGCTTCGAAACAGGCGAAGGGGGCGCGGAATACTTTGTCAGCGCGCTCGATCCAACCCACACCATCGACAATCGCGTTTCGGTTTGGGCGCTGACCAACACTGGTTCACTGAATTCCACGCCGGACGTGCATCTTGCCAACACTATCGTCAACACGGAGGCCTATGGTTTTCCTCCGGCCACGGACCAGAAATCGGGTCCCACGCCACTGCTGGATTTCCTGAAGACTCTAGGTTTCAGGAACCATGAGGAGTTGGTGCCAGCCAACGACGATCGCATGCAACAGGTTGTCTTTGCCAATGGCAATTTGTGGACGGCGGTACCCACCAAAGTTCAGCCAGGCGGCCAGGGTCCGGTACGGGCCGGTGGGGCCTGGTTCATCTTGTCGCCTTCGGTGGCTTCCGGAGAACTCAGTGCTTCGGTTGTCAACCAGGGTTATGTCTCGATTCAATCCCCAATGCAAAACAGCGTGCTCTTCCCGGCCGTGGGTGTGACATCCACTGGCAAGGCGGCGATCGTTTTCTCCGTTGTGGGAGAGAATTTCTTCCCAAGCGCGGCGTACGCTACCCTGGATGCCGCCGCTGGCGCTGGCCCGATCGTGATTACTGCACCGGGTTTTGCACCGGAGGATGGCTTCGCGGGTTACGTTCCTTTTATTGTCAGCCGCACTGGACGCTGGGGCGATTACTCGGCGGCCGTGGCCGATGAAGACGGGAACCTCTGGATGGCAACGGAATCCATAAATCCGCCGGTCCCGCCGGAGGGACAATTGCCTCCGGGAGCGCTGCTGTCGAACTTCGGTACTTTCATCACCCAAGTGAAACCCTAGCGAGCGCGTAACTTCACGCCCGCCTGCGGTAGCCGTTGGCTGGCAGGCGGGCAATTTGCGTTTCTTGCGATGGGCGGGCTACTGGATGACGAAGGACGATTCGTGCCACGCGGTTTTTTGGCCGGTGGAATCCGAGGCTTGCACTTGCAACTTGTAGTTGCCGGGCGGCAGATTTTCAATGGGAATTTCCCCGGAGATCGTAAGGATGGCGGTCGCGGGTCCGTCGCCGGTTCCCACTGGCCGGAGTCCCGTATCCAGTTTTAGTTCGCCGGCTGTGTTTCTCAGCTTGATTTGGAAGCGGGCATCACTCGCCGCTTCGCTGACATCGGACGGAAGATAAATCTCAAAATAGCTGAACAGGTGATCGCCGCGTGTGAAATGCGTGTCCGCGGCGGGGGTAAACTCGAGGCCGTTCCCGCTCAACGGAACGTATCTTGGCGCGCGGGCAGCGGCTTGCGCGCCTTCCGGTACGTTCTGGATGCGCTTGCAGAATACAATGCCGCTGATCCCAAGAATTTGACGGGGAACCTCTTCCACTCTTAACGGGATCTGGACCAGGCCGAATTTTTCCCCGTCCGTCACCACCACCTGTAATTGATACGCTCCCGGCGGAAGGTTCACCTGAGTCGCGTAATGGTTCGGGATTCCCGCGCGTTCCCAATCGTTCAAAAATTGCCGGTCGGGTGGCAGCGGCCCACGATAGAAATTCCAGAGAGCGGTGCTCTCGATATCGCTGAACCGGGCCACTTCGTTGCCGTCTTGATCGTGGATGATCCCCAGCACCGCGACGTTCGCATGCAGGTTCACGCCTTTCCATTTGCGCTTCACGGCGCTCCATGGAAATTCCACCGCGATTTCCATCTCGTTCGCGCCGGCAGCATCGAGGAGAGGGGTCGCTTGCGCCGCGACCGGAAAACTTCCCGCTTGCCCGGACCCTGCGTAGCGTTCCATCTCTCCGCCAAGTTCCGTGCCTTTCAACGGGTCGGAAAGCGGATGCGGCGTGTTGCAATACGAGTCGCGCGCATACACGGTGGAGTGATGCCGCTTCACTTTCACCTGGATGCGGTGGCAGACGCCGTCCGGCGATGGCGCGGGAACATAGGAAACCAGGTAAACGCTGAACGGCGCAACGCCCGAACCCATCCCGGATTGCGGCCGCAGATCGGGGCTGGACCAGATTCCGCGGGGCGTCGTGGAATACTCAAGATGGTGGGAGACGTTGTCGCGAACATCGCGGATCCGCGGCACATCCAGGGTGACGCGCTGGATAGGACGCGACATCCCATCCTCAAAGACCTGGAAATCGTTCTGCGAGAGACCGCTCACAACTTCATCCTCCTGGAAGAGCGCGTCCCGCTCCATCCGGAAGTGCGAGCGGTCAAGCACCATAACCGGCACCATGACTTCGAGGGCCTTCACGCGAAGAGGGGTTCGATCAACCGTCGCCGCGGGGGCAACCGGGGCATCATTGGCGAATACTAATTTCCCCAGAAGCAGAGCGAGGGCCAATTTCCGCGTTCCAGGGAGAATCGCTATTGGCTTGCGTCCCATAGTGTCCGTCCTCGCCGCAGGTTCCGTGGGTGAGACGGAAGATCGGCTAAGATTTCGGCTAGGCTAGGGAATAGCGTTGTTGGTGGAAAGGTACTCGAAGTCAAATTTTCGTAAACAATTCCACCGCAGCAATAGATGCAGAGAGATTGTGCCGGGATTGAACTTTTTTGGACAAAATTGCGTGGTGATTGTTCCGGATTGGGGCGGGCGGCGTGAGGAAGCTGGAAAGGTTCGGTTGGGTTCGAGACCGACCCGATGCGATTTCGGGTCCGCCGAAGAGTGTGTCGCCCCTCCAGGGCTTGATTATCCGGGACTTACCAACCCAGGGTTCACGCCCTGGGCTAATGTCTACCGCGCCTCCGGCGCTAGGTGGGGGCAGGAGTGTGTTAAGTTGGCGGGATGAGCGACGAGAAGAAATTGGCGGGTCGGGTGGCGCTGGTTACGGGCGCGGGGAAGCGCCTGGGCCACGCTGTGGCGCTGCGGCTGGCCAGCGAAGGCGCGGATGTGGCCGTGCACTATGGGAAATCGGAGGCCGAGGCGCGAGAAGTTGTCGCCGAAATTGAGAGCTTGGGGCGCCGGGCGGCCGCGTTTTCCGCGGAATTGACGGATGTGGCCGCGATCCAGAAGTTGGTGCAAAACGTGGCGTCTCGATTCGCGCGGCTGGATATCCTGGTGAATTGCGCCGCAAATTTTCTGGAGACAAAGTTCGGGGAGACAAACGAAGCGACCTGGGACGCTACGCTGGACACAAATCTGAAGGGGTCTTTTTTTTGCGCACAGGCCGCTGCGCCGCATCTTGCGAAGAGCGGTCGCGGCGTCATCATCAATTTCGCGGATATCGGGGGAATACTTGGGTGGACGGAGTATTTGCCGCATTCAATCTCGAAGGCCGGAGTGATTATGCTGACGCGGATTCTGGCGAAGGAGTTGGGTCCGGCCGTGCGCGTGAACGCGATTGCTCCGGGGACGGTTACGATGCCGGGCGATCCGCCAGAGTGGCAGACCGATTATATTCGCCGCGCGCCGATGAAAAGAACGGGGCGGCCGGAAGAGATTGCCGACGCGGTGATGTATCTCATTACAGCGGAGTTTGTGACGGGACAAGTTTTGGTGGTGGATGGTGGAAGGACGCTCTAAGGGGAAAGTTTTTACCCATAAGCCATAAGTCATAAGCCGACAGTCCAGAGCCATCAGCTTCTAGCTTATGGTTTACGGCTTACAGCTCACGGTAGAGAGTTGGTCCGCAACGGAAGGCCGTCGAAATATTTGTGGCGGCGGGATGCGGTGAGTGCGGCTACGGTGTATTCTAGATAGTCAGACGCAAACTTAAATGAATGTGCCGGAGGCGAGTGAGTCCCGGCGGGAAGAAGAGAAAGGCCATCGCTCTCATGGACCAGGAAACATTCGCACAGCGGAATATGGAAGACGTAGAGATTCAGGAGTGGCTGGAATCGCTGGACTCCGTGCTGGTGTCGAGCGGGCCGGAAGTAGCGCGGGAAATTCTGGAACGCCTGCGGGCGCACGCCACCGTGAACGGGATCGATCTTCCGTTCACCGCGAATACACCCTATGCCAATACGATCCCGGCGCGCCTGGAGCCTCTCTTTCCCGGTGACCAGCAACTCGAGCGGCGCATCAAGTCCCTGATTCGCTGGAACGCGCTGGCCATGGTGGTGCGCGCCAACAAAGTCGAGCACAACATCGGCGGCCACATTTCGACGTACGCTTCGGCGGCGACCCTGTACGAAGTGGGCTTCAACCACTTTTTCCGAGCAAGAACCGAAAATTTCGAGGGCGACACGATCTATTTTCAGGGGCATGCCGCGCCGGGCGTCTATGCGCGCGCGTTTCTGGAAGGCCGGCTGAGCATCGAGAAGTTGGAGAATTTCCGTCGCGAGTTGAAGCCGGGCGGCGGCCTCTCCTCCTATCCCCATCCATGGCTGATGCCGGATTTCTGGGAATTCCCAACGGTATCGATGGGCTTGAGCCCGCTGATGGCGATTTACCAGGCGCGGTACAACCGTTATCTGGAAAATCGCGGATTGAAGCCGGTAACGGACGCGAAAGTTTGGGCCTTCCTTGGCGACGGCGAAACGGACGAGCCGGAATCGCTGGGCGCCATAACCCTGGCTTCGCGCGAAAAACTGGACAACCTGATTTTCGTCATCAACTGCAACCTGCAGCGGCTGGACGGACCGGTGCGCGGAAACGGGCAGATCATTCAGGAGCTGGAATCGGCCTTCCGCGGGGCGCGTTGGAACGTCATCAAGGTTCTGTGGGGCAGCGAGTGGGATCCCATTCTGGAGCGTGACACCGAGGGCTTGCTGGTGAAGCGCATGGGCGAAATGGTAGACGGCGAATACCAGAAGCTGGTGGTTTCGAGCGGCGATTACGTCCGCCAATTTTTCTTTGGCAGCGATCCCCGGCTGCTGAAGCTGGTGGAACCGCTGCCGGACGAGGCGCTGCGGCGTTTGCGTCTGGGCGGCCACGATCCGCGGAAGGTTTACGCGGCGTACAAGGCGGCGACGGAGTTCAAGGGCGGGCCGACGGTGATCCTGGCGCGCACGATCAAGGGATACGGCCTGGGCGAGGCGGGCGAAGGAAAGAACGTCACGCACCAGCAGAAGAAGCTGAACGAAGAGGAACTGCGGGAGTTTCGGTCGCGCTTTGGGATTCCCATGGGCGACGACGAAATTGCGAACGTCCCGTTTTACCGGCCGGCGGAGGACAGCGAAGAGATTCGTTACCTGCGGGCGCGCCGGGAGGCGCTGGGCGGGTACGTGCCGCAGCGGAAAGCGCGCTCGGTGGCGATTTCGGGCGGGCACACGGAACTCTTCAAAGAATTTCTGGAAGGCAGCGAAGGCCGCGAAGTTTCCACAACGATGGCGTTTGTCGCCATGCTGCGGAAAATGCTGAAAGATCCGGAAATCGGCAAGCTGGTGGTGCCGATCGTGCCGGACGAAGCGCGGACGTTCGGTATGGAGTCGCTGTTCCGCACGGTGGGCATTTATTCGAGCGTGGGGCAGAAGTACGAGCCGGTAGACGTGAACACGCTGCTCTATTACAAAGAAGCGAAAGACGGGCAGATTCTGGAAGAGGGAATTACGGAAGCGGGCTCGATGGCCTCGTTTATCGCAGCCGGCTCAGCTTATGCGACGCACGGGATCAACACCATTCCGTTTTTTATTTATTATTCCATGTTCGGGTTGCAGCGGATTGCGGACTTCATCTGGGCCGCGGCCGACATGCGCACGCGCGGATTCCTGCTGGGCGGCACGTCGGGCCGCACCACGCTTTCGGGCGAGGGCTTGCAGCACCAGGACGGCAACAGCCACGTGCTGGCAATGCCGGTGCCGAATTTGCTGGCCTACGATCCGGCGTACGCGTACGAAATCGCGGTAATCGTGGATGAAGGCATTCGCCGCATGTACAAAGAGGGCGAGAGCGTCTTCTATTACATTACGGTGATGAACGAGCCGTACGTGATGCCGCATATGCCGGGCGACGTGAAGGACGGCATCCTGAAGGGCATGTACAAATTCAAGCCGGCGGCCAACAAAAAGGCCAAGCTGCGGGCGCAATTGCTTGGCAGCGGCGCGATCCTGAACGAGGTTCTGCGGGCGCAGGAAATTCTCGAAAAGAACTATGGCGTGGCTGCGGACGTTTGGAGCGTGACGAGCTACAAGTGCCTGTACACGGATGGGATCGAAACCGAACGCTGGAACCGTCTGCATCCCGACGAGACGCCGCGCGTGCCGTACGTGAAGCAGTGCCTCGGCGACGAGCAGGGTGTCTTCGTCGCGGCGTCGGACTATCTGAAGACGCTGCCTGCGATGATTTCGAAGTGGCTGCCACGGCGCATGGCGATTTTGGGCACCGACGGATTCGGCCGCAGCGAAGGGCGCGCGTCGTTGCGCGATTTCTTTGAAGTGGATTCGCGTTTTGTTGTTCTGGCGACTCTGCACGAACTTGCCCAGGACGGACTCGTCGGCGAGGCCACCGTGCAGAACGCGATGAAAGACCTGGCAATCAATCCGGAGAAACCAAATCCGGTGATTTCCTGACGCGCCAGCCTGCACGCGTGGCCGGCATGCTGTGGTCTAATGGTTTTGCGGCGGGTTAGGTGGACACGAAATGTTCTTTCGACGTCTCTATGCCCTCGCGCTTGTGTGCTTGACGACAGCCCTCGGATTTGCAGCCCAACCGCTTTTCGTTCAAACAGCCCGGGTCAGCCAGTCAAGCGAACAGGCTTTTCTGGAAAAATTGTCAACCGCGGCGATTGAGCGAACCCATCACTTCGTTCGTTACGATCCCAAATATGTTCGAATCCCTTATCCCGGCGGAGACGTTCCGGCCGATACGGGTGTGTGCAGCGACGAAGTGATTCGGGCGTACCGCGCAGTGGGGGTCGATTTGCAAAAAGAAGTGCACGAGGACATTGCCTCGAGTTTTTCGGCATACCCGAACCAGCGGCGATGGCTGGTGGCGCATCCGGATGCAAACATTGACCACCGGCGGGTGCCGAATCTGATGGTTTTCTTCAGCCGGAAGGGAACATCACTACCTGTTTCGACGAGCGCAGACGACTACGCGCCGGGAGAGCTCGTAACATGGGATTTGGGTGGTGGCGTGCCGCACATCGGAATCGTTGTGGACCGCAAGTCGGCGGAGAGCGGCAGGTATCTGGTGGTTCATAATATCGGTGCGGGCCCGAAGATGGAGGATGTGCTCTTCAGTTGGAAGATCACCGGGCATTACCGGTATTTTGGGCCGGAGCAACGACAAAATTGAATCGGTGGATAGTAGGTTATTTGTTACAGCGCGGTTGAGTTTGTGTGTCGCGCCTCCGGCGCTTGCAATTCGCTTGGTTGGCCACCAAGTGCTTACGCACTGGGCTAACTTCTGTCGCGCCGCTGGCGCTATACGAGGCCGCCGCAACCTTGCCAGCAAAAACTCCGGTTGTGTTCTAGTGATTCAAATTGCGGCTAGGAGTTCTGCGGGTTTGATGCGCCCGGTGGCGAGTTGCGCGATTAGCTGGCGGTTGGCGGCTAGAAAATCGTAATTGGAAAGTTCGCGGGGGAGAACCCAGGCGGTCTGCTCAAAGGCGCGGGGAGAGACGTCCGGCTCGGCGAAATGGGCCGCGAAGAAATGGATTTCGAGTTCTTCGGGAATTGCGGCGTAGTGATGGCGGATGCTGGCAATTTCCACGGATTTGGTGAGGGTAACGCCGAGCTCTTCGCGGAGTTCGCGGGTGAGGGCTTGTCCGAAGGTTTCTCCCGTGCGAACTTTTCCTCCAGGGAATTCCCATTTGAGGGGAGAAGTGTCTCCCCGGCGGCGCTGGCCGATGAAGATGCGGCGATCGGAACGTTCGATGACGGCTGCCACGACCTGGAGCATGAGTGGAAATGTTAGATGGGATGTCCTTGCGATGCAACGCGAGGGGAAGGAATCATGCCTTCGGTGAAGGTAATCAGGAATCAAAGATCAGTAATCAACAAGATGTAGCGAAGAAGAGTTGACCTGGATTGGTGGGTGTGATGGAGTTCGAAGGTGTTATCGGGAGGATAAGCGTGAAAAAATGGGGGATTGTGGCGGGGGTTGCCTTGGCGCTCTGGCCGATGGGGATTTGGGCGCAAGCGGCGGACGACGTTGTGCGCTTTAAAGGAACGATGGAGAACGTGAAGGCGACGTTCGGGCCGGCGGAGCCGGTGGCACACGTGAAGGCGGGTGGCATTCTGGAAGCGAATTCGCTGGATTGCTTTGGAAACGTGCTGCAGAAACCGGGCGATCCGTTCTCGCTGATCAAAATTGATAATCCGCTGACCGGGCCGTTTTTCATCGATGGCGCGGAACCCGGCGACACGCTGGTGGTGCACATCCTGGATTTGCAGGTGGACTCGAAACAGGGAGTGGGCGCTTTTTCGCCGGGATTTGGCGCGGCAAACGCGACACACTACTCGCCAATGATCGAAACCAAGCCGCTCCCCGAGCGCGCATGGTATTACCCGATTGATGCCGAAAAGAAGCTGATTACGTTTCAGGCGACGGACTCAGATTTCAAGGTGCAGTTTCCGCTGAAGCCGTTTCTCGGATGCATCGGCGTGGCGCCGGCGAACGGTGAAGCGCGCAGTTCCATCGTGCCGGCGGAATTCGGCGGCAACATGGACGCGCCGGAAGTTTCGCCAGGGAACACTTTGTATTTGCCGGTGAACGTGAAAGGCGCGCTCTTTTATTTTGGCGACGGCCATGCGGCGATGGGCGATGGAGAAGTGGCAGGCAGCGCGGTGGAAGTGCCGATGCGGGCGAAGTTCCGCTTTGACCTGGTGAAAGGGAAAGCTACCGGCTGGCCGCGGTTCGAAAACGAGCGCGAAATCATGACCACGGGCATTTATCGTCCCGTAGACGATGCGGTGAGGATTGCGGTGACGGAGATGGTGCACTGGATGCATCGCGATTACGGTTTGTCGGAACTCGATGCATATGAACTGTTCTCGAAAGTGGGAAAACTGCATCTGACGGAAATGGTGGACCCGAATTATGTGGTGGTGGCGTCGGTAGAGAAAAAGTACCTGCCGGCGAAGAAATAGGGACGAGGTAGCGCCGGCATCTTGCCGGCTGGAAGCCGGCGCTACCAGAAAGCCGGTCATGTTCAGCGAAGTAGTGTTGGAGCATTTTCAGCGGCCGCGGAATGCGGGGGAATTGGCCGGAGCTACGGCGACGGTTGAGGTGAGCAATCCTGTTTGCGGGGATGTGCTGCGTCTGGCGGTAATTGTGGAAGGCGGCGTGGTCCGCGAAGCGAGATTTTTGTGCCGCGGGTGTACGGCTTCAATTGCAAGTGCGTCGGTGCTGACAGAAAAGATCAAAGGGCGCAGGGTTGACGAGCTAAAGGAAATGACCGCGGCCAAGATTGCGGCGGAGTTAGGCGGGTTGCCGCCGGCTTCGTTCCACGCAGCGCAGTTGGCTGAAGACTGTGCAAAGGCAATATCAGAGAAGATTTGACGCCCCAGAGTTCACGGGAAAGAGCTGGCATAAAAGCCAGCGCTACATTGAAGAACAAGGAAAGCGCTCAGTCGGCGGAGCGGGTGACGCGGGCGAAGGTTTCCGGGTCGTTGAGGTTGAGGACGCATCCCTCTTCGTTGGTAGGGAATTCACAAATTTCCGCGCGATGTGCCCAGACGACGGCACGGGCGCCAACATCCAGCGGCGCGGCTTGCAACTCCGGAAAGAGCTTTGCGGAAAAAATGACCGGGTGGCCGCGGCGGCCTTCAAAGACCGGCAACGCGATCGGTGCGTTCGAAACGTAGAACGCTTCGATCAGATCGCCGACGAGATTGGCGCTAATCAACGGGTGATCCACCAGACAGAGCACCATACCGTCCAGACCTTGGGGCAGGCTCTTCAACGCTGTTTGAATGGAACTGAGCTGGCCCTTTTCCCAATCGGCGTTGATGACTACTTCATCGGCGGGCAGGTGGACAGCTCTGGCGATCGGTTCGGCGTGCACGCCAAGCACCACGCGACGCACGCTGATTTTCGGATGGCGTGTGACGTCGAGCAAATGCTCAAGGAAGGGCCGGCCCTGGTAGGGAAGCAGCGCCTTTGGAGAGCCCATGCGCTGCGAGGCTCCGCCGGAAAGGATGACAGCGGCAAGCATGAAAACTCCGGAAGCTACTTGGTCTCGACCGGGTCCGCGGCCGCCAGCTTGATTTTTTTGTGGGCGGCGGATTCGACATTGCGGCGCACTGCCACAAGTTCCGCCACGATGCTGACGGCGATTTCTTCGGGTGAGAGCGCGCCGATGTCGATGCCCATCGGTGCGTAAACGCGCTCGAATTCTTCCAGGGCGTAGCCCTCTTTTTCGAGTGCCTTGTAAACGCTGAGCACTTTGCGGCGGCTACCGATCATGCCGACATAGCGCGCTTTGGTGCGAACGGCCCAGGCCAGCACGCGCATGTCTTCCTTGTGGCCGCGCGTGACGATGACCAGATACGACGAAGAAGCCGGCTGCAGTTTGGCGAACGCCTCGTCGTAACTCGTGAAAAGTTCCTGCGCCATCGGAAACCGCTGCGCGTTGGCGAACGCTTCGCGATCGTCAATCACGCCGACTCCGAAGCCGACGGCCTGCGCCGCTTTGGCTACGGCGGTCGAGACATGCCCGGCCCCGAAGAGATAGAGGACGGGTTGCGGCAGAATGGGCTCGATGAAAATTTCGACGGTGCCGCCGCAGATTAGGCCGTTGTCGTAAGTGGCTTCGTTATTGAGGTGGAAGAGAAGCTTGCGCGGAGCTTCCTTGTGCATCACTTCGCGTGCCGCGGCCCAAACGTCGGCTTCGACACAGCCGCCGCCAATGGTGCCGAGCGAAGAGCCGTCTTCGCGCACCAGCATCCGCGAACTCTCATAACTGGGGATGGAGCCGTTGGTGTGCACGATTGTGGCGAGAGCGCCGCGCTGCCCGGCGCGCCGCATGCGCACGATTTCTTCGAAAAGGTCCATGTTGGGTCCGAAAAACAAGACTACGGCGCGTACAGTAAGAAGTCAATTCACGAAAAAGCTACGAGTTCGGGAAGCCGGAAACCCCGGCTTCCCGCGCAATGCGTATCGTGATGCGATACAATCGGAAACGCGAGTCGCGTTGCGCGGGAGGACGGTTATGAAAGCGGTTGTGATCCACCAGCATGGAGATCCAACGGTGCTGCATTACACGGAAGTGCCCGAACCGCATATTCGGGCGAACGAGGTGCTGGTGCGCGTGCATGCGTGCGCGCTGAATCATCTGGATCTGTGGGTGCGGCGCGGCATCCCGGGCGTGCCGTTCCCGTTGCCCCATATTCTGGGGAGCGATGTGGCCGGCGAAGTGACGAAGATCGGCTCGGAAGTGACGACGGTTCGCGTGGGGCAGAAGGTGGTTCTGGCGCCCGGGGTGTCCTGCGGCAAGTGCACGGCCTGCGTCTCCGGAAACGACAACCGGTGCCGCGAATTCACGAATTTGGGGTACATGATTGACGGCGGGTGCGCGGAGTTTGTGCGCGTTCCCGAAGTAAATGTCATGCCCTATCCGGAAAATCTTGATTGGGCGCACGCGGCGGCGGTGCCGCTGGTGTTTCAGACGGCGTGGCACATGCTGGTGAACCGGGCGCAGTTGCAGCCCGGGGAAGAGGTGCTGGTGCTGGCGGCGGGAAGCGGCGTGGGCAGCGCGGCAATCCAGATTGCAAAGTTTTTCGGCGCCCGCGTGATTGCGACGGCGGGAAATGACGAGAAGCTGGCCAAGGCGAAAGAGTTGGGCGCCGACGAAGTAATTCATCACGGCATCATGCCAATTGCGAAAGAGGTGAAACGGCTCACGCACAACCGCGGCGTGGATGTGGTGGTGGAGCACGTCGGTGTAGCGACATGGGAGAACAGCGTGAAGAGCCTGGCAACGGGCGGGCGACTGGTGACCTGCGGCGCGACGACGGGCTACGACGCGAAACTCGATCTGAGGTTTTTGTTTACGCGGCAGCTTTCCATCATGGGGTCGTATATGGGTACAAAGTCGGAATTGAGGACGGTGCTGAATCTGGTCGCGCAGGGAAGGCTGAAGCCCACGGTGGACAAGGTGTTCGATCTGGCCGATTGTATGGCGGCCCACAATTATCTGGAGAAGGCGAAGCAGTTTGGGAAAGTGGTTTTGCGGGTGGGATGAAGAAAAGAGAAAAGATTTAACACAGAGGACACGGAGGTAAGAGGGGAAGAACACAGAGAAGAACACAGGCTGAAGCCTGTGCTGCTACTTGGCGGTGCGGCCGATACCGGCCAGAACGCGGAGTTCGCCGAGGACGACGACGTCGAGATTGGTGCGCTGATTGTTGCGGGAAAGATCGGCTTCGGTGCCGCCGTTATAGCCCTGAATGAAAAACGTGGAGTCGCCTTCGTGCTCGAGGCGCGCCGTGTTCTTAACGATGACCTGAAGCTTCTTCGAATCGTAATGGACAGTGATGATGTCCGGCTTGCCGGCGCAGCGGATGCGCAGATCGCCCAGGATAGTTTCCTTACAGGTGAGCGACTCCGATTTGACGATGGCGTTCCAGGCTTCGCATTGTGCCATGAAGGTTTCGGCCACGCGCTTCCACACTTTGGGAGCCAGCGCGACGGCGGCCTCGTTGTTGAGGCGCTCTTCCTCAATCTGAACCGCCTCGGTGAATTGCGCGGCCAGAAACTCCTGTGCCGCACGTTTGGTTTCGTCCGAACTCATGGCCCGTGTCTCCAAAAATTGCGCCGACACACCATCGTAGCGGCATGGGTGTCCGTCATGTCAAGTCGCTTGGTAGCGACAGGTTCGGCGAAGCAACGTGGAAGCTAGGGCGTTGGATTGTACGGCGAATAGGCGGCGACACTGCTTTTCAGGCGCGCAGGCAACGGGCGTTCCAGCCAGCGGCTGATTCGGAATTCCACGAAGCGGTTGGTGCCGCCGCTGCTGCCTTCCGGGTCGGGCTGATCCCACAGAATCCTGCCGGTGGCCGTCAGTTGTAATTGTTGGCCGCGCTCGAAGTCGGGGATCAGCAGCCCGGCTTGCGGATCCCCGATAACATTGCCGAGGGAGTTAAACAATCCGTTGCCGCGATAGTCCGGAAGGCGCAGCGTGGCTTCGTCCACGACTTGAATATATCCGGGGCTGCCGCCGCGGTGAGAAGCGTCATTGCCGCGTTCCGCGTGGCCAGTGGCCAGAAAGAGCACA
>DASYXF010000144.1:0-57941 GCA_035935335.1 Candidatus Acidiferrum sp.
GCGCAGCGAAAATCCGGATGCGCCCAGCACGATAATCAGCGTCGCCATCACGCTCGCCGCCCCATAAGCAAACTTCAATGTCGCCAGTCCGCGAATCGCGTTCAGGAATCCCTGCCAGGCAGTCACCGTTTCCCGCGGTCCGAGAGTTGCGTCCAGAATCGAGTACACCAACCGCGGCGGCGTCTCCAACACTTCCATCGCGTGCATTTCGCCCACCAGGTTGCGCACGCTCGCTACCAGCGGCGCGCAGTCCGAGCATGAGTTGGCGTGCGCCTCAAACTCCGCGCGCTCGGGCCCTTGCAACAACCCTTCCAGGTAATCGCTCAACCGCGCTTCAATCTGATCGCAAGTCCAGGTCATGGCTTGCCCCCTGCGAACGAAGTAACCCTCGTCCGCCCAAACAGAAACTCTTCACAATTCGTCTGCATCCTCATGCCGGCCGCACTCCCATCTGTTGCAAAATCCGCGCCAGCTCGATTCTTCCGCGGTTGATGCGAGACTTCACCGTGCCCTCCGGAACCGCCAGCACCGTTTGAATTTCAGCGTAATCCAACTGTTGCAAATCCCGCAAAATCACCGCTTCGCGCAATTCCGGTGAAAGCCGCGTCAGCGCGCTCTGTACCTGCACGCTCAATTCACCCAGCAGCGCCTGCTCGTCCGGCCGCCGCCCTGCCGATTCCTTGTTCTCCACTACAGGCATTTTGTCATCCAGCGAATCCGTGATGCGATCGCGTTTTGTCCGGCGGTAATGATCAATCAACAGGTTGCGTGTCACGCTGGTCGCCCAGGTCGCGAATCCCCCGTGCGCCGAACGGTAACTTCCCAGCGTCCTGTAGACCCGAAGGAACACATCTTGCGACAGGTCCTCGGCTTCCGTGCGGTTGCCCGTGAACCGGTAACAGATGTTATAGATGCGACGCGTATGGCGGCGCACAAGTTCCTCCCAGGCCGAGCCATCGCCCTGGAGACATTGCTGGACCAGTTGGGCATCCTGCTCCAAGCTTCCTCAGCCCCATCTTCCAGACGCCTGCTTTGGCAGCACCCGCAGGTGGGCTTTTCGGCCTGCCACTGTATGGAACGCAAAATGCACCGGAAATGTTCCCGCCTTTGGGCTGTCCCCAACCGACCGTTTGGCTGGCATCTTACCCGCTCCCGTGCCGACTTACAACTCCTTCTATTCCAAGCTCTTGGAACCATTCGGCGGGACCTTGCTTGACGCCACGCCAGCTACCCCGTACTCTGCTTGCTCATGGCCATAAAGTCGAGGAAATCGCTGTTAGCCGCCCTGGTTATCCTTGTGGCCGGATACCTGCTCTTTCATTTCCGCGGGAATCTCCACCTCAGCCAGTTCAGCGGCGCCAAGCTCTGGGAAGCTGTGCGCCGCGCGAACCTCCTCTACCTGCTGCTTTCGATCATAGGAATTTACGGCTGCTACGCGTTGCGCGCCCTGCGTTGGCAGAAATTTCAAGCCCACCTGGGCCCTTCGAAATTCTCGAACATCTATCGCATGACGCTCGCCGGCTTCAGCGCACAGTTCCTCCTGGGTCGCGCCGCTGAACCTGTTCGCCCGCTGCTCATTTCCCGCAAGGACAAAATCCCCCTCTCGGACATTTTTGGCATTTACGCGCTCGAACGCATCCTCGACGCCGCCAGCACCGCGGTTCTCGCCGCCGTCGGCCTCTTGATTTTCGAGTCCTCCGGCCATCTCGACGCGCAGGGCACCGGGGCCGCTTTCGAAAAAGGCGCTCGCACCGCCGGAACGCTTTGCGCTCTGGTCGCGATTGTCGCCATCGCGGGCTTGATCTACTTGCGCCTCCACGGTTCTGCGCTGCTCGAGCGCCGCATGCAGGGCTGGCTGGCGCAGCATGGCTGGCGTGCGGGGGTGGCGCGGAATCTTCTCGGCTTTGTGCGCGGCGTGCAGACCGTCCGCAGTTGGGGCGACGTCGCCGCCGCAGTCGTGTATTCCGCGCTGCACTGGCTGCTCGTCGTCTGCGTTTACCTGCTTGTGCTTCAGAGTTTCGGCGGAAAGCTTGCTGCACTGAGGTTTCCCGATGCCGTGCTCATCCTTGTATTCAGTCTGGTGGGATCGGCCGTACAGCTTCCGGGCGTTGGCGGCGGCGCGCAGGCGCTTTCCATCGTTGCGTTGACCAAGCTCTATGGAGTAGAACAGGAGCCGGCAGTGGCCGCAGCCATGATCCTGTGGCTGGTCACGTTCGCGTCGTGTTCGTTTGCCGGCGTTCCGCTTTTGATTCGAGAAGGCTGGTCGTTCGGCGAACTGAAACGTATGCGCGAACACGAAGGCGAACAAATCGAAGCCGAACTGGTCGCCAAGCAGTCGTAGGGGCGGCTTTATGCCGCCTTCTTTCGTGCGAATTTGTAGGGCCGTCCTTCTGAGGACGTCCGTTTCTTTAGGTTTGCGGTACTGTGTCAGCGGCCCGCCTCAGAAGGCTGGCTCTACATTCTCTTTCCATTGTGTAATATCCTCGGAGCTTCAGGAGAACCCAGCGAGTGAAGTGCCCATTCTGCGCGCATCTGGACGACAAGGTCATTGATTCCCGCGAAGGCCGCACCGGCGATACCATTCGCCGCCGCCGCGAATGCCTGAAATGTTCGCGCCGCTTCACCACCTACGAACGCATCGACGAGATTCCCTACATGGTGATCAAGAAAGACGGCCGCCGCGAACGGTTCGAGCGCCAGAAAATTCTCCAAGGCTTGCTGAAAGCCTGCGAAAAACGCCCCGTTCCCACGCCCAAGCTTGAATCCATCGTGGATGAAATCGAAGGCGTGGTGCACGAAGCCACCGAAAGGGAACTGACCACCACGGAAATCGGCGAAATGATCATGCATCGCCTGAAAAAGTTGGACAAAGTCGCGTATGTCCGCTTTGCCAGCGTCTACATGGACTTCAAAGATGTCCAGGAATTCATGTCCGAACTGAAGAACCTGCTCAAAGACCGGGCCCTTCCCAAAAAATAGCCTGAGTTCGATTACCCTGGGGGCAGGAATAAAAATGTCGGCGCGCCGACATTTAAAGTATTACTTGAAGGTTACTTAGTTATACCTAAATTTTCGAATGGATTCCCGCAAGTGTTGGAAGGGAAGCGCTTAGCGGATTGCGTTCGAATGCATGTCTTCCCAAAATGAAAAAACATTCGGAGGAGTGAGCCGAAAACCCTTGCGACGGTACTGTTTGGCCGATGCATCGTGCTACAGTTGCGGGCGTCAGGTTCAATCGCTTCAGGGGGTCCTCGTATGCGTAAATCCGCCCTTTTCCTTTCTTGCCTTATGCTGGCTGCCGGAATCCTGCTGGCCGAAAAAAGCCACGCGCCCAAAATCGATCCACAGCGGGTGCACGACACGGTCAAATACCTTTCAAGCGACGAACTGGAAGGTCGCGGCACCGGGCAAAAGGGCGGGGACATGGCTGCCAACTGGATTGCGGATCAGTTCAAGTCGTATGGTTTGAAGCCGGCGGGCGAAAACGGGACTTACTTTCAGGACGTGCCCATGGTGGGCGTGCGAGCGCTGCCCGCGACCACGTTTAGCTTTGTGCCCGCGAATGGCGCGCCCGTGGAACTGAAAAACCTCGACGACTACGTCACCAGCAACGAAAGGCAGACCGAATCCGCGGATGTGGATGCTCAGATCGTTTTTGTCGGCTACGGCATTACCTCGCCGGAAAATAAATGGGACGACTACAAGGGTTACGACCTGAAGGGCAAAGTGGCGCTGCTCTTCGTGAGCGAGCCGGAGTCCAACGACCCCAATTTCTTCAAGGGCAAGGCGCTCACTTACAACGGCCGCTGGACTTACAAATTTGAAGAGACCGCGCGGCGCGGAGCCGTCGGCACGCTGATCATTCATCGAACGGATCTGGCCAGTTATCCGTGGGAAGTGGTGCGTAATTCCTGGGGAGCAGAGCGTTCGTATCTAAGGCTCGACGGCACGCCGAAGCTGCAAGCGGCGTCGTGGGTTCAGCTGGAGGTGGCGCGCAAACTGGTGGCGATGGGTGGCTTGAACCTAGACGACCTTTATAAGCAAGCGCAGTCGCGCGATTTCAAGCCCATCGAACTACCGGTGCACCTGAAGGCGCACGTTGTTTCCTCGATTCGGCCGTTTGCTTCGCGCAATGTTGTGGCGCTGGTGGAAGGGAGTGACGCAGCCAAGAAAGCGGAAGCGGTTCTTTACTCCGCGCACTACGATCACTTTGGCATT
This sequence comes from Candidatus Acidiferrum sp., assembly GCA_035935335.1. Taxonomy (GTDB): domain Bacteria; phylum Acidobacteriota; class Terriglobia; order Acidiferrales; family UBA7541; genus Acidiferrum. Next base: position 4,219 of record DASYXF010000144.1, read on the forward strand.
GATCCGGCGCGCGCCAAGGGCGATCAGATCTACCACGGCGCGGTGGACAATGCGACGGGATGCGGCATATTGCTGGAACTCGCACGCGTTTGGGCAGGCACTAAGCCCGCGCTGCCGCGTTCCATACTTTTTGCGGCCGTAACAGCGGAAGAGCAGGGCTTGCTCGGCTCGGAATATTTGGGCAAACATCTGGAGCAGCTACCTGTGCAACCGATCATCGATTTGAATTACGACGCGCTCGCGCCCCTCGGCATTCCCGAAGAAGTCGAAGTAAGCGGCGCGGAACGTACCACGTTTTATCCCGAAGTCGAAAAGATCGCCAAAGAATTCAATCTAGCCATCAAGCCCGATGCGCATCCCGAAGCGGGGCACTACTACCGCTCCGATCACTTCAGCCTCGGCCGCGTCGGCATTCCCGCCTTCTCCATCAGCGAAGGCCTGAAATTCAAGGGTCACGACCTCGCCTGGGGCGAAGCCCAATCTAAGGACTACGTGGAGCACCACTACCACAAGCCCTCCGACGCCTTCGTCGATTCTTGGGACTTTACGGGCGATGCAAAACTAGCCAGCTTCGGTTACGCCCTCGGCCAGGCTGCAGCGACACAAACCGGTGAAATCAAATGGCTCCCCGGCGACGAATTCGAGAAAGCGCAAAAGAAACGCTCTGCAAAGGCCGGGTTGAACGGCCCAGAGGAACGCGTATACGGGAAATGAAGTAATATGTACAATTGTACGTACATCTGTTATCCTTGGCTAGCGACGCCCCATGCGCTTTGAGTGGGATGAGGAGAAAAACCGGCTCAATCTAAAGCGCCACAAAATCAGCTTCGAGACGGCGAGCTTGGTTTTTGACGACCCAAACGCCGTGACGATTCCGGATCGGATGCATGACGATGAGGAAGAGCGGTTCATCACATTGAGACGCTTGGAAGACATAGTCATTTTGTTTGTCGTCCACACCGACAGAGAAGCCGATGGCGAAGAAGTGATTCGGATTATTTCTGCGCGGAAAGCGACTCCTTCTGAGAGGAAAATATATGAGGCGACTCAGCAAAGAACAGCGCAGGGATATCGCGGCACTCGCCGCAATGAAAGACTCTGAAATTGATTTGACGGATATGCCTGAGGTGCTGGACTGGAGCGGTGCGGAGGTCGGCCGTTACTATCGCCCAAAGAAGAAACCTGTAACGATGCGACTCGACGAGGATGTTGTTGCCTGGCTCAAAGGCTACGGGCGAGGATACCAGACCAAGGCAAATATGCTACTGCGTCACGCGATGGTCAGCCTGAGAACAAGCCGGAGGAGGAAGGCAAGCTAGATAATTATTTCGGCCAGACGCCGGCTGTGAAGGTGCGGACTTTGGAGAAGCCGAGGCGTTCGTAGAGGTGGACGGCGGTGCGGTTTTCGCTGGTGACGGTGAGGGTTAGCTCGCTGAACTTTTGGGCGCGGAGGGTTTCCGCAGCAGTGAGCATCAGGAGGCGGCCGAGGCCGTGGCCCTGGAAGCCAGGCATCACGCAGATTTGGGTAGTGTGGCCGACGCCGGTGGACACTTCGCTTGTGAGGATTGCGCCGGCGAGTTCCTCACTTTCGGGATGATGCAGAACGAAGGAAGCGTGCGGGAGAAACTGGCCGCAGCCCGGCAGCAGGATGATGTTCTTCAGGAATTTCAGAGCGCCGTTCCGCGTGCGGTATTGGTCGTTGATGTCGCCGTCCACGTGGTTCGCGTAAGCGAGATAGATCAGCTTGGCGCACGGCTCAAAGTAGCGCTCGTGCCAGTGGTCGAGGCGTAAGCCGGAGTTGACGCTCGGCACGGAGTCGCTCTTCCTGTGCAAATCGAGCAGCATGAATTGCCGCGTGTACAGCCGGAAACCCTGGTCACGCAGCGCGGCATCCACCGGGCCGCCAAACGGCATCAGCTGCGCTTCGATGCGATGCAACTGCGGCAGTGCCCGCATGCTGAAGAGCATCTCGTCCAGCAGGCGCCGTCCGATCGGTTCCTGCACTTGGCTGGGCGAGACGTAGAGACCGCCGATAAGTCCCTTGTAATCCTCGAGCACGTAAAACGAGTACCCGACCGCGTGCCCGCCTTCAAACGCCACGCAACCGGAAAGCGCGTGGGCATCCAGGAAGCGTTTGATCAGGTCAAGCGCGCTGCGGTAATCCCAGTGGAGTTCGTCGCGCCAATGGCGGGCTTCCTCAAGCAGCAGCGGCTCAAGCTGACGGACGGTCGTCTGGCGAAGGTCAATGATATTCATCGGAGCGGGCCGCCGTGCTGCACGCCAGCCCACGTGACATGATAGCCGATTCGGGGGAAGCCCTGCCAAATCAACCCGCTAAACCCTATACGAATCGGGCACATTGGGCCGAGAACGGCCACAGGAGGCCGGAAGCAGCGTGTTACGATTCGGTCAGAAGGTTCTAGTTCACGAAGCAAGAAGGAAATTAGATCTGCTGGCGCAGACCAGCCCCCGAGCCCATGTCAATCGTTCAGGAATTCCACTATCCGAGCCGTTGGTACACAAAGCTCCTGATCGTCATTCTGGCGTTTGTTTTCTTTGCGTTGCTGGCCACCGTGGTGATTTCAGGTGTGTTGACTTACTGGATCGTGAAGCCGCAGCGGACCAGTTCCGAAATCAATATGGCCAGCTTTCCCGGGCGGCCCGACGAGGTGGATTTCAGCGTCGCGGGGCTGGGCAACCGGCGGGGATGGTTCTTCCCGGGATTCCGCGGCGCGCCGACGGTGGTTTTGCTGCACGGGTATGAATCGAGCCGCGGGGAATTGCTGACACTGGTTTCGGCACTGCAGGATCACCAGTACAACGTGTTTGTGTTTGATTTTGCGGCGCACGGAGCCAACGCGGGCGTGACGACGTTCGGGTATCGCGAGGCGGACGAAGTGCGCGCGGCAATTGACGTTCTGGCGAAACGAAACGACGTGGACGCGACGCGTTTCGGTTTGTGGGGCTACAACCTGGGAGCATACGCAGGGTTGCGTGAAGCGGAAAAGGATCCGCGGGTGCGCGCGCTGGCCCTGGATGCGGTCTATGACTATCCGAAACAGATGGTGAAGATCGGCGTCGAAAAAACGGGGGTTGGTGGATTTCCATTCATGGTGAAATCGGCGCAGATGTGCTTTGAGTGGATGAACTATGAGCACAAGAACGATCCGCCGCTTTCGGCGAAGCTCTCGAAAATGGCGGGTGTGCCAATACTGTTTATCGAGGCCGCGGATGACCCGGAGACGGCTTCGATCGGCCGCGAAATGTATTTGAAGGCGCCGGAGCCGCGCGAGGAAGCCATTATTCCTCACGGCAATTTTGTGAATCTACCGGACGATGAGAAACGCCAGTACGAAAATCGCGTAGTGACGTTTTTCCTAACGCGGCTGCAGGTCACCCAGTTTGTTCCCAGTGTTCCCGCCGCCAAGCCCGCCAAGTGATGGAACGGGCTGCACTCGAAAAATAAACCAACCACTTTTCTGAAGTACGACTGGTTCCTCAGTGCATTTCCAGCCGGGTTCCAGTTCAGAACGGCACGCTCGGGATCGTAAGAGAAGATAGCCTTCCTGTGGACTCGATTTGGCCCATTCTTTCAATTCCCGGTGAAGATAAAAATTAAGACTGAAATATTCTCCTCGCGAAATTGGCCCGACATATAGGTCGGAGGACAGATGAGCCGACATTGTCTCCTCGGCCAGGGTTTTGCCCGAGGGATCGTACGGGAAAATCGCCGGCAACAGTTTCGGTAACCAAACAGCGAGAAGCAAGACCGGCAAAACGCAGCAAGCTGCGGCGGAAATGCGACTATCGAGCCTGGTCTTGCGCAAGGCGAGCAGCCAGTTTGCTAGGGCGAACATTACCAAAATCAGGGCGACCGCGCGTGAAGCTCTGGCGGTCGACGGTGACGTGTGCGTCTGTCCAAAAGTGGCGTAAAGCAATACTCCTGCGGCTGCAAATACAGAGCCGAATAGCACCAGCAGTCCGCGAAAATATGTTGCAAACAGAGGCATCAGGCCTGCAAGCGAACGCGCCAACACGATGCCGATTGCCGGAATCGCAGGCAGAATGTAGCCGGGCAGCTTGGATTTGGAGAGCGAAAAGAACAGAAGGCAGAATAACGACCAACAGAGGAAAAACGAGTTGGCGGGATTAATCTTACGTTCGCGCCAGACTTTCAGTCCTCCAAAAGAGGCAGAGACTAACAATAGTGGTGTCCAAGGCAAAAACGCGATCAGGACAACAGGAATGTAAAACCAGAAAGGTTGAATGTGCTGGAATTGGGGAGTAAGGAAGCGGTTGAAATTGTGCTCGATAATGAAGACGCGGAAGAAGTTGGGGTTGCGGCGGGCGCAAAGTATGTACCAGGGAAGAGCGGCGAGGCAGAAGCTGGCGATGGCTACGGGATGGAGGCAGCGGAAGGCGTCGCGCCAGCGTTTGGTGAACAACGCCCATAAGAGAACGGCGCCGCCGGAGAGGATTATCGCAGCCGGGCCTTTGGCGAGGGTGGCGAGACCTAGAAACAAACCGAAGAGAAAGGAGGTAAAGGAGGTAGAGGAGGTAAATGAAGTTAAGGATCGGAGTGGGCCGACCAGCGTTGGGGAGTTTTGAGATGAAGCCAGGGGCGAAACTAGATTGAGGAGTTTTGTGGCGAAGACCATCGCAATGGTGAGCATGGCGGCGAAGGGCATGTCGGTAGCGGCGGCGTGGGAGAAGCCGATCATGCCGACGGTGGTGGGCAGGAGGAGCAGGAGCCAGCGGGCGGTTTCGGCGCCGAAGAGGCGCAACGCGAGCCAAGCCAAGGCTAGTGTCGCGAATAGCGCGAAGAGGGTGCTGGGGAGCCGGGCAGTGATTTCGCTGACACCGAAGAGCTTAAAGCTGAGCGCGGCGCTCCAGTAGTAGAGAGGTGGTTTTTCAAACCAGGGTTTGCCGTAAAGCCGCGGCGTGACCCAATCGCCGGTTTCCTGCATGTCCCGGGCGATCCAGGCGTAGCGCGGTTCGTCTGGGCCGACAAGGCCGATGGCGCCAAGATTGTGGAAATAACAGAAGTAGAGAGTGGCGATGATCAGGACGAGCCAGAGGAGGCGCGCTGTGGGCGAGAGCGGCGGGGACTGGGGAATTTCGTTGCTGGTTTGGGTCACGGAAAGAGGAGTTTAGCATTAAGACAGAGGTTAGAAATTCAGAAGTTAGAAATTGGAAGTAAGAGTACAGGAGGAAGTGCCGAATGGAGATTTGCCCGGCGGCTAGGATTCGGGGTATAGACCGTAGAGGCGGAAATTGCACCTCGGAACTCCAAAATGATTGAGCGGCTTCAATATGTGGTGGCGTGGACGTTTGTGAAAGTGCTGGGGGTGTTGCCGCGGCCAGTGGCGCGAGGGTTGGCTGCGGGGACAGTGCGGCTGCTGCTGTTGTTGCTGCCGAAGATGCGGAAGACGGCGGAATTTAATTTGCGTTTGGCGTTTCCGGAGTGGAGCGACGCGCAGCGGCGGGCGGTGCTGAAGGGGATGGCGCGAAATCTGGGTTGGATGGCGGCGGAGTTTGCGCGGCTGCCACGCTACACGCGGGAGAATATCGAGAGTGTGGTGGTGCTGGACGGGCACGAGAATTTTCTGGCGGGAAAAAGCCGCGGGAAAGGCGTGATTTATCTTACCGGCCACATCGGGGCGTGGGAGCTTTCTTCGTATGCGCATGCGTTATATGGGTTCCCGCTGCACTACATGGCGCGGCCTTTGGATAATACGCCGCTGGATGAGATGGTGAACGAGTATCGCGGGTGGTCGGGTAACAAGCCGATTTACAAGAATGAAGCGGCACGGATGATGCTGAAGGTGTTGAAGGAGGCGGGAACGGTCGGGATTCTGGCGGATCAGAACACGATGCCGGGCGAAGGCGTGTTTGTGGATTTTTTCGGGACGCAGGCTTGCACGACCACGGGAATCGCTCGCGTGGCGCTGCATACGGATGCGGCAGTGGTGCCGGGGTATGCATATTGGGATCAGAATCTGCGGAAGTACAGATTGCGATTCGAGCCACCGGTGGAGCTGGTGCGAACGGGGGATACCGAGCGGGACGTTCGGGAAAATACACAGCGGTTTACGAAGGTGATTGAAGAAATTATTCGGAAGCATCCGGAGCAGTGGGTTTGGATTCATGCGCGGTGGAAGAACCGGCCTGAGGGGGAGCCGCCGCTGTATCCGTTTTTGTGAGTGGAAGAGAAATACTTACCACAGAGGACACAGAGAATTCACAGAGAGCGCAGAGAAGAGGGGAATGGAGGCGGGGATGAAGTGGACGGCGGGGGAATTGGCGAAAGCGATTGGGGCACGAGTTGAGGGCGACGAGGGACTGGAGATTACGGGAGTGGCGGCGCCGGAACGCGCGGGGGCGAAACAGTTGATTTACGTGGAGGCGGAGAAGCATGCGGAGCGGGCGGCGGGGTCCGCGGCGAATTGCGTGGTGGCGCCGGAAGGGATTTCACTGCCGGGGAAAACAGTTTTGCGTAGCGGAAAGACCAAGGTGGCGTTTGCCAAAGCGGCTGCCCTGCTGATGGAACGGGCGCCGATTGCGGCGGGAATTCATCCGACGGCGCTTGTGGCGCCACTGGCGCGGATTGGGGCAAATGTGAGTGTCGGGCCCTATGCGGTGATAGGAGAGGATGCGCATGTAGGGGATGGCACGCAGATTGGGGCGCACTGCGTGATTGGAGCGGGCTGTTGGATTGGAGAAAACTGCAGAATTCATCCGCGCGTGACGTTTTATGCGGGGGTGCGGGTAGGGCATCGCGTAGAGGTTCATGCGGGCGCGGTTCTGGGTGCAGATGGATTCGGGTTTGCATTCGACGGCGAGCGGTATTGGAAATTTCCGCAGGCAGGATTGGTGGAGATTGCGGATGACGTAGAGATTGGGGCGAACACGACGATTGACCGCGGTTCGCTGGATGACACGCGGATTGCGGAGGGAGTGAAGCTGGATAACCTGGTGCATGTGGGCCACAATGTGCAAATTGGGGCGCACACGGTGATTGCGGCCCAGACGGGGATTTCCGGGTCGAGCAAGCTGGGACATCACGTAGTGGTGGGCGGGCAAGTGGGGATCGCGGATCATTGTACGCTGGAAGATGGATCGATTGCGGGGGCGCAGGCGGGGATCCCTACGGGAAAGATTATCCGAAAGGGGCAGACGGTTTGGGGGACTCCGGCGCGGCCGTTGGATCAGTTCAAGGAAGCGTATTTCTGGTTTGCGCGGCTGCCGGAATTGGCGGAGAGAATGAAGAAAATCGAAGAGAAGAGTTAACCGCAGAGAGCACAGAGGAGAACAGAGTTCACGGAGAGGTAGAGAGAGAATGGCGAGTTCGCACGTAAAACAAGGGACGCTGTGGAGGCTCGTAGTAGTGGGCGGGCACACGCGGAGCATCGGGAAGACGCAACTGGTGTGCGACATCATTGCGGCTTTTCCGAAGACGGAATGGATTGCCGGGAAGATTACGCAGTATGGGCATGGAGTTTGCGCACAGAACGGAGAGAACTGCGATTGCGCGCCTGAGGAGCATGTTTGCGCGCTGGATTGGGAGACGCGGGCGGATACGGGAACGGATAGCGCGCGATTCCTGGCAGCGGGGGCGAAGCGGTCGTTCTGGCTGAGAACGAAGCAGGGGTATCTTGCTGAGGGACTGCCACTTCTGCGGCGGGCATTGAGTGAAGTGGCGAGTGGCGAGTGGCGAGTGACGAGCGAAGAGGGGAAAAGCACGGCGGTGATTCTGGAGAGCAATTCGCTGATGCAGTTTGTGAAACCGTCCCTCTACTTTGCGGTGATCGATCCTCTGCGAGAGGACTTCAAGGAGTCGGCGCAGATTGCCTTGGACCGGGCGCACGCCCTGGTGCTGCGCGGCGAGGTGAGAGGTGATGGCCCACCGGCGCCGCTTTGGATGAAGCTGCCAAGCAAACTACTGCAGGAAAAGCCGTCCGTTTTGCAAAGGGAAGGGCAGCCACTGCCTGGGCCGCTGGAGGTCCTGGTGCATCGAATGTTGGACGGGCCAGGCGGGGCCCAGATATGACACTTTGTGACAACCTGCTGTTGACGGATGGGCATCTTAGGCGTTGACCGAGTTATAATCGACGGCGATAATTAAGAAAGCACTGGGGGTACGGGGCTCAGGGTCGCCACGTTACCTTCCGGAAGTCCAAGGCATCATAGAATTTAAGGGTTTGAACGCACGGCTTGGGGTGTATCCCCAGCCATTTTTCGATCTGCTCTGGGGGGAGCATAGATGGCGTCATTTGTACGCGTAGGGGAGGAACTACCCACACGGCCAGCGCCAGCACCGTGGCGCCAAGAGGGCTGGGCGGAAAAGATCGAAACCGCCGTCAGGAATGGGGCGGAGTACCTCCTGTCCGTGCAGGCCGAAGAGGGTTATTGGCACGGGGAACTCGAAGCCGACACTACCCTCGAATCCGATTACATTTATTACCTCCATGTTCTGGGCAAAGCGGAGCCGGAGAGAATTGCCAAACTGGCGAATTATGTGCGCCAGAAGCAACTTCCCGACGGCGGCTGGCCGATCTACCCGCATGGGCCCTCCGAGCTAAATGCCACCTGCAAAGCATATTTCGCACTAAAGCTGGCTGGCGATTCACCGGACTCGGCGCATCTGGCGAAGGCTCGTGACGTGATACACCGTCTGGGCGGGCTGGAACATACGAATTCGTATGTGCGGTTTTATCTGGCGCTGGTGGGCGCGGTCGGATGGGAACTGGTTCCAGCGATTCCGCCCGAGTTGATGCTCTTGCCGAACTGGTTTTATCTGAACATTTACGAGATGTCTTCGTGGACGCGTGGAATCGTGATCCCGATGTCCATTCTGTCCTCACTGCGGCCGGATTTCCGTTTGCCGGAACATGCGCGCGTGGATGAGTTGTTCAAGGATCCTTCGCAGAAGGCGGCGGCGTTCAACTGGAGCAAGCAACTTGTTTCCTGGAAAAATCTCTTTTTGGCCGTGGACCGCGGGCTGAAGCTTTACGAGAAGCTGCCTTGGAAGCCGCTCCGGAATAAGGCGCTGAAGGAAGCGAAGCAGTGGATGCTGGAGCACATGGAGCGCACCGACGGTTTGGCGGCGATTTATCCGTCGATGATGAATTCGATTTTTGCGCTGATGGCGATGGGGCACGGCGTGGACGACCCCCTGACGTTCCGCGAGATTAAAGAGTTCTCACGGTTTGAAATTGAAGAGGGCGACACGATTCGCCTGCAACCCTGCGTTTCGCCGGTGTGGGATACCTGCATCGCCATGGTGGCGCTGGAAGAAGCAGGCTTGCCGGCGGACCATCCGGCGCTGGTGAAAGCGGCGGATTGGCTGCTGACGAAACAGATTCTGGGCGGCGGCGACTGGCAGATCAAGAACAAGGACGCGGAACCGGGCGGCTGGGCGTTTGAATACCGCAACGATTTTTATCCCGACGTGGACGACACGGCGTTTGTGCTGATGGCGCTGCAGCGCGTGAAATTTCCCGACGAAAAGCGGATGGAAGCGGCGCTGCGGCGCGGCGTGCAGTGGTTGCTGAGCATGCAGAACCGCGACGGCGGTTGGGGCGCATTTGACCGTGACAACGACCGGCAGATTTTGTGCAACATCCCGTTCGCGGATCACAACGCGATGATTGATCCCTCGACGGCGGACGTTACGGCGCGCGTGCTCGAATGCCTGGGCCGCTTTGGATGGCCAGCGGAGCATCCGGTGGTTCAGAAGGCGGTGGGCTTCCTGACAAAGGACCAGTCGAAGGATGGATCGTGGTTTGGCCGCTGGGGAGTGAACTACGTTTATGGAACGAGCGGCGTGTTGCGGGCGCTGGAAACGGTTTCGCTGACGGCGCAGGACTATTGCGCGCGAGCGGTTGCGTGGTTGCGGCAGGTGCAGAAGGCCGACGGAAGCTTTGGCGAGTCGCTGTTGAGTTATGAAATGGAATCGACGAAGGGGCAAGGGAACAGCACGCCTTCGCAGACAGCGTGGGGACTGATTGGGCTGCTGGCGGGCGCGGATCGCAACGATCCGGCGGTAGGGCGCGCGGCGGAGTATCTGGTGACGCAGCAGAACGCAAATGGCTCGTGGAGTGAAGAAGATTTTACGGGTACGGGATTCCCTGGCGTGTTTTATCTGAAGTATCACCTTTATAAGAATTCTTTTCCGGTGTACGCGCTGGCCCGCTACCGCAACCAGGGGCGCCGCGCGGAAGAGTATTGCGCGTGCAAGTTTTTGCCGGGTGAATTCCGGTTGCGGAGTGGTTTATATACCAAGCGCGAACGGAGCGCTTCCTAAGCAAACGAATGCGGTACCCCCTTGGCTTAGTGCTGGATTCCGCGAGATACCTCGCGTCGCGGAAACTTCGTGGTGACAAAAAAATACCGGTGATGCTGTCGCTTGATCCCCTGGGCGGATGCGGCAGTGCTTGCAATGGAGCGAACGAAAACGGTGCGGGCCCGAGCGCGGCGGAACAGCGGGTGATGCTCAGCGTGGAACAGTGCCTGGCAGCGATGAAAGAGTGCGACACGCCGGTGGTCGCGATTTGCGGTGGGGAGCCGCTGGAGTATCCGGAAATTGCGCGGTTGACACGGGAAATTCTGGAGCGCGGGAAACACCTTTTTCTATGCACGGATGGAGCTCTGATCCGGCGGCGGCTGCACATGATTCCGCCGTACACAAATTTTTTCTGGAACGTGAAGCTGGACGGGACGGAAGCGGTGCACGACGTGCGGGCGAATCGGACCGGTTTATTTACGGAAGCGTTGGATGGCGTCAAAGCGGCGAAGAACGCGGGATTCTTTGTGGTGGTGACGACGACGATTTATCCGGATTCGGACGTGCGGGATGTAGCGTCGCTGTACGAGCGATTGCATGCGATGCATGTGGATGGCTACATGCTTTCGCCGCACTACCCGGCGCGGCAGATGTGCCGGAATTCAGCGGCGATGTTTCATGAAAAGATGCGGCAAAGATTCCGCGAGGCGAGCGATTTGTTGAGTGAATACAACCTGCTGACTTCGCCGGTGTATCTGGAGTATCTGCGCGGCGAGCGCGAATTGGATTGTTGCGCATGGGGGAGTCCGGTATTCGGGCCGCAGGGTTGGGCGGCGCCGTGCGCGCAATTAACGTACGGATACGAGCAAGAGTATAAGAATCTGCTGGAAAAAACGGTGTGGGAGAATTTCGGCCGCGGGATGAATCCGCGGTGCGAGCCGTGCTCCAGCCACGCAGGGTATGAAACCGCGGCGATTCTGGGAATGAACCCGAAAGCCGGAGATTTCTGGAAGATGCTCTCGTGGCAGTTGCAGGGTGGGCCGGGAGAGAAACGCGAGCGGGTGCGCAAGGCATGACGACACTGGTTACGGGAGCGGCGGGATTTCTGGGGAGCCATGTGGCGCGGCAACTGGTGGCGCGCGGAGAATCCGTGCGCGTGCTGATGCGGGCTTCGAGCAGCAACCGGGCAATCAGCGATTTGTCGCTGGAGTATGTGACAGGGGATCTGCGGGATGCGGCTTCGCTGGAACGCGCGATGACGGGCGTGAAGCGGGTGTATCACGTTGCGGCGGATTACCGGCTGTGGGCGAAAAGGTCGAAGGATATTTACGATTCGAACGTGGGCGGAACGAAGAATCTGCTGGCGGCGGCGAAGCGCGCGGGCGTGGAGCAGTTGATTTACACGAGCACGGTGGCGACGATCGCGGTGGACCGGCCGGAATTGCCGAATGAGTTTACGGACGCAAAGCTGGAAGAGATGGTGGGGCATTACAAGCGATCGAAGTGGATGGCGGAGCGCGAAGCGCTGCAAGCGGCGAAAGACGGATTGCATGTGATTGTGGCCATGCCGACGACGCCGGTGGGGCCATGGGACTGGAAGCCGACGCCGACAGGAAAAATTGTTCTGGATTTCCTGAACGGAAAGATGCCGGGATACGTGGAGACGGGATTAAATTTTGTGGGAGTGGAAGAGTGCGCCGCGGGGCACTTGCTGGTGGCGGAGAAAGGCAAGGTCGGCGAGCGGTATCTGCTGGGAGCGGAGAATTTGACCCTGAAAGGTATGTTGGACTTGCTTGCGCAAATCACCGGCTTGCGAGCGCCGGGAATGAAGATACCGCATGGGGTGGCGCTGGGTGTAGCGTATGTAGATACCGTGCTTTCGCGGCTGGTGGGGAAAGAGCCGCAGATCCCCGTGGAAGGCGTGAAGATTGCGCAGCACAAGATGTTTGTGGATGCTTCGCGGGCGCAGAGGGAATTGGGGTTTCGGCCCGGGCCGGTTGTGGCGGCGCTGGAGCGGGCGGTGCGGTGGTATCGTGCAAACGGGTATGTGACGGCTCGGAGGGCGAAGAAGATTAAGCTGGCGGCTTAAGAAGGAAGTAAAGGAACGGATGGTGGCGAGGAATCGCGGATGAAAGTTTTGGTTACATTTGCGGTGGAGGCGGAGTTCGCGGCTTGGCCCAGGCTGCGGACGTTCAACCTGATCGATTATCAGGGGCTGAAACTGCGGAAGACCGTGATTGGAACCGCGGAAGTGACCGTGCTCATTACGGGCGTGGGCTCGGAAGCCGCGGGGCAGGCGATGGATTTGATGATGCGGATGGCGGATAAGGATCAGTATTTTGATGTTTGCGTTTCGAGCGGATTGGCGGGAGCCCTTTGCGACACGCTGAGTGTGGGAGACGTTATCGCCCCGAAGGAACTGACCGTTGAGTTGAGACGCGCAGGTCATGGGGCTGAACGCCTTGAGGTGGACGCGGAACTGCGGCAACTGGCGCTTGGGCGAGGGGCGAAGAACGCGAATTGCCTGTTTACGACGGATGAGATTCTGGTAAAAGCCAGCCAGAAGAAATCATGCGCTTCGCGGGCGCAATCGGTGGACATGGAAAGTTTTGAAATCGTTAAAGCGGCGTCGGCGTGGGGAGCGCGGAGCGTGGTGATTCGGGCCATCAGCGATTCGGCGACGGAAGATTTGCCCATCAATTTCAATCTGACGCTCTCCGACAAGAAGGAAGTCAGCCTTTCGAAGGTGCTGATTCAGATTGTGAAAAATCCGTTGGCGCTGCCGGCCTTGATCCGATTCGGCGGGCAGAGCAAGCGGGCGGCAGCGCTGCTGGCGGCATTTCTGGAAGACTACCTGAAGGAACTGGCGAGCGTGGGGAGCACGAAACAGGAGAGCGAGACGGCGGCAAGATGAGCGGCGCGGGAACAATCGTCGAGCATAAGCGTACACTGGGGCCGATACCCAAGACCATGCGAGCGGGTGTGTATCGCGAAAAGGGAATTGTGCGGGTGGAGGAAGTGCCGGTGCCAGCGGTGGGCGACGGCGAGGTTTTGATCAAGGTGGCGGCGTGCGGTATCTGCGGCACGGACATCAAGAAAATTTTTTACCGGTACGTGGAACCGCCGCAAATTCTGGGGCACGAGTTGGCTGGGACAGTGGTTGCGATAGGACGCGGCGTTACGAAATGGAAGCGGGGCGACCGGGTGATGAGTTTTCATCACATTCCCTGTGGTGAATGCTTCTTTTGCGAGCGGCGGATGTTTTCGCAGTGCAAGCAATACAAGTCCACGGGATTGACGGCGGGGTTCACGCCGAACGGCGGGGGATTTGGCGAATACGTGAAGGCGATGCCATGGGTGGCGGATCGCGGTGTCGTGGCGCTGCCGGACAACGTGAGCTTTGAAGAAGCTACGTTTATTGAGCCGATTAACACAATTGTTAAGGCGGTGCAAAAGGCCCGGGTGGCAGCCGGAGAAACGGTGCTGATCATTGGTTGCGGGCCGATTGGGCTGCAACTTCTGATGGTTGCCCAAATCGAAGGGGCGCGCATCTATACAAGTGACCCGGTGGCGACGCGCCGGGAAAAGAGCCTGAAACTTGGAGCGGTTGAGTCTTTTAACCCCGTAAGTGGTAAGCTAGTTGAAGAAATCCGGGCCCGGTCGGAGGGTCGCGGGGCAGACGTGGTGCTTGTCGCGGTGGCGCATCCTGCGGTTGTGGTGGAAGCGCTGGCGGCGGCGAGGCCAGGGGGGCGGGTTCTCCTGTTTGCCGCCAATGATCCTGTGACAAAGATAGAGTTTCCAGCCTCGGCGGTGGGGATCGACGAGAAGGAAATCCTTGGCAGCTATAGTGCGGCGGTTGACATCCAAGAGAGTGCGGCGGGGCTGGTGCTCGGAAAGAAACTGCCGGTGATGGATATCGTCACGCACAGGTTTCCTTTGGATAGAATCCAGGAGGGTTTAGAACTGGCCGCGCACCCGACCGAAGATTCCCTGAAAATTTTGATAACGCACCAATGAAAACAGCGTCCCCAAAGAAGACCGAGCTTGGACTGGAGGAGACGCCTCTCCAGGAAAAGTTGGTCGTGCCTTCCCGAATGACCGCGGCCGTGCTCTACGGCAGCGAAGACCTCCGAATTGAACAGATCGATGTGCCGGCGCTGGCGGTGGACGAGGTGCTGCTGCGCGTGCGGCTGGCCTTGACGGACGGCACGGACCTGAAGGTTTGGAGGCGCGGGTATCACGCAAAGATGATTCAGCCGCCGGCCGTATTCGGGCACGAGGTGGTGGGTGAAATTGTGGCCATGGGCAAACGCGTGGACCCCCGGTGGCGGTTGGGCACGCGGGTGATTGCGGCGAATTCGGCGCCGTGCTTGCGGTGCTATCACTGCCGGCGCGGGCAGGAAAATCTTTGCGACGACCTGTTGTTCAACAATGGCGCTTATGCGGAGTACATGCGGATTCCCGGGCGGATCGCGCGGGAGAATATGCTGGAAGTGCCGCACGGAGTGGATGACCATAGCGCCGCGCTGGTGGAACCGCTGGCGTGCGTGCTGCGCGGCGTGCACGAGATGGAAGTGCGCACGGGCGATACAACCGTTGTGATCGGCTGCGGACCGATTGGATTGATGTTCGTGCGGATGCTGACGCGGCGGGGTGTGCGAGTGATTGCGCTGGCGCGGCGTGAAGGGCCGCTAGCTGTGGCGCGGAAACTGGGCGCGGCGGCGGCGATCAACGTTACGGAAACCGCGGATGTGGCCGCTGCGGTGCGGGCGCTGACCGATGAAGGCCGCGGGCCGGATTCGGTGGTCGAAGCGGCGGGCAATCCGGCGACGTGGGAACAAGCTTTAGCCATGGTGCGGCGCGGCGGCGTGGTGAATTTCTTCAGCGGCCTGCCGACCGGGACGCGCGTGGGGATCGAACCCGCGGCGATTCATTACTCGGAGATCAAGATTATTTCGCCCTTTCACCACACGCCGCGGTTTATTCGGGAGGCGCTGGAGGCGATCCGGCGCGGCGACATTTCGGCGCACGATTTCGTGACCGAGGACATTCGACTGGAAGACTTGCCGCAGGCGTTCGAGCGGATGAAGACCCGGAGCGGGGAAATTAAGCTGGCGGTCAGGCCGTAGAAGAAGTGACCGGTGATTCGTGACTGGTGACTGGTGCGGAGAGATTGGCCAGCGACCAGATGCCAGTGAAGAGGAAGCCCACCCATTTTTTGAAACTCAAAGAGGATAGAGAAGGCTGATGCTGCGCCCAGGCGAATTGGAGATTGCCGCAAAGCTGCCGGCGGACGGTTGCGCACCGAGTGAGGCGCAGGCGTATACGCGTTGGCTGGCGACGCATCACTACGAAAATTTCAACGTGGCGTCGTGGCTTCTGCCCAAAGAATTACACCAGCATTTTTACAATTTGTATGCGTATTGCCGCTGGGCGGACGACCTGGGCGATGAAATTCCGATAAGAGAGCGGGCGCTGGAATTGCTGGATTGGTGGGAACGGGAATTGGACGCTTGTTACGAGGGACGGCCTTCGCATCCCGTGTTTGTGGCGTTGCGCGAGACGATTGTGGCAAAGGATGTGCCGAAACAGCCGTTCGCGGACCTGCTGAAAGCGTTCCGGCAGGATCAGGTGGTGAAGCGTTATCCGACGTGGGATGCGGTGCTGGACTACTGCGTGTATTCGGCGAATCCCGTGGGACGGCTGGTGCTGTATTTGTGCGGTTATCGCGATGACGAGCGGCAAAAGCTGTCCGACGCGACCTGTACCGCGCTGCAACTGGCGAATTTCTGGCAGGACGTTTCGCGGGACCTGGAGATCGGGCGGATTTATATTCCGCTGGACCGGGCGGCGGCGCACGGATTGAGCGAACAAGAGATCGCCGGCAGAAAGTTCGATGTGCGCTATGTTTCCCTGATGAAGGAATTGATTGAGTATACGCGCCGGCTGTTTGAGAAGGGTATGCCGCTGTCGAAGAGAGTGGAAGGGAAGCTGAGCGTGGATTTGGAGATGTTCAGCCGCGGCGGACTGGCGGTGCTGGATGCGATTGAGGCGATGGGGTACGACACGCTGCACCGGCGGCCGGAAGTGAGCAAGGTGAAGCAGGCCGGATTGCTGGGGCGGGCGCTGATTACGCATGTGATTGGTAATTCGAGTGGAAGCCGCAATGGCGGATCTTCACGTGAGGGTGCGATCCACGTTGCCGCGGATTCGAAAGTTGCGGAGATCGGCGCATCGTACAGCCACTGCCACCAGATTGCTCGGAGAGCGCACAGCAATTTTTATCCGGCGTTTTTTCTGCTGCCGAAAGCGAAGCGGGACGGGATTGTGGCGTTGTACGCGTTCATGCGGCTGATTGATGACGTTTCGGATGAAGGCGCGGATGTCGCGGCGAAACAGCGCGGATTGGCCCGGTGGAGGGCGGCGCTTGACGAGGCCGTGACCGGCCAGTCGCAGGCGTTTGACGGCAATGCGGCGCGTTCGCTGCAGGCTGGTGACTTATACGGCGAGCGGGAAGTTTTGCCGGCGCTGGTGGACACGATGGAGCGGTTCCAGATGCCGGCGCGCTACCTGCATGATTTGATCAGCGGCGCGGAGATGGATCTGACGATTCAGGAGTATCCGACGTTTGAGCGGCTGAAGGAGTATTGCTACCGCGTGGCGGGGACGGTCGGACTGACCTGCACGCATATTTTTGGGTTCAGCGATCCAAAGGCACTGGACCTGGCGGAGAAACTTGGGCTGGCGTTTCAATTGACGAATATTATTCGCGATGTGCGCGAAGATTCTTCGAATGGAAGAGTCTATCTTCCGGAAGAGGATCTTGCGCGTTACGGGGTTTCGGAACAGGATTTTGGCCGCAATGAAGCGACGCTGGGCGTGCGGGAGTTGCTGCGGTTTGAAGCGGACCGTGCATGGAAATTGTACGAAGAGGGCTCACAGCTGCTGGGGCTGATAGAAGAAGACAGCCGGGGGACGCTGTGGCTGCTGGTGCACACGTACAGCGCGCTGCTGGCGCGGATTGAGTCGGTGGATTTTGCCGTGTTTGGGGAGCGCGTGAGGCTCTCCAAGCCGGAAAAGATGATGTTGATGGCGAAGGCGCGATTTGGGCGCCACACGGAAGAGAACATCCTTGCAAAATGTGATCGTGATCGGCGGCGGGCTGGCGGGGCTGTCGGCGGGCGTCGCGCTGGCTGAAGCCGGCTGGCGAGTGCGCCTGTTTGAACAGAGACCGTTTTTGGGCGGCCGGGCAACTTCGTACGTGTTGCCCGACGGCGAGCATGTGGACAATTGCCAGCACGTCACGCTGGGCTGCTGCACGAACCTGGAGGATTTTTACCGGCGCGTTGGCTCGGCGGGAAAAATCAAATTTTTTGACCGGCTAGTGTTTCAGGATCCGCAAGGGCGGATCGGTGAGATGCAGGCCGGAATGCTGCCCGCGCCTTTTCACATGACGGAATCTTTTGCGGGTTTTGCGCCGCTGACGCTGGCAGATAAGTGGAGCATCGCCATGGCGATGCTGGATATTCTGCGCGGCAAGGGGCATACGGCGGATTTGGATGAGCCGGGCGGCATTTCGATGCTGGAGTGGTTAAAGCGGCGGAAGCAGACGCCGGGAGCGATCGAGCGATTCTGGCGCGTGGTGCTGGTGAGCGCGTTGGACGAGGAACTGGACAGGACGGACGCGCGATTTGGAGTGGATGTTTTCTGGAAGGGATTTTTATCGAACCGCACGGGATACCGGATGGGTGTGCCGTCGGTGCCGCTGGCGGAACTTTACGATGGGTGCAAGGCGGAGATCGAGAAGCGCGGCGGGGAAGTGAATTTACGGATGCCGGTGCGGGCGATTCATGTTGCGAACGGTGCGGTGGCCGCAGTGGAATTCGATGGCGGACGGCAGGAGACCGCCGATGCCTATGTATTTGCACTGCCACATCCGGCGATGGGAGAGTTGGCGAGCGACGAAATCAAACGGTTGGAGCCGCAACTGGGTGAGCTCGGAAAAATCGGTGTGGCGCCGATCACCGGTGTGCATTTCTGGTTTGACCGCGAAGTGATGACGGAGCCGTTTGTGACGCTGCTGGAAACGACGACGCAGTGGATTTTTAACAAGACGGCGTTGTACGGAACTTCGAACGGGGCAAGGAAGGAAAAAGGACAGTACCTGCAACTGGTGATCAGCGCTTCGTATGACCTCTTGCAGAAGCCGCGGCAGGAAATCATTGATTTGTGTTTGAAGGAAGTGCAGCAGGCGTTGCCGGCCGCGAGAGATGCGAAATTGCTGAAGGCCACGGTCATTAAAGAAGCGGCAGCGACTTTTTCGCCGCAGCCAGGCGTTGACCGTTGGCGTCCCACTCAAGACACTCGGATTCGTGGAATGTTTTTGGCGGGAGATTGGACGGCCACCGGTTGGCCCGCGACGATGGAAGGCGCGGTTCGGAGCGGCTATTTGGCGGCGGAAGCTGTGCTGCGGAATGCGGGGACGCCGAGAAAGTTTTTGCAGGCAGATTTGCCGGCGGATGGCTTGGTCGGATGGTTTTGCTAGGGTTTCATGGAATTGCGATCGATTGCTTCAGCTGTAGCAGCTTCTGACGTTGAGATCCTTCGGGCATCCTCATCGGATGCCCTCAGGATGACAAGTTTCGGCAAGTTTTCACAATTTTTAGAGATTGAAGGTGGAGAGGTGACGTTCGGAGAGGGTGAGAGGTTCCGTGGCGCGATCGATGGCGGCGTAGGCTGCTTGATTCGCAGTTTTGAAAAGCTCGTAGGAGGTTTCGGAATCCCAGTAGTCGAGGGTGAAGTAGACGCGAGAACGTGAGAGGTCCTTTAGGAGGCGAGTTTCGCGGTAGTGCGGATCGCGTTGAAAAAGGCGGACCCAGTCGCCGTGGGGGCCATAGGCGGATTGAAAGCTTTCTTCGCAACCGGGCTTGACTTCGTACTCCCAGAGGGCTACAAACATAGATGTCCCATCTCCTGCTCTCGCTTCCCGGCAATCCAGGAACACTTCATTGGGGAAGGCTGGCCTGCCGAGCGATTGTAGCAACCCGATTGGATACAAGACGCAAAGAGATCCTCTCTGTAGTTGTGTAAGTACACGTTGAAGTGGCAGTCCGTTGAGGCTGACGGACGGAGGCGTTTGTGGATCGCAAGTACGGCCACCGCGGCTATCGCGACGCGGAAAAGCACGAAAAGAAAGAAAGACCAGATCGCAAGCCGCCGCAGGGCGGCCCTCGGGGAGCTACGGACCACCTTGGACCGCGGACGCCGCGGATGGTGGGAACGGTGACGCGGGCGCGCTGCTCGAACTGCGGGGCGGTGCTGGTTTCAGGATTTGACGCCAACGGAAAATGCCCGAAGTGTGCGGCTGAGTTGCATTGCTGTAAACAGTGCCGGTTTTTCGATTCCGGGGCTCAGTTCGAGTGTACGCAGCCGGTGACCGCGCGAGTAACCCCGAAAGACGCGAAGAACGATTGCACTTTCTACGAGTTCAGAATGACGGTGGAGAAAGACACGGCGCCGACGTCCTACATGCAGCCGGCGCAGGTTCCCGTGGAGCCTCCGTCTACCGGGCGGCCCATGGATGCCCGCCAGGCGTTCGAAAATCTCTTCAAGAAATAGTGCCCTTCGATTTTTTTCCTTGCCGTGAGCCTAGCGGAAAAAGTGTCGGCGCTGCCGGCATTTCGCTGGCGATCTCTTCGAGTTGGGGATAGTGCCGGCGCAGGTCGTCGGGGACTTTCAGTTTTGATCCCTTCAGAATGCTGAGGAGTTGCAGGGCGTTAACAACCGCCTTGCCCTGGTAGTGGTTGTTGGTGACTACGAATACGTTGCGGGTGTGTTTCTGGACTTGCTGGATGCGTGCGACCCAGGGGTTTAACTCGTCGAGCGAATAAAGATAGTTGTAGCGTTCGTGAGCGGGGAGCTTGGGATCGTCGCTGAACCATGTGTCATAGCGGCGGCCGTGGAATCGCACATAGCCGGTGGCCGAAGTGCTTTGCGCGGTTGGCGTGACGGAATTGCCGATGATGGGCTGATCGATGTTGCAGAAACCGGCGTCGTGCTCGCGAAGAAGATCGAGAGTGGCCTGCGTTTGCCAGGAAGAGTGGCGGAGTTCGACGATGAGAGGATAGTCGGCGAAACGCTTGAGCAGGGTGGAAAGATGAGCGACGGTTTCCGGCGATTTGTGAAAGGAAAAAGGGAATTGGAGGAGTATCGCGCCGAGCTTGCCTGCTTCGCGGAGAACGTCGAAGCCGGCGCGGACGTTGCGCTCGTCTTCGGCGGTGGCAGAGGGCTCGTGGGTGAAGCGCTGCCAGAGTTTGGCGGTAAAGAGGAAAGCGGGATTTGCGGCGACGCGTTGGATCCAGGCGGCGGCGTGGCTCGGGGAGATGGGTTGATAGAAAGATGTATTGATTTCGATGGTGTCGAAAAACTCGGCGAGGAACGCCGCTTCATGAAAAGATTTTGAACGGTGCGAGGGATAGACGTAGCCGGACCAGTCAGGGTAAGACCAGCCGGCTGGGCCGATTCGAAGCCGGGCTTGAGATGTGGACTGTGGCGTGGAGTCTTTTTTCGCGCGCATCGGACTATGGTTAGGCTAGAAAGTCGCGCGCGGTCTGTCAATGAGCGGACGTTGCACGGGTGATTGCGGCTTGTTATGCTGGGCTTGTTATGCGGTGCAGAATGCGACTGCGTCGCAGCCCTTCCGGATTCCTTTTCAAACCCTACAGGTGCAACCATGAACGTTTCGATCAGCTACAGGCATGTGGAAGCGCAACAACCAGTGGCAATGGAAGTGATGCGGCGGCTGGATAAATTAAATCGCCTGCTGAAAAGCTACCAGCCGGACATGATCCAGTTGAAGGGAGTGTTTTCGAAGAATCAGAGGACTGAGGAACAGTCGTGCGCGCTGACGCTGTCGCTGCCGAACGGGACACTGCACGCGACGGGCAATGGAAAAAATGTGCTGGCCGGGTGCAAAAAGGCGTTCAGCGAAATCGAAGCGCAGGTGAAAAAGCACCAGTCGCGCCTGCGCCGGGAACATGAATGGAAACGGAAGCGGCCGGTTGATTAGCTCGGCCCCAACGTGCAGCGCCGGCGAGCGCAAAGCGGGAATCCGGGTTTTCCTGTACAATTGAAGTTTGTGTCCGCAGGGGCGTAGCTCAGTGGTAGAGCAGCGGCCTTTTAAGCCGAAGGTCGTGGGTTCGATCCCCACCGCCCCTACCAACCTAACCGATTGAAGCAGCAAGTACTTGCTCAGGTCTATTTCCCGCTGTACCTCAGGTGTACCCCCCCAAGACCCATATTCCGCGCACAAGTGGATATGATTTCGGATTCGGGATGCTCTGCACGTCAAGCAGGCGTCGATCGATCTCCAAGATGGAACGGCGCTCAGATATGTATATCAGCACGCTCAGCAAGATCATTGAAGCCATGGGTGGCGAGTTGCAAATCGTTGCCAAGATGCCGAATGGAAACGTGAAAATCCACCAATTCGCCCAGATACGGCAAGACGAATCTGAGACTGCCTCTACCCTCGGCTAAAAGCCAGAACGGATAGCCGGGCTACCGTGGAATGGGCCTGATGTACTCGCGGATGACGCGGAAGTCTCCACTCTGCCAATCGTTGAGTTCAGCTTCAACGGCGAACATAGCGCAGGCAACAGCCTGTCCATTTTTTGCTGCCCAAACTGACTTCATCGAAAGTTTGTGTTTGTTGATTTTAGTGAAGAACTGCTCGAAGAATCCGACTCCGGCTTACAGGTTTACTCGATGCCCACACGAGTCAGGACAAGAAGGGAAGTAAGCAAGCACCCCACGACCAAGATAACTGACAATCTTCTCAGCGCGGTTCGACCTTCTCCCCGTTGAAACCAACGCTCGGCGGATGAATTGAAGATCGATAGCTTCGAAGCTGACCGTGCTCCCGCCAGCCTCTACCCCCTATTTAATCTTTAATTTCACAAATCACTGCCGCAAAACTGTTGGCACCCGGCGCGAGCCTTTCCTAACCTGATCATGCTTTCTGCCGCGCAATAGAGACTTGCAGGCAGACAAAACAGGATCAGGCGAGCGATGAGGGAAGCGTAAGTAGACAAGACCGGATCGGATACTCTATCGGGCGTATACGAGCACTCTAAAGTTGCCCGGCTTCGGTGTTGGTTGTGGATGAGGCTGCTTTTGCGTTGCAGCGGCCGGCGGATTGAAATCCGAAGTCGAGAGAAAAACCTTGTGAGTCTTTGGATCAACCTGCAACGTTTTCGCGCCATATTCCGTCTTAACGGCTTCAACCTCGCTGAGCTTGTCTGGTGAATCTTCGTGGTAAATGTGCAGAATGCCTTCCTTCGTCGATACGAACAACAGTCCGGTCGCAGGATCGAAGTCGTTGGCATCCACCCCCGCGGAAATAGGGTAGGACTGCAGGACTTTTCCTGTGTCGGCGTCCATCATGGCTATGAATTGAGCACCGCGTCCACCCGAAAACAGACGGCGGTTTTTTCTGTCAATCGTCAGAGAGACGGGATGCCCCGCGGGGTTGGTCGGCCAACGCGCCGTAACTTTGTTGGTGCGTGCATCAATTGCCACAACCTCGTTTTTCTCCGAATTGTTGTCGAAGACCATGCCCTTGCCATCGACGGCTGGGAATTCAACTGCCCCGCCAAGATCGATGTTGGTAATCACAACTTGCTTGACCGGATCGATGACGGTGGTGTTGTGACTGTCGCCGTTGAAGGTAAAGATGTGTTTAGTCACCGGCTCGTAGATGATCGCATCCGTATCCGGTTGGTCGGTCGAGACCTTTTCGGTGACTCTTAACGTCTTCAAATCAAAAATAATGACCTGCTGAGGTTTGGCGCCCGGTTTGGAATCCCCGTCCGTGACGAAGCCCTTGCCAAGCTCCTCCACTATGGCGATGCCGTGCGAGCGCGTCATACCTTCGACCTTGCCCACCACAGAGTAATCGTCGGCATTGAGAACAACCACCTCAGTTCCGTGCGAGACATAAACACGGCGCGCTGCTTCGTCGACGGTAATATAGTCATAATATTCACCGCCGCCCGGAGCCGGCGGGAGAGAAATCGTCTTGATCAGGTGGTAGCCAGAGGCCCCAGGCTTCGACTCTGCACAAAGGGACGGCAGCAAACTTGTACCAAGTGATGCGAGGAATAAGCCCCCTGCAATGCAACCAAAATTCATACGCTTCATGTAAAACCCTCCTTTGGATTCGGTCTGTCGTGTAAAGCAGAAACGCGAAAGATCTTTAGCAATGTGAACGGCACTCAAATGTGCGGAGCTGATGATGATGTAATCTGAGTTTCGTCACGTCGTTCATAACGTCAGGGAATTTCTTCGAAAACCATCATATGGGCTTCTTCAGTTATCCAGTCCTTGATCCCATACTTGGTTGTGGGAATGAGCTGAACGAGGTGTCTAGGGACCGCCGCATAATATCGTTTCATTTCCGGGATCCAAATCCCGGACTTGGCGATTGCTCCAGTTGGCACTTTTCCGAGTAAGCTGAAATGGTCCTGGTCATCCTCGTGAAACACCGCCAGCGTGCCAGTGCTTCCTGAGAAGTAGATTCGTTTGGAAGGTGCATCGTAAAAGATTTCGTCGCCACCACCCGGCGCGTCCAACGTTTGAGCCACCTTTCCGTCATCCGTATTTATGATGATCAACTTACCTGGGTCGACGTTATGCCCACCTCCCAACCGGCTACCCATGAATAAGCGGTGATGGGCCGCATCGAGACCTGCGACATGAGGCTGGGGGGCCCCGGCGGTTGACCAGACCGCAACGATCTCGCGCTTCGCCGTATCGACCACTTTTACGACGCTTTCACCGTTAACAATGTCTCCCATTCCGGCATAGAGCCGGTTTGCTGCCGGGTCCAACGCGATGGCGGCGGGTTCCTGGCCATCCATTCTGATGCTGCCCAGCAGTTTGCCTGCCTTGGTGTCGATAATCTCGATCGAGCCCTCTTTCATGCCCTCCACCCTGGTTCTGACGGCCACGTAATAGATCCCTTTGTCGGCGTCAAAGGCTCCGTTATCGGGGTCTCTGCCCGGCGCGTTCTTTCCGCCGGTCAGCTCGATGGTCTTGGTGACCTCAAACGTAGTTCCGTCCAGGGCAACAACCGTGTTGTCGCCGAGATCCACCCAGAGTTCATTCGATTTTGCGTCGAAGAAAGGCTTGCGAGGATTTCCACCAACCTTTGTCTCATGGATCACCTTGCCGGCCTTCATATCGATGACCACAATCTCCTGGTTGTTCTCCGCGGAGAGAAATAGATGCTGGCCTTTCAAGTCATAGCTGAGATGGTCCATATAGCCTTCGGTCGGAATCGGGATGGTCTCGACCAGTCTCAAAAGGCCTGACATATGTTCCATGGGGGCCTGTCGATTCACATATTCCTTCGATTGTTGCTGGGCGGAAGCGTTCGACACCAAGATCACGAACAGAGTGAACATGACCGCAGCGTGGATGTTCGTTTTTCTCTTCAAAAATTGCATTTACGATTCTCCTGAGTCTCAAACGCCATAAGCACTATGAGCCCTTCTTCTTCCGCGGATTGCGGCATCGAACGATCGGACGTGGAAATCTACGGCTGTCCAACACCGAAGATCGTTGACATATTGGGCGCTCCAACATAAATCTGCCATTAAGCAGTCTTGGAGACCCCAACCGCGGCGCAAACATTCCGAGCATACAGAATTTTTGAACGGAGAAGTTTTTCCTGAAGATTTATTAAGCAAACCTTAAGCATCCATTGACTGATGAAATGTCTATAATCCGGGCTCTTGGCGAAGCTTCTTAGAAATGGTGTGAAGGGCAATGATGGGAAGCCGCTGTTGTCAAACTTGCCAAGCAAATCGGCGATGGACTTGATCAGCAAATCTCGTCAAAGGAAGAGCTATTTGAGCCTGGTCGGTAGGCGGCGACCAAGGGCCACACTCGCTGTGGTCTTTCGGCGTAGCATGGTTGTTTTGCGCAGCTTCATTGAACTTCGAAAATTTGTAGCGCTAATTTCGCATCTGGTTTGCCCTTACCTGAATCGGCGACATAGAGCCGTTTCAGTTCGGGCACAAGAATCGACGATTTCGCGCGGTAGGCCGTCGGCACTTCGGCGATGTGTTCATAATGGTCTGCGTCACGTTGTTCAAAAACCGACGCCGTCTCAGATCCAGTCACATAGATCCGTTTACGCGCAACATCGAACGACATGTCGCTGTTCATACCTACGCATGGGAGAATAGTTACAACCTTTCCCGTGTCGGTGTTGAAAACTATAAATTGTGACGGTTTGCGGGTGGCGGTAAACAGCCGATGATTAGGTTCGTCGAGGGCTATCGCATGAGCGACATGCACGTCGGGCAAGGGCCATCTGGCTATCAGTTGACGAGTGCTTAGATCGATGACTCCAACCTCATCCGTACCGGTGAGGTTCACATAGAGTCTTTTCCCCTGACGGTCAATGACCATACCCTCGTTGGAACTTCCGGGAAGCCCGGGAACCTCACCCGCTTGTTTAAAGGATTGCGTATCAATAATAGTTAGCACATGTGTTTTCCTATCGGGACCGCCGCCGTTCTCCACATAGAAGTATTTGTTCACGGGGTTGTACACGCCGTGGTCCACACCTGAACCGAGTTTGAGGCTGCTCATGATTTTGTACTCTTTGCAATCCACGAGTTCGACCGCGTCGGCTTCGCCCCCGTCGGTGACGATAAGTCGATCGGACTCGGGGAGAAACGCCATCGTCAGCGGTTGGCTGAAACCTTTGATACTGTGAACCCGCCCTCCCGTCCGGAGGTCAAACACTTCAACGGTCTTTTGATCTTCAGAAGCAAGGAACAAGCGGTTGCCCTTAAGATCGAGTCCAAAGTGATCGAAATCACCCGTGAAACCAGGCATTGGGGTGGTAGCGACCAGCTTCAGTGGCAGCTTCTCCTGTGCCTTCACGGGTACCGCACACGAAATCAAGATCACCATCCATATCTTCACTGATTTTGGCATATATCCCCCTGGTCGGTTGTTGGCAGGCATCGTGGATGAGAATCGCGTTGGAACTCATTCGCGGTGGCTCACACTTCACTCACTTTCCAACGGAGCCTGGAACAATCGCGTTCTCCAATCCGTTGGTTGTGCCGCGCAGATGATGCACAAGCGCAATGCGATCGAGTTCGTTCTCCCAACGCGCTATCACCAACGTAGCGACTGCATTGCCAATCATGTTCACAACCGCCCGACACATGCTCAAGAAACGATCAATCCCCAGAATCAGCGCCATTCCGGCGACGGGGATGGTCGGAATGACCATCATAGTGGCAACAAGTGCGATAAACGCGGCGCCTTGAACACCGCTGGCGCCTTTGGACGTTAGCAGAGCCACGCCCAGGATCGTGAACTGCTGCAGTATCGTGAGATGGGTGTTCGTCGCTTGGGCTACGAAAAGAGCCGCGAGCGTCATATACAGGCTGGTGCCATCGGCATTGAACGTGTATCCAGTCGGGACAACTAAGCCGACGAGCGTCTTTGAGCATCCGAGCTTCTCTAGTTTGGCCATGAGATTTGGCAGCGCGGGTTCGGAGGAACTTGTGGCCAGCACAAGGATAATCTCTTCCCGCAGGAACCAGATGAAGCGCAGAATTCCGAATCCCGCCACACGAGCAATCGCTCCGAGGATCACAAACACGAACAGTGCTGCCGTGACGTACAGCGTCCCAATGAGTTTCGCGAGCGGGCCCAGTGAAGCCAGTCCATACTTGCCGATGGTGAAGGCCATGGCGCCGAAGGCACCAATGGGGGCAAAGCGCATCAGAATCGACACCACACCAAAAACTGCGCGAGTGAAAGCTTCCAGAAGCTCAACAACAGGTTTGCACCGCGGCCCTGCGAGCGATAGGGCAAACCCGAAAAGCAAAGATACGAGCAGGACTTGAAGGATGTCGCCTCTTGAGAAAGCGTCGACGACAGTGTTGGGAATAATATGGGCAAGAAATTCCCCAACGCTCTGCGCTTTGGCTTGCCCGGCATAATCAGCGACTGCCCTACTATCGAGCGCGGCCGGGTTCACATTGAATCCGCTTCCGGGACGTACCAGGTTTCCGACGAACAGTCCGAATAGCAATGCAAGTGTGGAGACCAGTTCGAAATAGAGAAGCGCTTTGCCGCCAACTCGGCCGACTTTCTTCATGTCCTCCATCCCGGCGATGCCAGTGACCAGAGTGCAGAAGATAACGAGGGTAATGATCATGGTGATCAGGCGGATGAATGCATCACCTAAAGGTTTCATGGACACAGCGGTCGCGGGACTTGCGTAGCCGAGAAGAATGGCGATGGCGACCCCAACGAGGACCTGGAACGAGAGGCCCGTGTAGAAGGGCTTCTTGCGCGAAGGCGGAGTTGCTTCGACGGCAGCGCCGGGTTCGACAATCATGGGTTGGGCAAGCTCCTTTGCAACACAGGCCTCAGTTCGCGGACATCTTTCAGATTCTCAAGGGCAAGCAGCTTGTCGAGGAGTGCTTTGCAAACGGAAGCGCCGAGAACCGGGGCGATGAGGTCGCGTGCTTTATCCACAACTTCCTCGCGTGTCATCGGATTGTCCGCCGTTCCGCGGACGTCGTGCACCCATTCGGAGAGTTGCGTTCCGTCGTTCAAGGTTAATTCCACGATGGCTTCGCGGCGGGGGCGCCGGGCGTCAATGCGGGGATCGGCGAGCACTTCCACCTTGGAGCGGACGCGGAGGACGGCGGGATCCTTCATGCGGGCCTTGTCGTGGACCGATTGGAACGTGACCGTTTTGTCGAGGAGCATGACGGCGACCATGTGTTCCATGCAGATATCGGGAATGTCGCGATTGCTTACGGTGTTGGCCTCATCGGTGGCGACGCGCACTACAATCTTGTGAACGTCCTCGGCCGTAAACGAACGTTGCTTGAAGAAAATCACCAGGGCGTCGAGCGGAGCCTGGATCGGGGAGCCTACGGTCCACTTCTTAATGTTGGTCCGGGCGATTTCGTAGCGTTCTCCGAGTTTATCCACGAGCTGGCTGGGATCAGCTTTGATCGAGCCGTTTTCGCGCGGAGCGAAGGCCTCGTAAAAATTGTCGGAACCCGAGAAGATGTCTTCGACGCCGCTCCAGCCGGAGCGAATTAAGGAAGCGGCAAGGACGGCAACACTTGCCGGTTTCCCTGCAAAGAGAAACGCCTTCTCCATGTGCTCAGCATCACGGGACCATGCCCCGATTCCCGAGGCCTGCTGCGCAGTGTAGTCGAGCACCAGGCGCATTTGGTTTGCACTCAGACCTGCCGCGCATCCCGCCGCTGCTCCCGCGCAAAAACACGCGGCGGTTCCATGGGTGCTTCGGTGGGTAGCCGCCTGGTAACCCGGGCCACCGAGACTCATGGACACGCGTGTGCCGATGTCGTAGCCCAGCGTGACCGCGCGGATAAACTGCGCGCCGTTGATGGCGTACTGTTCACCGGAGGCAAATGCCGCGGGAACCGTGGAAACACCGGGATGCGAGCGTGAAGGGCCGTGCGAGTCGTCAGTTTCGTCCGAGTGCGCAAGCACGCCGTTCGCGAAAGCGGCTTCAATGGGACCGCAAACCGTTCCGGAGGCTACAACGGTGGCGATTTTTTTTCCTCCGTATGTGCGCGCAAATTCTAATGCGGCGCGCCCCGGGGGCAGGCCGGAGCCGGAAATCATCGCGGCAAACGTGTCCAGGATATGTTGCTTGGCTTTTTCGACCACTTCCTCAGGCAGCGCGCGGGTTCCGGCCGCACTCATATACGCGCTGAGCTGTTGCATGATGGGGCTGATGGCGTTCGCGGGTTGGTCAGTGGATAGAAATGCGGCTGCTTTCAGAAAGCCAGGATTCAGCGCCGCGACGGCCCCAGACAGTGCACCTAGCTTGATTAATCTGCGACGGGGAAATATTCTTTGCTTCTCAACGGGTTTCTTGTCCTCGGACGGATTGCGCATTCTTGTCCTCTCCCAGCACGACATGGCGGTGGCTATTCGACCAGCGCTTTCATGATTTGAAACAGTTCATTTTTTGCTTCGAAGCCAATTCCGGGAATCTCCGGAAGCCGCACATAGCTGTCCTCCACCGGAAGGCCGTCCGCGAATCCTCCGAACGGCTGGAAGATTCCCGGGTAGGATTCGTTCCCGCCAAGACCCAATCCTGCGGCGATGTTCAGAGACATCTGGTGGCCGCCGTGCGGGATGCAACGCCTGGCCGACCAACTGTGCTCGCGCAACATTTCCAAAATGCGCAGGTACTCCACCAGGCCGTAGCTGAGCGCGCAGTCGAATTGCAAGACGTCCTGATCCGCCCGGAGTCCGCCGTAGCGGATCAGATTGCGCGCATCCTGAACCGAGAAGAGATTCTCGCCTGTGGCCAGGGAGCCGGGATAATACGGCACAACCTCCGCCAGCAATTCAAAATCCAGGGGATCGCCCGGTTCTTCGTACCAGCGTAGCCCAAGCGGGGCCAACGCGCGGGCGTAAGCAATTGCGGTCTCCACATCGAAGCGGCCGTTGGCGTCCACAGCCAGTTGATCGGGTGCCTTCAAAATCTCAAGGACGGCTTCAATGCGCCTCAGGTCTTCCCATAAGGAATCTCCGCCAATTTTTATTTTGACGACGGTATATCCGAGATCGAGGTATCTGGCCATTTCATCGCGCAGGCCGTTCACATCTTTGCCGGGATAGTAGTAGCCACCAGCCGCGTACACAAAAACTTTGCCGTCGGCAATTCCGCCGCGATAGCGGTCGGCCAGCAACCGGAACAGCGGAACCCCGGCGATCTTGGCGGTTGCGTCCCAGGCGGCCATATCCAGTACCCCTACCGCAACCGAACGTTCGCCGTGGCCACCGGGCTTCTCGTTGCGCATTAGAACTTCCCAAATGCGCGCTGGGTCAAAGTTATCGCCGGAGCTGTTCAGAAGCGCCAAGGCATCCGCCGCCAAAAGGCGAGGAATGAAGCGATCGCGCAGAAGGCCGCTGGGCGCGTAACGTCCGTTGGAATTGAAACCGAAGCCGACCACGGGCTTCCCATCGCGAAGTACGTCCGTTACTAAGGCGAGAACACTGACCGTCATCTGGCTGAAATCAATGAAGGCATTGCGAATCGCCGATTTGATCGGAACGACCATTTCGCGAATGTCGACAATCTTCACGAGTTCACCTGCCGCTTGCAGCGGCGCCGCGTCATGAAGGTTGCAGCAGCGGCCGCAGAGAGCGAATGTCGGAAACGTTTTCGAGATCGAAGATTTTGAGAAGAAGCGCGGAACATTTTTCCGCACCGAGGACGGGCGCGATCAGGTCGCGGGCCTTGGCGAGGAGCTCGTCGCGGGTCATTGGATTTTCCGGAGTACCGCGCACGTTGTCCACGCGCTGGCGAAGGCGCGTGCCGTCCGCGAGGGTTAGCTCGACAATGGCGACACGCAAAGGCATTAGTCGCTCCAGGTCCGCGTCTGGGACGAGATTGATCTTGGCGCGTTCCCGCAATACCCCGGGGTCTATCATTTTGGAAAGGTCATGAGCGGTTGCAAAGCTGACAGTCTTATCCAGCAACGCGACCGCCATCATGTGTTGCAGGCAGATGTCGGGAATCTTCCGGTTGTTGACGATGGCAGCCTCGTCGGTGGCGAGGCGAACCTCCACTAGTTTCACTTCCCCGGCCTCAAACTGCCTCTGTTCGCGCAGGAGTTCAAGGCCGTCGAGCGCAGCCTGGATCGGTGAACCGACTGGCCATTTCTTGATGTTCGTGCGGGCGACTTCGAAACGGATGCCCAATTTGTCGAGTAATCCAGAGGGATCGGCTTTCGGGTTGTAGGCTTGGAAAAAATTGTCTTTGCCGGAAAAAACATCTTCAACGCCCGTCCAGCCGGATTGAACCAAAAGAGCAGAGGTGACTCCGTTACGCGCCGTCATTCCCCCGAAGTGAAACGCTTTTTGGATGTGCTCGGTGTCTTGATTCCAGGAGCCGAGGCCGGAAGATTGATGCGCCGTGTATCCGAGCATCCACCGCATCTGTTGCGCGTTGAGCCCGGCGGCACAGCCGGCCGCGGCGGCCGCCCCAAAAAGAGGGGCGATGCTGTGCGTGCTCCAGTGGCTCTCGGCTTCGAATTGCTGGCTGCCAAGCGTCATCGTGACGCGCGTACCAATGTCGTAGCCCAACGTGACGGCGCGCAGAAAGTGCGTGCCACTGATATGAAACTGCTCGCCGGCGGCAAGCGCCGCCGGGACCACGGCACAACCGGGGTGGGACTGCGAAGGCGCATGAGAATCGTCCGTTTCGTCGGAGTGAGCGAGCATGCCGTTGGTCATCGCGGCTTCGATCGCTCCGCGCGACAGTTGGGACGCGACTACTGTGCAGGTATCTTCGCTGGCGTGTGCTTGGGCAAATTCCAGGGCGCGTTTTCCGGGCAGAAGGGTTGAGCCGGAAATCATCGCCGCGAGGGTGTCCAGGATGTGGTGTTTTGCCTTTTCTGTGATTTCGTCGGGTAGCGGATTGTTAGCCGCCTCGCTCATATAGTTGCTGAGCGGGTTCATTATTGGCCCCGTGGGTTTGGCTGCTTTGTCTTGAGCAGCTGAATTGAGCGCAAAGACCGGCCGGGAAGGGAATGCCGCGGCACCAATGGTCCATCCCGCTAATTCCAGGAGATTGCGGCGGGAGAGTTTTCGTGGCTTGGGGGAGCTGTGATCCGATTTCATGTAAGTTGGCAAACTCACTCCCGGAAATTCGGCTTACTCTTTGAACTCAACGAAAATCGATTCAGGCAGCGCTGACCTGCCGGGCAATCGCCTCGCCAAGCTCTTGCGTCGAAGAGTTGCCGCCAATATCAGGCGTGCGCACCTTTGCGCTGGCCAGAATTGTCGCGATTGCTTGTTCAACGGAGTCCGCTGCTTCGTTGGCGCCGAAATGCCGCAGCATCATTGCGCCAGACCAGATCTGCCCGATGGGGTTGGCGATTCCTTTGCCCGCAATATCCGGCGCCGAGCCGTGAACTGGCTCAAACATGGAAGGAAATTGTTTTTCCGGATTGAGATTCGCTGAAGGAGCAATCCCAATGGAGCCCACGACCGCCGGACCGAGATCGGAGAGGATGTCGCCGAAAAGATTGGAACCCACCACAACGTCGAACCAATCCGGATGGCGGACGAAGTGCGCGGAAAGAATGTCGATGTGATAGTGATCGGTGCGAATGTCCGGATAGTTTGCCGCCATTTCGTGGAAGCATTCGTCCCAAAAAGGCATTGTGTGAATAATGCCGTTGGATTTGGTAGCGGAAGTCAGATGCTTGCGGCGGCCACGCGCGAGTTCAAACGCGAATCGCAGCGCTCGATTGACGCCGCGGCGAGTGAATACGGCCTGCTGAACGGCCATTTCGTCTTCCGTGCCTTGATAAATCCGCCCGCCGATATTGGAATATTCGCCCTCATTATTTTCGCGGACGATTGTGAAATCGATCTCCCCAGGCTTCCAATTTTTCAGCGGAGTTTCGATTCCTTCAAAGAGCCGCACAGGCCGAAGGTTGACGTATTGCCGGAAAGCTCGCCGGATCGGAATCAAGAGTCCCCAGAGCGAAACGTGGTCCGGGACATTCGGATAACCCACAGCGCCGAGAAAGATGGCGTCGAACGGCCGCAGTTGTTCCAGGCCATCGTCAGGCATCATGTTTCCCGTTCGCGCATACGTTTCACAGTTCCAGTCGAATGCCCGCCAGTTGAAGCCAAATCCGAAGCGTTTTCCTGCGGCTTCGAGCACGCGAATGCCTTCGGGGACCACTTCTTTGCCGATTCCGTCGCCGGCAATCACCGCAATGTTGAACGATTTCATCGGTCGTTTGTCACCCTGGCGTCGCGGACAGCAATGGGGACAGCGCCGACACATCGGCGGTCGTTTCCAGCGTCCGGACGAATGCAATTATTTGTTCCGTTTTATCCCGCGGCCAATCGGCATACTCGGCGCAGTCGCGGAATTTGGCCGCAGCCTCCTCAAAGGTCATCGGATTCGCGGGGCTGCCTTTGCCGAATGCGGCGCGCCCTGTGATCACTTTGCCGTCTTTGAGTGTGATTTTCAGCAGAGAGGTCATTTTGTCGAAGCCCGCGCTTTCCGCTTCGGGGTCCACATAAAAGTGGACCTTGCGCATCATCGCTTGAACATCGGCACGGCGCACGACCATATCAGAAAACTGGCCGAGCCCGGCTTTGCGTTCGAGGAGCAGAATCGCCATGCAGAATTCCATGCTGAACTTGGCTTCAAGGCCGGTCTTCGGGTCGTGATGGAGCAATGTCGTGGTCATGCTGTGATTGGCGCCCACGTCGAGTTTCTCCACCTGCGGCGCTTGGATATTGTTCACCTGAATCAGGCGCGCAAGCTCCGTCATCGCAGGATGAGTGAGAGAGCCGGAAGGGTATGGCTTCAGCGAAACACCGGGAGAGGCGAAGGTCCAAGGATTTCCCAAACGCCCCATAATTGCGGCTGGATCGTAGGATCCTCCGGCGGCGTGGAAGAACCCGCGATCCGCTTCCAGTATCTGCTCGGCTGCGGTCCATCCGAGCGCCACAAGTTCGGCGGAAACAAGGCCGCTCTCCGCTGCGTGCCCGGCCTGGTAGGGCTTGGTCATGGTGCCGAAATTTTCGCGCAGGCCTCCGGAGTTGCTGGCCGCGAGCCCAAAGGTCTTCAACGTTTTCGAAAGATCGAAATTGAGCAGCCGGGAGCAGGCAGCCGCGGAACCGAAAGACCCGCAGGTTCCGGTGGTGTGAAAACCATCTTCATAGTGTCGAGGCGCGATGGCTTCCGCGATTTTGCACTCCACTTCCACGCCCAGGTGATACGCCGCCATCCATTCTTTTCCGCTGGCCACGCGTTGCTCCGCAACCGCAAAGATCGCCGGCAAAACGGGAACAGTCGGATGCATCAACAATCCGTACACGCGGTCCTTCGCGGCGGCAAGTTGGGTATCGTCGAAATCGTCGGCGTGAATGGAGATACCATTCACAAGCGTGGCAAATCGCGGGGAGGTCTTTTGTGGCGTGCCGATAATGGTGGATTTTCCAAGGCACGCTCCGGACTGTTCAACGAACTTGCGTGAAAGCGGGCCGCTCTCCGCGCGTGAACCCGCCAACGCCAGGCCAAGCCCGTCTAGGATGGATTTCTTGCCCAATTCAATTACGTTCCCGGGAATCTCTTCGTATTTCGTGCGAACTACAAACTCACCAACATATTTAGTGAGACCGGGGGTTCTGGAAAAATCGACGGGTTTGGGATTTCTTGCGGCCTTCGCGGTGTTCGCGAGCAGGGAAGCGCCGAACGCCGCGAGAGAAGTCTTGCCGAAGTCACGCCGTCGCATGATTCACCAGGATGCCGTGAGATCTATGGCTGGATGTCATAAACGCGAACTTCGGCTTCCTTGCCGGCGTGATGAGGCACTGCGAGATAGTAACGGTTGAGTTCCGGCACCAGAATTCCCGTCTTCGCTCGGAACGCACCCGGGATTTTGGCAAGCAGCCCATAGTGATCCGCATCCTTTTGCTCAAAAACGTCAAGGAACCCATCGCCCGCAAGATAAATACGTTTGTGCTTCGCGTCATAAGCGGCGTCGTCCACCATGCCAACGGCCGGAATGTCCGCGATCACTTTTCCGTCGTCCGAGTTGAGGACAATCAGCTTTCCGGGATTTCGCGTGACCACGAACAAACGGTGGTTGGCCTCATCAAAGGCCATCGCGACGTTGAGTTTATCATCCGCGGGCAGAGGCCACTTTGCGCTGAGTTCGGATTTATTGCGATCCATCACGCCTACCGCGTTTTGGCCCGTAATATTGAGAAACATGCGGGGCCCGGATTTCTCCAGCACGATAGCTTCGACGTGATCGGAGGAAATCTTGATGTCTCTTAGTTTTTTCGCGTTATTTGTGTCAATTACGCTGATCAAGGAATAGGGCGTATGAGCTTCCCGCCCACCGTTGACCACGTACATGTACGAGGTTGCAGCATCATAGGCGATTGAATCCGCGTCGATGGATAATTTGACTTCGCCCAACGGCTTGTAGCTGTCGCTGTCGTAGATTTTTACCGCCGAAGCATCGCCCTCAACCACGAACAGTTTTTTCAAATCTTTGCGGAAGAGAATCGCATGAGGTGCCTTGATGCCCTGCATTGTGTGAACCAACTGGTTGGATTTCGAGTCCAGAATCTCGAGCCTGTCGTTTTCTTCCGCGGTCAGGAACAGGCGGTGGCCATCCAGGTCGACGGCAAAGTGGTCAAAGTCTCCGTCCTTCAGCCCCGGCAGAGGAATGGTCGCCGCAAGTTTCAAAGGAGCTTTCTCCTGTGCCGCGGCGGTAAAAGGCAAGGACATCAACAGGGTGGACAGGATCGATAGTGTGCGCTTCATACGTTCCGCTCCGGAAAAATTGTGAAATGGTCCTGAATGAGTCCTGAAGTCATTAAAACCACGCGGATGCTACGCCACACCAGCAGATGCGTCAACGACGCTCCAGGTTTGTGCTTGGGCAAATTCATGGCAGAAATGGGGAATCGCCAGTATTTGAAAGGGGTTTTTCAATCGTCGCAACTGGACGGCTAAACAGAAATTAATGTTGCCTTAAGTTCGAATCAACTCAAATGGATATTATGCTCTCTCGTGGTGGACGCTCGTTGTAGAGTGCGCCCAGCTACGACGTGCTTCCAAATTGCGAGCGACTCTGTATTCGGGAACACATCACCAGCGATCTCCGGAGAAGTGGATGAAATTTGTACGATGGGCTGCGGCGAGCGTTCTCGCGCTCTTGGCGATGTTCGGCCCGGCGCAAGGGCAGACCGATAAAGTCATCGCGATTCGTGCAGGGCACTTGTTTGACAGCAAGACTGGCAAGTTGCTCGAGAATCAAATCGTCTTGGTGAAAGACGATAAGATCGCGGCAGTCGGATCTGCCGGCGAAGTGCAAGTTCCCGTTGACGCCCAGGTGATTGACCTGAGCAAGTCAACGGTGCTTCCCGGGTTGATTGACGGGCACACACACGTGTTCGGGTTCGGGCTCGATGGCGTCAAGTCAGGCGGGCCGCCGTTTGCCAGCGGGGTCGGGCCGTTTCCCCACGGCACGCAGGCAGCCGAGTTCGCGTACCTGGTCAAATACAGAATGACGCCGAGCCAGGCAATCCAGGCGGCTACTACCGTCGCGGCCGAGATGATGGGATGGCAGGATCGCGTGGGTTCGATCGAGAAAGGAAAGTTTGCGGACATTATTGCGGTCTCCGGAGATCCGTTGAAGGACATCACGGAGCTGGAGCGGGTAAAATTCGTGATGAAGGGCGGCCAGGTGATCCGGGACGATTCGAAATAATCCCGGCTGCCGTGGGGCGGATGACTTGCCGCTGAGAAGTGCTATGATTTTCGCCTGCGACTCGATTTGGGGAAGGCTGCCGATGCGCATTCTGCTGGTCGAAGACGAACGGAAGGTGGCAAGTTTCATCGCGCGTGCGCTGCGTGAAAACTCTTACGCCGTGGATATTGCGGAGAGCGGCGAGAAGGCCCTGGAACTTACCACGGACGTGACTTACGACGCCATCCTGCTGGATGTGCGTCTGCCGGGTCTCAGCGGCGTTCAAGTCTGCCGGGAAATGCGCCAGCAGGGAATGGAAGCGCCGGTACTGATGTTGACGGCGCGCGGCCTCGTCGAGCAACGCGTTGAAGGCTTGGACGCTGGCGCGGACGATTACCTCACCAAACCGTTTGTTCTTGCGGAACTTCTTGCGCGTGTGCGCGCGCTGGTGCGGCGGGGCTTGCACAGCGGTAACGCGAAGCTGCATTACGCCGACCTGGAACTGGATCGGCATCGCCGGAGGGCGACCCGTGGAAAGGTTGCCGTTCCTCTTACCTCCAAGGAATTCGCGCTGCTGGAACTTTTCCTATTGCACGCCCCAGATCTGGTGACGCGCAGCGAAATCGTCGAACACGTCTGGGACCGGCATTTTGACAGCGAAACGAACCTTGTTGAGGTTTACGTAAACCGACTCCGCCAGAAAATCGATCAGAATCGCACCGTGAAACTGATCCACACCATACGTGGCATCGGATACCGCCTTGGGGCCGTGGAGCCGTGAAAACCAAAACTCTTCGCTTCCGAATGATGGTGCTGTTCTGCACAATCGTCAGCGTGATGCTGGTGGCATCGTACCTGGCTTTCTGGGGATTGCTTGTTCACGAAATTCCTTCCCAGCTGAATCACCAGTTGCAGGAATCCGGACGTCTGCTGATCGCTGATGTTGCCGCGGAACCCACGGCCCGCGATATCGAACGTCTCGATATCCCGGGAGAATTTTTCGAATTGCTCGATGCCAGGGGTCAGGTTATTCAGCAATCGAAGAATCTACCGGCACCTATTAGATTGCAGCCCTTCGATGCGACGGCGACTCATTCCGTATACCAGTTGGCGAGCATCGGCGGAGAGCAGTCGGTCCGCGTGGCGGTCCTTCCGTTCGAGCAGGCCGGCCAGAAACGCTTTCTGGCCGTGGCCATCCCCACCTTCGGTACCAATCGAGTGCTGGATACTTTTGGGCGAATTGTTCTGATTTTGTTTCCTATCAGTTTGTTGCTCACGGCGGGGATTTCCATGATTTACGTGGGCCGAAGCCTGGCGCCCATCACGGAACTGACGCACCACGCCGCCTCCATGGCCCGGCGTGTTACGCAAAGTCAGGGTTTCTGGGAGCCGCTGCCCGTCGCCACGCCGCATGATGAATTAGGACAATTGGCGGAAACCTTTAATAATTTGTTCCGGGGAGTGGACTCCGCTGTGCGCCAATTGCGCCAGTTCGTCACCGACGCTTCCCACGAGTTGCGCACCCCCATTGCCGTATTGCATGGCGAAACGGAACTCCTACTCTCCAAACCGCGCACCGCGGAGGAGTACCAGAAGACGCTGGCCGTTTTTGACGATGAGTTGAAAAAGCTGACGCGGATGGTCGAAGGGCTGTTCACGCTATCGATCGCCGATGCCGGGCAACTGCACCTGGAGTTCGAACCGCTGTACATCAACGAAGTCTTGGAAGAAGCCTGCGCGCTCGTATCTTCGCGGGCGAGAAGAAAGGGAATTGCAATTCTCCGGCAGCTCGACCAGGAATTTCCGTATACAGGCGATGAAGCCTTTTTGCATCAGCTTTTTTTAATCTTCCTGGATAACGCGATCAAATATTCACCAGAGAAGAGCATCATTCACGTGACGCTGGAGCAGGTGGAAAGCACGATACGCGTTCGGTTTCAGGATCACGGAATCGGCATCCGAGCGGAACATTTGCCATTCATTTTTGAACGATTTTATCGGGCCGCACCTTCGACGTCCGGTGAGTCCCACAGCGGTGGGCTGGGCCTGGCCATCGCGCAGGCCATCGTGCGAGCCCAGGGCGGCTCTATCGAATGTACTAGCGATGTTGGTGTTGGCTCAAGTTTTACCGTTGTTCTTCCCTTGATTCCTGTTAGCAAAATTGCCCCTCCGGAACCATCTAAACAGAAATTAATCATGGGTTAAGGCATCCACCGCTCCTATACACTAGGCTCCGCCCAACGTGGAGGTGGGTCTGTGTTCTCTCAAAAAACCTTTAGCTTGTATTCGTTTGGTCGCACGGTCGCCGTTCTGCTAATGCTTGCCATCATCTTTTCCGCTCCCACCCTGGCACAGGTTGCAGGGGGAACACTTTCAGGGACGGTGTCCGACACGAACGGATCAGCGATTCCGCAAGCGAAGCTAGTCATCAAGAACGTTGCAACGGGTGTCGAGCGTACGACTAACACGAACGCGGACGGTTTCTACAACACGGTGAACCTCTTGCCGGGGTCATACGAGATTTCGATTACTGCTACGGGCTTCAACTCGGAAACGCGTCACGGCGTAACGATGACCGTTGGCTCGCAGCTCACGATCGATATCTCGCTGCGTGTCGGCACGATCTCGAACAGGGTGGAAGTTACCGCCCAGGTCCCTGACGTCCAGCTCCAAAGTTCCGACATCAGCGCCGTTGTCACCGCCAACACCGTCCGTGAACTGCCGCTCAATGGCCGTAGCTGGACCGACCTGGCTGCCCTCCAGCCCGGTGTGGAAACCATTCAGACCCAGCCGAGTTTCGCCACTGGATCGGATCGCGGCAATCGCGGATTTGGCCAGCAACTCACCATTTCGGGAGCCCGCCCACAGCAGAACAATTACCGCCTGGATGGCATCAGCCTCAATGATTACGCGAACGGCGCTCCGGGCAGTGTGCTCGGCGGCAATCTGGGTGTCGACGCAATTCAAGAATTTTCCGTACTGACCAGCAACTATTCCGCCGAATATGGAAAAACTTCCGGCGGTGTCGTCAACGCCATCACCCGCTCCGGCACCAACCAATTCCACGGCAGCGGGTATGAGTTCCTTAGGAACAGCGCCTTGGACTCGAAAAATTATTTTGAACCCGCCGATACGCAGAAGGCATCCTTCAAGCGCAACCAGTTTGGCGGCGACATCGGGGGTCCCATCATTCCGAACCGCACGTTCTTCTTTTTTGACTATGAGGGCATTCGCCAGTCGAAGGGGATCGCCAACGTGAATTTCGTGCCTTCCCCCCAGGCGCGCTTGGGGAATATTCACGACTCGAACGGAAATCCCACAACCGTGACTGTTGCTCCCGCGATTCAACAGTACCTCGCGCTTTATCCCACTCCCCTGGCATCCCAATGCGCTCCGGGTGATGACGTTTGCCAGACAGTCTTCAGCGGCAAACAGATTGTGAACGAAAATTATCTGACCTTCCGGATTGACCACAAGTTATCGGACACGGATAGCTTGTTCGGAACCTTTCTGTACGACAAGACTCCCTACAATTCTCCCGACTCCTTCGGCAATGTGGGGCTGGCAACGCTCTCCTCCAGACAGATTGTTGCCGTGGAAGAAACCCACAATTTCACACCTACGTTCGTCAATGCGGTCCGTTTTGGGTATAACCACGAGCGAGTTGACAACGATTCGAGCGTCACCGCGCTCAACACTGCGGCCTCGGATCCTTCGCTCGCAGCATTTGCGGGCAGGAACGCCGCAGTAGTGAACGTCAATGGCGTCCTCTCTTCCATGACCGGAGGCGTAGGCGGGCTTCCGACCTACTTGTACCGCTGGAATTCGTTTCAGGGCTATGATGACGCATTCCTCAACAAGGGCAAACATTCCATCAAATTCGGCGGGGCGTTCGAGCGGATGCTGACGCAGGTGACGGCGCTCACCGATCCGAATGGAATATGGTTCTTCAATAATTTGCAATCGTTCCTGACCGCCCAGCCCAGTAAATTTCAGGGCGGAGTGGCGAGTTCTCTCACTCCTCGAAATCTCCGTCAATCCATCGTGGGCGCTTATATCCAGGATGATTGGCGTTGGAAATCGAACTTGACGTTGAATTTGGGGCTTCGCTACGAAATGACCACTGTCCCTACAGAAACCAATGGGAAAATCGCGAATCTCCGAAACTTGTCCGACCCCCTGCCAGTTTGCGGCGTCGCTGTCGCGGGATGCTCGGGAACGGGAGCATTTTTTTCGAATCCGACCCTGCACAATTTCGAGCCGCGAGTCGGCTTCGCGTGGGATCCCTTGAAGACCGGACGGTTGGCGGTCCGCGGCGGTGTGGGGCTCTTTGATGTGCTGCCTCTGCCTTACCAATTCCTGCTGCTCACCACCCAGGCGGCTCCCTTCTTCCAGTACACTTCTCTCAAGGTGGGCGATCCCTCTCTTCCCGTCCCTCTTACTTTTCCCCTGGTGGACCCAGCAGACATTTCCGCCAACAAGCTGCGTTCCACCTTCGTAGAATCAAATCCGCATCGTGATTACGTAACGCAATGGAACCTGAATGTCCAATATCAGCTCACCCCGAATCTGGCTGCAATGATCGCTTACGTCGGCTCTCGCGGGGTCCACCAACCCTTCCGCGTAGACGAAGCCAACCTGGTCCTTCCCGCTAAGACCCCCGCTGGGTATCTCTGGCCCAAAGTGGACGTGCTCGGCAACGTATACTCACCTGTTTGCAATCAAACCGATCCGAACGGTTCGGATCCTTCTGCCTGTGCGCCTCCAAATCCAATCAACACCTCATATGGCTCGGTACGCGGAATGTTTTACGATGGTCGCTCCTACTTCAATGCCCTCGAAATGCAGTTGGCAAAGCGCATGAGTCATGGCTTTCAGGCGCAGGGTACTTTTACCTGGGGCAAAACCATGGACACCAGTTCCGCAACGGTGGCCGGTGACGCGTTCGGAAACTCCATCTCCAGTTTGGATTATTTTGACACTAGGCTGACACGTGGTTTGGCGGATTACAACGTGGGGCGCACGCTCGTCCTGAACGGGACCTGGGACATTCCTACTCCCAAGTCGATCACGGGCCCTGCTCGCTGGTTTGCGGACGGATGGGAACTTGGATTGATTTTGACGGTGAGCGACGGTGTCCCGTTTACTCCAACCTGGGGCACCGGTGGCGACCCTGCGGGGACGCTCAGCAGCGATGATTTCGCCTATCCAAACCGGCTGACTGGACCGGGTTGCGGTACCGCTACAAATCCGGGCAACCCTACGAATTATGTCAAGACCCAATGCTTCGGGATACCGGTGGCGCCGAGTCAAGCCTTTTTTGACGCCAACTGCGATCCGGCGCCTCCAACATTCGGCGGCCCGCTCGCAGCCGGTGACCTGCGATGCTTCAATCTCCGCGGTAACGCGGGCCGCAATATTTTGACCGGTCCGGGAATCACAAATCTTGATTTTTCGGTCTTCAAGAACAACAAGATTCAGCGTATCTCCGAAAACTTCAATATTCAGTTCCGGTTGGAGATCTTCAACATCCTAAACCATCCCAATTTTGCGCCTCCGGGCCCTGGCGACGGTAATACGGATATTTTTGACCCCAGCGGCGCTTCGCTGGCTCCTCCTGTCGGCACGGCAGGCGCCTTGCAGAGGACCACCATTCCCGAGCGACAAATTCAGTTTGCAATTAAAATCAGTTTTTAGTTGCCGCGCTTTTAGATCAACCAAAGTGCGCCCGTGCGCGATGCGCAGGGCCACACAACCCCTGACCAATCGCACGGTCAGGGGTTAGTCCGCCGGGCTAGGAGGATTGCGAATGGCACGCTCTCGTCTGCAGCTCACATTCTGGAGTGTCTTGCTCGTTTGCTCCGGGCTAGCTGTGGCCGGCCCGCCCGACGGCGGCTATCACCTTCTCAAAAAATACAATCTTGGCGCCGCGCCGGGCGGCATGGAGTATTGGGATTACATCACGTTTGATGCCTCCACGCGGCGGCTCTACATTTCGCACAACACGGAAGTGAAGGTGGTGGATGCGGACAGCGGGGCGATTGTTGGCAGCGTCTCCGATCTGAAGCGCGTGCACGGCATCGTGGTAAGGAACGATCTGGGCCGCGGTTTCATCAGCGATGGCGGCGCGGAT
Source organism: Candidatus Acidiferrum sp. (assembly GCA_035935335.1). GTDB lineage: Bacteria > Acidobacteriota > Terriglobia > Acidiferrales > UBA7541 > Acidiferrum. Next base: position 46,970 of record DASYXF010000144.1, read on the forward strand.
GAGGTTGTAGTCTTTGATCTGAAGACCCTGAAATCGACCGGGCACATCAAAACCGGCGGCAATCCCGATTGCATCATCTACGACCCAGCCTCCAAGCATATTTTCGCCATGAACGGAAAGACGAACGACGCTTCGGTGATCGATCCTGCTTCGGAGAAGGTCGTCGCTACCATACCGATCGGCGGACGCCCCGAATACGCAGTCCCGGATGGCCATGGCACGATCTACGACAACGTGGAAGACAAAAACGAAGTGGTGGCCATCGATTCACTGACCAACACCGTGAAATTCCATTGGCCGATCGCTCCCGCCGAAGAGGCCACCGCCATCGATCTCGACGTACAACATCACCGCTTGTTCATCGGCGGCCGCAACAAAGTGCTCGGCATTATGAACGTGGACACCGGAAAGATCGTCCAGACGTTTCCGATTGGCGGCGGTGTGGACACCAACATCTTCGAGCCATCCACGGGAACGCTCTTTGTTGCAGCGCGCGAAGGTACTCTGCACGTCTTTCACGAGGACTCGCCCGACAATTTCAGCGTGGTCGAAACCGTTAAAACCGAGTTCGGCGCGCGCAACATGGCGCTTGATCACAAAACCCACCAGCTATTTATAGACACGGCCGACTTCACACCGGCAGCCGCACCCACAACGGAACAGCCGAAGCCGCAGCCGACCCCGGTGTCCGGAACGTTCCGCTTGCTGGTCTACGGCCGCTGACGCAGAATCGCAGCCACAAGGATGGGCGAATGTCTTTCGGCACTCTTCTCCGAATCTCCACAGTTGTCGCCGTTTTTTTTGCAACGTTGTTCTGCGGGCGCTCCCTTATGAGCGCCAGGCCCGCGCCTCAACAAGGCGCCGCGCTAGACTTTGAAACCTATCGCACGCGCATCGAACCAGTCTTTCTGAAACAACGGGAAAGCGGCCCGCGCTGTTATGACTGCCATTCCGCGATGAATACCCGCCTCCGTCTCGAGCCTTTGGCGGAAGCCACATCCAGCTGGACAGAAGAGCAATCCCGTAAGAATTTTGAAGCTGTGCTGCAATTGGTCGTCCCCGGCGAACCACTGAAGAGCCGCTTGCTCGTCCATCCCCTTGCCGCCGAAGCCGGTGGCGACCCTGCCCACGGCGGCGGCAAGTTCTGGAAATCGCAGAGCGATCCGGAATGGCGGATGCTTGCCGAATGGGTTCGTCAAGCCGCTCCAGCTCCCACATCGGCGCACACGACGGCGAACTCGCAGTCCGGGGACGGACTCGATTTTGAGTCTTTTAAAGCGTCCGTACAGCCCATCTTCCTTAAGGAGCGGCCTGGCCATGCTCGCTGTTACGGTTGCCATAACTCTGCAAACCGGGCATTTCACCTCGTCGCCCTCTCCCCGAGCCTCACTGATTGGACGGAAGAACAATCGTGGCAAAATTTTGAAAGCGCCGTGCAACTGGTTGTTCCAGGCAAGCCACAGTCCAGCAGACTCTTGACTCACCCTCTGGCCCCCGAGGCGGGGGGCGATGCTTTTCACTCAGGTGGGCGTCAATTTGCTTCCCAGGAAGATCCCGATTGGGCGGCGCTTGCGGACTGGGTACGCGCCGCGCGCGGCCCCAGCTCGCGTGCTTCCGCTTCGTCAATTGCCGCCCGGATTTATATAACCAACAGCGCAGGAAATACTGTGGACGTGATCGATTCCGCCACCAACCAAGTGGTGCAAGTGATCAGGGGAATTGAACTTCCCCATGGCGTCACTTTTTCGCCCGATGGCAAACGGGTCTACATCAGTAATGAGTCCGAATCCATCCTGGATGTCGTGGACCGCGAGTCCGCAGAAATTCTGAAAAAAGTGGCGCTCAGCGGCCACCCCAACAATTTGACCATCACCAAGGACGGAGCCCGCATCCTCGTCGGCATCCGCGAAGATCCCGGCTCTGTGGACGTGATCGACGCCAAATCGCTCGAACGCACCAACAGCATTCCCGTCGACGGGAGCGTGCACAACATCTTCGTCACGCCGGATGGCAAATACGCCGTCAGCGGCTCCATCGAGAACAAAGCCGCCACGGTAATTGACCTGAACACGGAAAAAGCCGCTTGGGAGGTGAAGTTCGATCGGGGCGTCCGCCCGATGGCCTTCGAAGCGAATTCTGACGGCTCGACGCGCCGGATTTATGTCCAGCTTTCCACCCTGAACGGCTTTGCTGTAGTCGATTTTGCCAGCCACAAAGAGGTGGCGCGCATCAAGTTGCCGGAGCAGCCTGGCGGCTTCGGCACCGCCGAGGAGCGTCTGGGCACACCCTCGCATGGCATTGGTGTGACGCCCGATGGGAAATCGCTTTGGGTCAACAGCACCGTTGCTAACGCTGTCTTCAAATACACGCTGCCCGACCTCCAACTGGTTGGGTATTGTCCCCTGCCAACCCAGCAACCGGCGCATCATCCGGTCATAGGAGCGGTGCCGGAATGGATTACGTTTACCCCCGACAGTCAACGCGTCTACGACTCAAACTCGGGAGCGCGATCCGTATCTGTGATTGACGCAAAAACCTTGAAGCTGGTGGATGTCGTGAATGTCGGCGAAGTTCCAAAGCGGATAAACACGCTCGTCGTGTACTGATCTCATGCCCTGCGATATGGGCCCAGCAACACTGACTGTCTGAGCAGGATTGGCCATCTATCATGAGATGAATGACGAACTCTATTCGAGGATTGCAACTGGCGTCGAAATCGAGGCGGGAAACTCAGCCCGCCATTCGTGAGGAAATGGCCGAGAGATTCCATCGCAGGGTCGTGGGCAGGAAGATCCCGATACCCGATCACGTCGAATCCATCTGCGCACCTGCAGGAACCACTGGCGTCGATCGAGCGCGTTTTTAGCAAGCCGCTCCGCCTCATTGCGCATTCTCCGGCGCCGACGTGGCGATGTGCCCACTTCCGCTAACCAGATTGTTATTGTTGTCCCACTCGATTTGGTCGACTTCCAAAGGCCGCAGTTGGCAAGTTGCGCCGCGAACTTCTTTCAAAACTGTCCCGTTCACTGGTTTTTCACAAACCATAATCGAAGTTAGAAGAACCCCTTGCGGGGGTGTTCCGTTCCGGCTAATCAGTTATATATTCCTAACAATCAAATAGTTATAAAAATGTATAACTATAGAAATGTAGTGATGACGGTCACGAGGTACTATGTCTCGCCTCACGGCGAAATGTCTTTTCCTGGCGGACACTGCTTGACAAGGAAAGTGTCCTGCCCTCGAAGCCAGAGCGCACCGGATCAGCAACGCAGGACGCTACGGAGGAAAGACCAATGGCCAAATCACTGCTTTTAGCGTTCTGTTTGCTCCTGGCCGGAGCCGGCATGTACGCACAATCTCCCGCGCAACCGCCTGCGAATCCACAACAGGCACCGCCATCTGTAACGCAGGACAGCGCGGCTACGAAGCAAGAAATCGAACAACTGAAGCAAATGCTTGCGGCACTTGAAAAGAGACTGGATGCGCAAGAGAAAGAACGGCAAGCGCAGCAAGCGGCACAACAGCAGGCGCAGCAGGCACAACAGAAGGCGAAGGAGCAGGAAGGCTCATCGTCTTCGAAGGAACTGGAAGCGAAGGTCGAGGAACTCGACAGCCGTGTATCCAGGTCCGAGGTGAAGAATTCGCTGGACCGGCTCAACTTTTCGGGAGACTACCGGTTTGAAGCGCACACCATCGTTGGCCATGTGCCGAGTCACTTCGACGGCATGCAATTGCAGAACCTTGTAGTTAAGACCATGTTCAGCACCCCGATTCTGGGGCACATGCCGACGAGCGTGGACGAAATCAACAACACGGTCGCCAACAACTACGCAAACTACCTGCAGTTCACGAACAATCTGACCTTTAGCCAGTTGAAGCAAGGGATGGGGAGTTTCTCCCCCGCGCAGCAACAGCAGCTTTTTGGCTTGCTGATGCCGTCAACGTACGTGCCGGGCTACCAGGCCAACACGCCGGACTTGTTGACGAACCGCCTGCGGCTCGACTTCAACGGGCGGGTTGCGGAAAACGTCAGCTACAGCGCGCGGTTGAGCATGTACAAGGTGTTTGGTGATTCGACCGGCGTGCAGGTGTTCAACGGGCAGCCGAACACGTTCAACATGGACGGCACAACCGCCGGCGTACCGAATTCGGATCAGATCCGAGTGGAGCGCGCATTTTTCAGTTGGAACAAGATTGCCGGCTCGAAAATGTATCTCTCGATCGGGCGCAGGCCTTCGACCGACGGGCCGCCGATGAACTACCGGAACGATGAGTTGCGCGGCGGGACGCCGTCTGGGTCGCTGATCGACTTCCAGTTCGACGGCATCACGCTGGGCTACAACGTGCGGGAAAACATGGTCTGGCGGCTATGCTACGGCATCGGCTACCAGTCGGGGTTCGGCAACGGCAACCTGATGAAGCTGCCTCAGGACCGGTTGAAGGATACGCAACTAATCGGAGCGAACCTCGACCTGTGGACCACAGACAAGACGCTCGTGCAAGCAACATACGCGCACGCGTTCAACGTAACCGACGGCTTCAACGGATTGCTGGTTTTGGCGAACAACCCGCTGACGGGCGATCCGGTTCCCGCACCGGTAGTCATGCGGTATACGCCGTCCGCCAATCTGGGCGCGATCAATCTGTTCGGAGTGAACCTGGAGCGGAAAGCCGGAGCGTTTGACTTCTACGGCAGCGTGAACTACTCCGGAACACGGCCGAACGGCGAAACGACACCCTTCGGCGGACTGATGTCCGACCCGTTCGAAGTGCCGGTGAACCGCAACGGCTACATGCTGCTCGGCGGGGTTCGCTATCGCCTCTCGAATGACGAGAGGACGAAAGTCGGCTTCGAGTTCAACCATGGCAGCAAATATTGGTTCAACTTCGCGCAAGCGCAGGACGACATCATCGCCCCAAAGACGAGCACGCGCGGCGATGTGTATGAGACATACCTGACGCACAAGATCAGTGAGCGCTTCATTTTTAAGGGGAGCTTCATTGATTACAACTATCGCTACTCCGGATCCGGCTGGCACATTGGCGCGCCAAAAGCGCTCAACTCTTCACCGGTTCTTGGGTTTCCCACGTACGACAGCGCACGGATGGCAACCCTGGGCATTATTGCCCGGTTCTAGCTCGCGGCGACTGTCCGGGGCTGGCGCTTGCGCCAGCCCCGCTCCGCCCTGGCAGGAGTGGATGGCAAGGATAGAGGAGAAGTGCAAGCGACCGGGGAAAAATCGGAATCAAGGAGAAGGTCATGAAGGAATCACGAAAAGCAGGATCAAATCTGGGAGTTGCGATCATAGGATCACTGGTGCTGGCGGCGATGCTGGTGCTGGTGCCGCTGAGCTCGCTCTCTGCGGGCGAAAAGGGTAACGAAACGAAGGGCAAGTTTTATTTTAAACAGAGCTGCAAATCATGCCACGTGAAGGGCGAAAAGGGTGGCGAGATCACGCCGTTGAGCAAGACGCAAGCCCAGTGGCAGGCGTATTTCGCAAAGGGCAAGCACATGAAGGGCACGGAGCTGCTGTCGAAGTACATGACAGAAGAGCAACTCAAGGATGCTCTCGCCTTCGTCTACAACCACGCAGTGGACTCGCCGCAACCAGAAACCTGCGGGAAGTAGGAGATTTGCCAGGGGCGCAAACATGGGTGTCAGAAACGCTTGCCAGGAGAAGGACCATGCTAGATAGCAGTCGCACGCAGCGAAAGTTTGATCCAAAGCGCCCGATCCGGTTCAACCGTTTGGGAATGATGGCAGGTCTGCTCGGAGCCGCCCTGGCCCTAAGTGCCGCTGCCGGACAAGGGCCGAAGGCGAGTAATGTCGAACAGCAGGCCCGTTCAGAAGCGGCCGCTCCCAAACTCGCGCACCCGCCCCTCACGTTAAAGGACGAAACCGGCCGAAACGTGCTGGAGAGCGGGAAGCCTATCAGTTCCCGGCAAACCTGCGGCGGGGATTGTCATGACTACGAATTCATAACCGATAGTTTTCATTTCCAGCAGGGTAAAAGTGAAATGAATCGGGATCTGCTGGCAAACCATGGAATCGCCGGCTTCAATTCCTCCCCCGGGATGTTTGGTAAATTCTCTCTAATCCCGAATCGGCAACTCACTCACGCGGGAATCACGGACGCATCCGACGCGGACATGAGCCAGCCCGAGTGGTTAACCAAGTGTGGGGGCTGCCACACGGGTGGAGGTATCTCCGAATACGACTTGCAGGGACACAAGTTTCTGACGGATACAGCCAAGCCGACGGGACCGTTGGATCCGAGCTACACGATTCGTGACCGCGAAAAAGGCACGGTCGTTCCCTGGAGCTGGGAAAAGAGCGGGACGAGCGAAGCGGATTGTTTTCTTTGTCACGTTCCAAAGGCCAACCGTGGAGCGCGAAAGAAGGAAATGGCGGAAGGAAATTTCCGTTGGGCAAACAATGCAACCCTCACGGAAACCGGAATCGTCAAGCGCCAGGAGAACGGCACGTTTAGCTATAACAGGGCGGCTTTCAACCCCGATGGAACCGTCAAAGGTGAAGTACTCGACCTTTCCGACCCGACCCTGGAAAACTGCGCGATGTGCCACGGGTTTACTTCCAAAGATGCCACGACAATCAAAGCCATTCAGCATGCCGACATCATGCGTGGCATCGAGAAGAGCGGGTGGGTGTATGACGGGGCGAAGATCAGCGATACGGTTTCGCCGAATATCGCGGGCAAAGAAAAGATGAGCTACCCGTGGGACGCGCATGCCGCCAAGGGACTCATTTGCATCGACTGCCATTTTTCTCCGAACAACCCGGGGCGGATGATCCACCAGGATGACGCGAAACACCTTCGCTACAAACCCATCAACGAAGACATCGCCGTTTACCTGAAGCGGCCGGACCATAACTTTGCCCGTGGCAATATCCCTCCCGAGACCGTCAACATCACCCGGCACAACACAATGCGAGGCTGCGCGGAATGCCACGACGCGGAGAAAATTCACGTTTTTCTCCCCTACAAATCGGTTCATTTTCGCTCACTGGCGTGCCAGACGTGTCACATTCCCGCGGTGCACTTGTGGGCGTATCGGAGCGACGATTGGGCTTTCTTGATGGACACGGGTACGAGCCGAATCACCTACCGGGGAATTGACGGAAGCATCGTGGATCCTGATTCACCGGTCACCGGCTACCTGCCGGCCTATATCCCCACGCAAGACAAGGACAACCATCCGCAAATACGGCCGACCAATCTGATCACAGGCGTTTATTGGTTCGACAAGAACAAGGGGCGGCCCGTGTTCACCTGGCAGGTCCAGCGGGCGCTGTTTTCGGAGCGTCCTGCCGGCGGTGACTGGACGTATCGTCCGGAGATTCTGAAGGCGTTCGCCGACAAAGAGGGCATCATCGATCTCCCGCAGGCTGTATATGACAGCCCCGAGAAGATCGAACTGGTCAAAGGGTTGTTGCAACAACACGCCGGGGTCGCTGAACCTGAATTACGGATCGACGTTGCGCCATGGGCGATGAGCCACAGTGTCGTCGGGAAAGGGCAGGCGATCAAGGAATGCACGGTGTGCCACGCGAAGAACAGCATGTTGCGCCGGCCGCTGGACTTGAACACCTTCCTTCCAAAAGCCGTCCCTGTGTATTACCGGGGAAAACAGGCGAGTGTGGTGAACTTTGAGGGCAAGGAGCCGACCTTTGACAACGGGCCGCTTCTTGGTTCCTTCTACATCGCCGGCAATAGTCGGGTACCCTGGATTGAATGGATGGGTTGGCTGATGGTGGGCGGCGTTACGTTGTTTAGCTTGTTGCACGCGCTCTTGCGGTTGATCGGAGGCCGGGTATGAATTCGCGCACTCAGCTGTATTCTCTCCACGAACGGATCTGGCACTGGCTGCAGGCGCTGGCCATACTCTTTCTGATCCTCTCAGGTCTCGCCATTCACTATCCCGATCGATTTGGAATACTCGGTTCCATGGCCACCGCGCTTCGATGGCACTCGTGGCTGGGATGGGCGCTGATACTCAACGCTTGTCTGGGCATCTTCTATCATCTCACCGCGGAGAAGTACCACCATTTCCTGCCCCGGATGGAGGACTTCACAGGCGCAGCGGTGCGGCAAGCGCGTTTTTATCTTTACGGGATATTTAAGGGAGAGAAGCATCCGCTGGAAACGGATCCGCGCCGTAAGTTGAACCCACTGCAAAGAATTACCTATTTGCTTCTCCTCAATATTCTGCTGCCGTTTCAGATGGTGACCGGAATCCTGTTGTGGGGCGCGGACCGCTGGCCGTTGCTTCTGGCCAAGTTCGGTGGGCTCAAGGTTCTAGGTCCGGCTCATACTCTCGGCGCATATCTCTTCCTGGCCTTCTTAATAGGGCACATCTACTTGGCGACTACAGGTCCCACGCCGATGACTCTTCTGCGGGCAATCGTTACAGGCCACGAGATTTCCCAAACGGCAGACTGTGAGGTTAAGATTGATGCCAGCGCAGATTAGAATCCCGATGGAAGGATTCATGTCGAAACAGGCGAAAAGCGGCGCCGAAAGCCGGCTCCTAGAGATGCAAGTGCGGATATGTAAAGCGCTTGCCAATCCCACCAGGTTGCGCATTCTGGATCTGTTGGGCAAAAAAAGCTACACGGTCTCTGGACTGCAGAAGGAACTTGGTGTTCCTCTCGCAAATGTGTCCGTCCAGTTGGCGATATTGCGTGCCGCTGGGGTCGTGACAACGGAAAAGAAAGGCAAGGAAGTGCATTGCTTTTTAGCCTTGCCGGAAGTTCGGCAAGCATGCCACTTTATCCACCAAGTCTTGCGCGCCCAGCTCCGGAACGCCCAGAAACTCCCGATCTAGATTTCTCTCTGGACTGTTTCCACCCCTACCAAAATAAATTCGTTTTGAACGTTCTGAACAAGCTGTTGGCGTGATCATGCGAGGATTCGGCACAGGGATTTGTGTTTCCGTTGGGCTGCGGATAGAATCGGCGGCCTTGCGAGGAGATTGATGTCGAAGAAAATTCTGTGTATTTCCGTGCTTCTGGTTGGGCTGGTTTCCTCCGTCACGCGCGTTATCGCCCAAGAGCCTGTTCTGGCGCTTACTCACGTCAACTTAATTGATGCCACGGGATCTCCGGTCCTGCCGGATATGACGGTGATCGTTGAGGGCAGGCAGATTTCGCAGATTGGGAAAAGCGATGTGACGCCCTTGCCAAAAGGGGCGAGAGTTGTGGAGGGTCGCGGCAAGTATCTGATCCCGGGCCTGTGGGACATGCATGTGCATGAGGTGTTCGGGGAATGGATTCCAGCGGACGAAAAGATAACGCCTGTCTTGTTTGTTGCAAACGGAGTGACCGGCGTGCGTGACATGGGCGGGGACCTGGAGACGCTGAAGAACTGGCGGAGCAGGATTGCGGAAGGGAAACTTCTGGGACCTCGGATGATTATTTCCGGGCCGATGCTGGACGGGCCGGTGCCGCAATTTCCGAGTTCCGCACCGGTGAAAGACGCCGCGGAAGGCCGGCGGATTGTAGATGAACTTCAGAAGAACGGGGCGGACTTCATCAAGATCCAGTCGCTGGTTCCGCGGGAAGGATATTTCGCGGCCGCTGACGAGGCCAAGAAGAATGGCATCGTCTTTGCCGGGCATGTGCCTGACAAGGTGCGGGCGACGGAGGCTTCGAATGCAGGACAGAAGAGCATAGAGCATCTGACGGGAGTATTTGAGGGATGCTCGAGAGTAGAAGACGAATTGATGGCGCCGCCGCGTGGGCCCGGACGAGGCAAATTTCTTTCCACGTATGATCCCGCGCGCGCGAGGGCGCTGATTGCGCTGTTTGTGAAGAACCAGACCTGGCAGGTGCCGACGCTTTATTGGGAACGCGGCGAATGGCTGATCGAGCAGACGAGCGCGGGTCCGGACCCGTTAATCAAGTACGCGCCGGCGGCTTGGAGAGTGCGGGCCTGGCCGATGTTTACGACGGGGATTGAAAAGGACTGGTCGTCGGATCCATTTGCGGACCGGGAGAGGTTTTTTCAGGCGGAATTGAAAATGGTCGGTGAAATGAACCGCGCAGGAGTGCGGATTCTTGCGGGAACGGACACGGCGGCCGGGGTGCGCGTGTATCCCGGGTTCAGTTTGCACGAAGAACTGGAATTGCTGGTGCAGGCGGGGCTGACCCCGATGCAAGCCTTGCAGTCGGCGACCAGAAACCCAGGGGAATATCTTGGATTTGCGGACACGGGGACGATCGAGAGCGGGAAGCGCGCGGATCTGGTCCTGCTGGACGCCAATCCTTTGGCGGATATCAAAAACACGCGAAAAATCCAAAGTGTGGTGCTGGCCGGACGCTATTTTTCGCGAACGGACCTCGACAAGCTGCTGAAGAGCGTTGAAGAAGCGGCGGCCAACTCAAAGTAGGCCGGGTTAGATTGCCAAGCCACTTGGACGGCGAGGCGCGCGCACTGAAGCAGAAAAATTCTGGCTAAAGAAAAGGCTTGCCCGGTCGAACAGGAAAAATGGATGTCGCGGATCAATCTTGGAGCTCAGATTCGGCATCTTACCTCTCAAGTGCACAGGCGAGCTTGGTTTACACTAGAAAGATGGGGTGAGAATCGTCAGGAAGCTTTGATAGGCACGTTTTTTGGACTCAGACGGTTTTCTAGTCCCAGAATTCCCCGTTACCGCGCAACGAGGAGTCAATAGCAAATCCAAGAGGCGCGTGGTGTGCCACGGCCAGAGAATCAGGCGAAGGCGGCTGCTGAGCAGACTCGTATTTTACAAGCCACGTTCGCCCGAATTACTCTGCTTGAATCGCACAGGCAGCGATCCGTGCAGCTCCCTGTAATCCTGCCGATCGAACAACCATCGGCGGGTTCAACGATGGCGGGACCAAATGTTCTAAAGAATTGTTTGCGTCGCCACGGGGCGAAGTGCTGCTTGAAGAGGAGGCAGTTATGCGAGGCAAAGTGTGGGCGAAGCG
>DASYXF010000145.1:0-12172 GCA_035935335.1 Candidatus Acidiferrum sp.
CAGCCCAAGGCAGAGAAATGTCCACGCAAAGGCGATCAAGCCAGGCGGCGGCACTCCGTAGTGCAATTCAGCGTTCAGCGCCAGCAAACTGCTGCCGAAAAAACACGTCAGTGCAAGGCACAAGAAGAAGAACAACCGCTCAAAATTCCGCTGCCGGCGATGGCCAAGAATCACCACCATCCAGAACGGCAGCAGCGTTCCCGCAGTCAATACGGTCAGCCGAAGATACAGTGTCCACTGCATCGCATTCCTCGCCGAAGTCTATAGCTGACACTCCAGCAGGGCAATGCCCAAGTGCAAGGAAAATCTGGCATACGTATGATGCTGTAAATAAATACGTTACCTGGTATCACTCCCCCATGAAATTGAGCCGGACCCGCTCAGATTGCCGGGATTTCGCTTGACTTGATAGGATTTATTGTTATATTAGCAGTCGGTGCCGAGGAGTGCTAATCGCCTTTCCTGCCCTCCTCAACCATCGTTTCTCAGTCTTACCCTTAGTTCACCTATGGAGGTTTTTCAAAGATGGCAGTCAATCTTACCCCGCTCCACGACCGTGTGATCGTGCGGCGCATTGAAGAGAAGGAAACCGTCAAGGGCGGCATCATCATTCCCGACTCCGCGAAGGAAAAGCCGCAAGAGGGCGAAGTAATCGCCGTCGGCGCCGGCAAGCGTGAGAAGGGCGAGCGTGTACCCCTCGACGTGAACGTTGGCGACCGTGTGCTGTTCGGCAAGTACAGCGGCAGCGAAATCAAAATCGACGGCGAAGAGCTGCTGATCCTCCGCGAAGAAGAAATCCTCGCGAAGCTCGGCGGTGCCGCCAAGGCAGCCAAGAAGTAAGTAGCACAGGCCCGCCCGCCGCAGGCAGGCTTCAGTCTGTGAATCTGTAGCTCAGGCCTTAAGGCCTGAGGGTTTTCCCAAAAGCTAGCAAAGCTTTAAACATCCAGTATCCGAATTCAGGAGGAACCAAGAAATGGCGAAGCAGATTGTTACCGGAGAGAATTCCCGCCAGGCAATCCTACGCGGCGTGAACGCCCTCGCGGATGCAGTAAAGATCACCCTCGGCCCCAAGGGCCGCAATGCGGTGATCGAAAAGAAGTTCGGCGCCCCCATCATCACCAAGGACGGCGTCACCGTTGCCAAGGAAATCGAACTCCGCGACCCGCTCGAGAACATGGGCGCGCAGATGGTTCGCGAAGTCGCCAGCAAGACCAGCGACGTCGCGGGTGACGGCACCACCACCGCCACCGTTCTTGCGCAAGCCATCTTCCGCGAGGGCGTGAAGACTGTCGCCGCCGGCGCCAGCCCCACCGCCCTCAAGCGCGGCATCGACAAGGCCGTCGAAGTCGCCATCGAGGAAATCAAGAAGCTTCACAAAGACGTCAAGGGCGACATGATCGCCCAGGTTGGCACCATTTCCGCCAACAACGACAAGCAGATCGGCGGCATCATCGCCGAAGCCATGAAGAAGGTCGGCAAGGACGGCGTCATCACCGTGGAAGAGTCCCGCACCATGGAGACCACGCTCGAAGTCGTCGAAGGCATGCAGTTCGACCGCGGCTACCTCTCCCCCTACTTCATCACCGATATGGACCGTCAGGAAGTCGTCCTCGAAAACGCGCTGATCCTCATCCATGAGAAGAAGATCAGCTCGATGAAGGACCTCCTCCCCTTGCTCGAACAGATCGCCAAGCTCGGCAAGCCCCTGATGATCATTGCGGAAGACATCGAAGGTGAAGCCCTCGCCACCCTCGTGGTGAACAAGCTCCGCGGCACCCTGCAGTGCGCCGCCGTCAAGGCCCCCGGCTTTGGCGATCGCCGCAAAGCGATGCTCGAAGATATCGCCACTCTGACCGGCGGTAAGGCCATCACCGAAGACCTCGGCATCAAGATCGAAAACGTCAAGATCGAGGACCTCGGCAAGGCCAAGAAGATCACCATCGACAAGGACAACACCACCATCGTCGAAGGCGCAGGCAAGGCTAGCGAAATCGAAGGCCGCGTCAAGCAGATCCGCCTCCAGGTGGAAAACACCACCAGCGACTACGACCGCGAGAAGCTCCAGGAACGCCTGGCGAAGCTCGTCGGCGGCGTTGCCGTCATCAAGGTGGGCGCTGCAACCGAAACCGAGCTGAAGGAAAAGAAGGCTCGCGTTGAGGACGCCATGCACGCAACTCGCGCGGCTGTCGAGGAAGGTATCGTTCCCGGCGGCGGTGCGGCTCTGTTGCGCTGCCTCACCGCGATCGACAAGCTGAAGCTGCACGACGACGAAGCAGTCGGTGTGGGCATCGTGAAGCGGGCGCTCGAAGAGCCCTGCCGTCAGATCGCCCTCAACGCCGGCTTCGAAGGCGCCGTGGTCATCGGCAAAATCCGCGAGTCCAAGGACGAAAACTTCGGCTTCAACGCGGACACCGGTGAATACGTTGACCTCGTCAAGGCTGGCGTCATCGACCCGGCCAAGGTCACTCGCCTCGCTCTGCAGAACGCCGCGTCCATCGCCGACCTCATGCTCACCACCGAAGCTCTGGTGGCCGAGCTCAAGGAAGACGACAAGAAGGGCGCAGCTGCCGGCGGTCCCGGTGGCCCAGGCGGCATGGGCGGCATGTACTAAGAAAAGCACCTGTAGCGGCCGCCTTCCGAGGCGGGCGCTTGTGAACCAACGAGGGGCGGCCGATATCCCGGCCGCCCTTTTTCTTTCGCCCTCGAAAAATTCTTCAACGATCCAATTGCCTCGCCGCGTTCGCAGCCCCTCGTCTCTACAAACAAAAGTTCTCAGGTATTTTGCTGAAATCCCGTTGGCATTTCACCGCTGACAACATTGCACGCAGTGTGCCAGAATTACACACCCTCTGCCTCCTGCTAATCATTCCTTCAACATCGACTCAGGTTACCTCGTAAGTGACTCATTCCCAACCACTAAGAATCCTTCATTTCTGCCCGCACGCACGCCTTTGGCATCGCAGATGCACTACAACGGGCGATATGCATACGAACGAAATTATCTTGAATGATTCAAACTTGTCGAAGCCGGCCAAATCAGCTCGCACCTACGACTTCGTTGCTCATCTACTCCGGATCTTCGCCGTCCTCGGCGCCCTTGCTCTGTTCGCGCTCTCTGCCGGTCTCGCCTTCCTGCTGGGCGTCGGCCATTGGCTCGTCAAAGAGGATTCCCTGCAAAAGGCAAACGCCATCGCCGTCCTCAGCGGAAATTTCCCCGCGCGCGCGCTCGAAGCCGCAACTCTTTACCACAACGGTTACGCCACAGAAATCTGGCTCACGCGCCCCGGCACACAATCGGAAGAACTCGCCGAACTCGGCATTCATTATCCCAGCGAAGCTGACTTCAACTATCAAGTCCTTCGCCGCCAGGGTGTCCCCGCAAAAGCGATCCACGTGCTGGATCCCCCGGTCATCAACACCCAGGATGAGCTCGAAGCCATCGGCAGTGCCCTCCGCCAGAAAAACACCGCCACCGTCATTGTGGTCACCAACAAAGCTCACACTCGTCGCGTGCACGAACTCTGGAACAAACTCGATTCCTCTTCCGGAAAAATAATCGTTCACGCCATCTCGAAAGATGACTTCCAGCCTTCGGCTTGGTGGACCCGCACGGACGACACCCATCAGGTCATCCACGAAATTTTTGGCATGATCAATCTCTGGGCGGGGCTCCCCATGCAATCCTCATTGCACTCGCGTGTTGCGGTTGCGGAAAACGGGCCCCGGCCAACTCCGGAACTCGTTCCCGTCACCGCGCCGCATTCAGATTCCGATAGCGACGATTAGCCCTGTCCCAATCTGCGCTACTCGCAGGGTTACCGGCGTAATTCCCTACTTCATCGCTGGATATTCGAATCGGATTCCCGCCAAATCCTCCAGCAGGATCGGATGCACCTCCACCGCCAGATGCCCGGACTGCACCGCCGGATCGCCCGCGGCGATGCGCTGTGCCTCCTCCAGCGACGCGGCCTGAATCACCGCGATTCCCCGGATCCGGTTGTCCTCCGTCAAAGGGCCCACCAGCACGAACTTCCCCGCTTCCACCTGGCTGCGGATGTATGCCAGATGCTTCTGCGTTCGCTCCGCGTTTCCCGCCGGCGTCACCGCGCTTTCCGGTTTGTCGCTCTTCACCAGCAAATCCAGATAATACGGCTTCATGTTCTTCGGGACGTACGGCGCCAGCGGATTTTCGACGGGCGCCTGCGCACCAAGCACGCCTGCAACTCCCACGGTCAGCACCAGCAACAGAATTTTCACACGCGAGTTCATGTCCTCTTCTTTACGGCTTCGATTTGCTTGCTCGCAACTTCACGCCGGTCCGAACCCTTGCCGCCCTTATCTGGCGTTCGTCGCCTCAACATATCCCGCCAGCACCAGCGTCCACCCGCCCGGCGCATCCACTGCCTTGCGCAGTTCCTGCCAGCCCGCGCCGTGCCGCTCCAGCCGGCGGTGCTCGAGTTCCACCCGCGTCGCTTCCGGCCCTTCGGCAATAAATTCCAGCGCCACTTCGCTGGCCAAGCTTTTTTCGGGAGTATCCTCTCCCCTCGCACCTCCGGCTCTTTTCGATCTGTCTTATGGTTTCTGTGCTAGAAAGGCTTCAATCTCTTCCGCCGTGTAAGGAAGGCCGCTCGTCATCACCGTCGCGCCGCCCTTCCCGATCATGTACATGTCTTCCAGATAGTAGCCCTGCCCGCCAATCGAAGCGATCGGCTCAAAATCAATCACCATGCCCGCCCGCAGCGGCCCTTCGATGTAACCGGCATCCAGATTCATTGTGTGCATCTGCCAATAAGGGGCGTTCTTGCGCTCCGACCATATCTCAATGGCCTGCTGCGCCACGCGGGATTTCGCCGACTCGCGATGCCGCAGCAACTCTTTCTTCCAAATCTCGAAGGCCTCATTTTCCGTCAGGCCTTCCTTCATCTCGCGTGCGACGCCCTGGTAAGCCGCAACGAATATGTTCCAGACCTCGCGCTGCTCGTCGCTGAAGTGGCCGGAAACCGGGATTGTGCGCCCCAGGTCTCCCTGGTAGTGTTGCCATTCGCAACCCACGTCGAGGCGTACCAAATCCCCGGATTGCATCCGGGAATCCAGATGGTCATAACGTGATTCCGATTCAAAGGGTTTGGGAAATACGCTGTTGGCGCCGGCCATCGCCCAGGGCCAGAACGAAACACCGCGCGCATCCTTCCAGCAAACGTCTACCACGGCAAGTTCCACTTCCCGCTGAGAAGCCCCGGGATGGATGGCGCGAGCCCCCGCAATGAACGCTTTCGCGGTCGCACGCGCTGCCATACTCGAGTCATCCTGTTCCGCCTTGCTCTCGACGGCCATGAGGGTATAAAGCTTCACCCTCGCCGGCCGAAAATCTGCCGCCGGAAAACTCTTCTGCAGCACCTGAATCCAACCGGGCGCGTGGTTATTTTTCGTTGCGGAAAGATTTTCGGGGAGCATTATTGCCGCTTCCGGCTTGTAATAGATCTTTGCTCCTGCTTTCGTGTGATCCGTCAGAAAGCCCTGCATTTCCTTCCAATCGACCACATGATCCAGGCCAACCTTCCGTTCGGCCTCTTCGCCGGGCTTGGTTTCTGCGCCCTCCTTGGATTCGGCAGACGGCACGAAAAGCCAACTCTCGCCGCTCTTCCCCACGATCGCCAGGATCGTACCGGGCGAATTCTCCAATCCCGTCAGGTAGTAAAACGCCGCCTCTTCCCGGTAACCGTCCGAGAGAAATCCCATCGCGGTTTCTGAGTGCAACAACAGCACACCATCCGAAAAAGCCGTCGCGGCCCGCTGACGCCGCTCCTTCAACTCTTTGACGTCTGCTCCACAAAGCTCCTGGGCCGCTGCAAACGCAACCACAATCGCGAAAAACCACCAACGCATCATTCTCATGGCCGCACGAGCTTGTGTAGGGGCGGCTTTATGCCGCCTTCTTGCCTTTGTCATGTCCGCCTACCGTACCACGCAGCCCCGGCGGCCACAACGGCTGCCCTTCCTTGCTCCCTTCCGGCTGGTTCGGTAGACTTTCCCTGCCACTCTCAGGCTCCTCAGGGGGGAGCGGGTCACATGCCTGGATTCTTGCAGCGATTCATGCCGCGCGACGGGGATTTCTTTGTCCTCTTCCGCAAGCAAGCCGAAAACATCGTCAGCGGTGCCAACGCTTTCACCAGCATGCTGGAGCACTACACCGGCGTCCCCGAACAGGTTCAATGCGTCAAAGCCATCGAACACCAGGGCGACGAGATTACCCACCAGATCTTCCGCAAGCTCAACCAGACCTTCATCACCCCGTTCGACCGTGAAGACATGCACGAACTCTGCGGCACCATGGACGACGTCATAGACCTGATTGACGCTGCCGCCAGCCGCTTCGTTCTCTACCGCGTCGACCGCGTCCGCCCCGGCACCATCGAACTCACCAAGGTCCTCGCGGCTGCTACCGCGGAGCTTTCCCGTGCCGTTCACGCCATGGAATCCCCGGACAAAGCTCTCCAGCACGTGATCGAAATCAATCGCCTGGAAAATGAAAGCGACCGCATCTGTCGCACCCTGATTGCCCAGCTTTTCGAAGAGGAAAAAGACCCCGTCCAGATCATCAAGTGGAAAGAGATTTTTGAAGTGATCGAAACCGCTGTTGACAAGTGTGAAGACGTCTCGAACGTCATCGAGAGCGTCATCCTGAAGAACGCCTGATCCCCGTGAGCCGATTCGTTCTCGTATTGATAACCGTATTCCTGACCCTGGCCTTTGAATTTTCCAACGGCTGGCACGACGCCGCCAATTCCATCGCCACGGTCGTCTCCACACGCGTACTCACTCCCTTCCGCGCCGTGCTCTGGGCCGCTTTCTGGAATTTTATCGCTGCCTTTGTCTTCGGCACGGCAGTCGCCAACACCATCGGCAAAGGCATGGTCCACATCGAGCTCGTGGACGAAAAAGTCCTCCTCGCCGGCCTGCTCGGGGCCATCATCTGGAATTTGATTACTTTGACGTTGGGCTTACCGACCAGTTCCTCCCACGCGCTCATGGGAGGCTACGGCGGCGCGGCCGTGGCGCATGCGGGCTTCAAGGCCCTGATTCTTCATGGCTGGCAGAAGCCGGTTCTCTTCATTTTTCTTTCACCCGTGATCGGTTTCATCGTCGCCATTCTCGTCACCGTTACCACCACATGGATCGTGCGGCAGCAGCGTCCCCGTCGTGTCGACAAATGGTTCCGCCGGCTGCAACTCTTCTCCGCCGCCGCTTACAGCCTCGGGCACGGCACCAATGACGCCCAAAAAGGCATGGGCATCATCACTGCGGCGATGGTCGCTGGCGGCCTCATGAAAAACTATGCCGTCCCCTATTGGGTCATTATTTGCTGCCACCTCGCGATGGGCGGCGGCACCATGGCTGGCGGCTGGCGCATCATCAAAACCATGGGCCAGCGCATCACCAAGCTGACGCCCTTTGGAGGTTTTGCCGCGGAAACCGCCGGTGCGCTTACCCTGTTCACTACCGCTCGTTTCGGTATTCCGGTCAGCACCACGCACACCATCACCGGCGCAATCGTGGGCGTCGGAGCGTCCCACCGTCTCACCGCGGTCCGCTGGGGCGTCACGCAAAATATCGTCGGCGCCTGGATCCTGACGATTCCCGGTGCAGCGCTGCTCGGCGCCGGCCTCTACCACTTCCTCATGCAGCTGCTGAAGTAGTCGTTTGCCCGCACTCCCGCGGCCATGATGGCGCAAGAGTTAAGACAAACCTCGATAATCGCTTAGTACCCGCTTGGAAAGCCCCTCGCGTGGATTCTTGACCGCCACACCCGCGTTGCTTAGTATCGAAAAGCCATGTCAGAACGCGAGTCGCGGGTCGGTCAGACCCTTTCCCACTACAACATCACCCGCAAAATCGCCAGCGGTGGCATGGGCGTTGTCTACGAAGCCGAAGACTCCCGTCTCGGGCGCCGCGTCGCTCTGAAATTCCTCCCCGAACAGATGGCGCAAAACACTCAACTCTCGGAACGCTTCCAGCGTGAAGCCCGCGCCGCTTCCGCCCTCAATCACCCCAACATCTGCACCATCCACGCGATCGAAAATGTCGACGGCCAGAATTTCCTGGTCATGGAACTCCTCGAAGGCCAGACCCTCGCCCACCTGCTTGGCCGCGTCGCCTTCACCCTGGACAAACTCGTCCCTATCGCCACGCAGATCGCCGATGCCCTCGAATCCGCGCACGCCAAGGGCATCGTACATCGCGATATCAAGCCGGCCAACATTTTCCTCACCGATCGAGGCCAGGTGAAAATTCTCGACTTCGGCCTGGTGAAGATCGAACCCGAAGAACTGCAAGGCGGCGAGCAAAACTCGACTAAAGTCGAGCCGCAGCACCAACTCACTTCTCCCGGCGCTGCCATGGGCACCGCCTCCTACATGTCCCCCGAGCAGGCTCGCGGGCAACTCGTGGATGCCCGCACGGATCTTTTCTCCCTCGGCTCGGTGCTCTACCAAATGGCTGGCGGCGTACTGCCCTTTGCCGGCGATACCTCCGCGGTGATCTTCGACTCCATCCTGAATCGCGATCCTGAGCCGCTCGACAAGATCAATCCCACGCTTCCCGCAGAGTTCAGCCGCATCGTTTCCAAGCTCCTCGAAAAAGACCGCACCCTGCGCTGTCAATCCGCCACCGAACTCAAAACCGACCTCAACCGACTGAAGCGCAATCTCGATTCCGGCGCCAAACGCACCGCCGAACTCACCGAATCAAAATCGGGCGTACCCAAGCCGGTAACCAAGTCCGTCGCCGTTCTCTACTTCGAAAATCTCAGCGCGGCAAAAGAGGACGAATACCTTCGCGATGGCATCACCGAAGACATCATCACCGAGCTTTCCAAAATTCGCGGCCTCAATACCTTTTCCCGCCCCACGGTTCTTGCCTTCCGGGACAAGCCCGTCACTCCCTCGCAGGTGGGACACATTCTCAAGGCCGCCTTCGTCCTCACCGGGACGCTCCGCCGTTCCGGCAGTCGCCTCCGCATCACCACGCAGCTCGTGGACACGCAGACCGATTTTCCTCTCTGGTCCGAACGCTATGACCGCGAGATGAAGGACGTCTTCGAAGTGCAGGACGAAATCGCCCGCAAAATCGCCGAAGCCCTTCGCGTGACGCTTTCCCAGCAGGAACTCGAAGACCTCGCCACCAAGCCCACGGAAAATCTCCAGGCGTACGATCTCTATCTCCGCGGCAAACGCTACGCTCGCCGCCAGACGCGCCAGGATTTGGAATTCGCGCTTCAGATGTTTGAAAACGCCGTCGCCATGGATCCCAGCTTCGCCCTCGCCTATGCCGCCTGCGCCAACGCCTGTGCCATGTTCTACTGCAACTACAGCCGCGACGCCATCTGGGTCGAGCGCGCCCGTAACGCCTCCGGTAAAGCCGTCGCCCTGCGTTGGGACTTGCCCGAAGTCATGGTCAGCCAGGCATGGGTTCTCTATGCCACTGAGCTTCATGACGAGGCCGTCCGCATGGTCCAAAAAGCCATCGAGCGCAAACGCGACTGCGAAGGCGCTTATTATCTTTTGTGCCGCGCCCTTTTTTCCGCCGGCCGTTATCAGGAAGTGGTTGATGTAATGGAAGTCGCGCTCGAAGTCAGCGGCGAGGACTACAACGTCTACGTCCCCGTCGTTAACTCCCTCGGCGCGCTTGGCAAGAAAGACGCCCACAGGAATCTTCTTCTCCGCCGCATCGCCGCGCTTGAAAATCACCTCAAGCAGGTTCCCGAAGACGCCCGCGCCCGCGTTCTTATGGCCACGGACTACGCCGAATTCGATCGCGTCGAAGACGCCATCCGCGAATTGAACATGGCCATCACCCTCCGCGCCAACGAAGCGTCCATCCTCTACAACGCCGCCTGCACCTACGCCATCCTGAAACGCAAACGCGAAGCCCTCGAAACCATCAGGAAAGCCTGGGAAGCCGGGTTCAAAGATTCGGTCTGGGCCCGCCGCGATCCCGACCTCGCGCTGTTGAACGACGATCCCGAATTCCGCCGCCTCTACCCCCTCCCCACCGACTCCGAACCAAGCAGCGCCCAAAGCAAAGCCGTTTAGCACACAATTTTCGCGACTCTCTCCGCGCGTTGTAGGGGCGGCTTTACGCCGCCTTCTTGCTCTATTCTTGCCTTTGTAGCGGCCGCCATCCGAGGTACGCTTTTTGCACCCCGGATGGTTTTACGAGGCGGGCGCCTTTTCCTCACTCGGCTCCCGTCCGGCCAACGGCCGCAGCCCGTGGCCGCCCAAAAAGAGCGAAGCCCGGATGTTAATCCGGGCTTCGTCTGGTTCAGGGTCCCGAAGCTGGCGCCACAACTTCTCGCCAACCCCGGTGGTGGGTTAGAGCTTCATGTTTGGGTGGGATCTGCGAGGTGCACTGCGGAGACCTTTCCGGGGGCGTTCATTGCCGCCCTTCTTAGCAATTTGCAAAGCAGGCTGCGCTGGCTGTGCGGAAGAGTTTTCAGTTCACTCAGGAAGGCGCGCACGTCCGCTGTGCTCGCGTGGCGGAAATCAAGTCTCGCCAGTGCGCCGTTTCTCTGTGTTCTATATTGGATTCTGGACTGCGTTGGAGTGGGCCCGGACATAAATGCTGCTCCTCAAACTTGTCTTTCGTCAATGGACGCCAGCGACCTGTACCGTCGTCCATTGACATTGCGCACTTTGCGCCTTGCCGCGCGAAAGAACAATACCCGCGGGGTGAACAACCGATGCATTCTCCGTGAACTCCCGCGCAGCTCTAATCCCTTGCGGTAAAACTACTTAAGGGAAACCGGCCATCACTTCTTGGGTCTTGGTTCGGAGCGAGCGCGTTGCCCACTCGGCAAATTCCCTCCCGCAGCTTTCCGGCTTTTTTGCTATAGTCCAAAGAACCAGCAAAAAATATGGAGAATTCCCACATTCCCGACGATTCCCGCCGGATGCGCTTCGGCCCCTTCTCGGTTGATCTCCGCGCGGGAGAACTCTACAAGCGGGGGAAAAAAATCAAAGTGCAGCTCCTCCCGCTTCAGTTGCTGGGTGCCTTGCTCGAAAAACCGGGTGTGGTCGTCAGTCGTGAAGAATTGAAATCGCGCTTGTGGCCGGCCGACACGTTCGTCGATTTTGAGCACGGCTTGAACACCGCGATCAAGAAACTCCGCCAGGCCCTCGGCGACAATCCGGCAAAGCCGGGATTGATCGAAACGCTACCGAAAAAGGGCTACCGGTTCATCGGCCGATTGGAATCAAATGGCGAGAGTGCTCCGGAGAATCTGGCCCGGACTACCGCCCTGGCAGGCAAAATATTTTCCGTTTGCGCGGAAGAAGGAATCGCTTGCGTCCTCGCGCCCGTGGACGCCATTTCCCGCGACGAATGGCAGCGCCTCATCGCGCTTGGCGACGATGTCGGCGTCTCCATGATGATCGCCCACAATCGCCTTTTGCTGATTGAGGTAGGAAAACCGGTCCGCGTTCTTTCCGCCAGCGGCCCGCAGGGCTGGCTCGAAGCCCGCATCCTCGAAGGCGAGCACTACGGCAAAACCGCTCTGCTCCCCCGCAAATCCCTCCGCGGGCTATGAATTCCTCGCCCTGTAGCTCGGGCCTTCCGCTTGCCTGCGGCAGGCAGAGCCCGAGGACTTCCCCGCGCTGGCACGACCGCGCCCGCGCAACGAAAAACCTCACCCCTGAAGGGGTGAGCTACATTCGCGTTTCAGTCGTTGTTGGAAGAATTCGTACTCTTCGCCGCCTCCGACAACTTCATCACCAGCACTTGCCCGTTCGAATGAAACGACCCGCCCGTCGCCGTCCTCGCCTCCAGCATTGGCTGCTTCGGCGAAAAGTGCATCACCTCCGCCACCAGCCCCGTGCTGCAAAGGGTCTTTTGCACATAATCTTTCTCCAGATCGATGTCCGGATCGATCTTGTGCGTCAATCCATTATTCCGCTGATCTTTTTCAAACCCGATGTCGTGCGTAGCCGCGCCCACCCACAGCATCTGCCCGTTCACCGTGAACGGCGCTTTCCAGACCCGCAAATGATTCCGCGAAGCCACCACTTTGATCGGCTCCGCATGCGCCCATCCATAATCCTGCGGCCTGCCAAACAGATAGAGCTGGCTCATCGGCATCGTCAGATACGATTCTTTCGACATGCTCGCGATGAACCCC
>DASYXF010000146.1:0-1948 GCA_035935335.1 Candidatus Acidiferrum sp.
CTTTGCCCGGAACACCCTTGGTATAGAAGATCTGCAGGCCGTCACGAGACCACTCGGCCGCGCGTTGGTAGGAATCGCCAGCGCCTAGAACGGTCCGCCGCTTCGAGAGAACTTCGTATAGAAAAAATGTGGAGTTGAGGCCCACGGAATCCACGGGCGCGCCTGTGGGAGCTTTCTGATAATACGCCGTGACCAGCAGCAGATCGGCGTTGATTGGATTGGCGCGAATCGTGTCGCTGCTCATCACCTGAAATGAGTCGCCGTAGATCTCTTTAAGGGCCACTGTCTGTGGCGGCTTGTCGTCACTCAGCCAGTAAGCGTTCTGCAGGTCGCTGGCAAGGATCGTCGTCGACGAAATCCAGCCGTGCAGCGCGTCAACCGCTTGGTCAAACTCGGATGCTACTTTCTCGGGCGCAAGCGAAGGTATTATACGCACTTTCCATAGCTTGCCGTCATATTTCAGGAAGGCAATCCGCGAATCGTCAGGCGACCAAAAGGCGCTGCGTACGATACCAGTATCGACATTGATTGATCGGCCCGTGTCCCAATCGTAGAGAACGATGGTGCGCTCCGGGCCAGACTTAGAATCCGAGCGGGTGAAAAGCAACTTCCTTCCGTCGTGAGAAACGGCGAGTTCGGAGCCTTCCGGAGCAACGGTCCTCCGAACTGCGCTGCGGCTGAATATGACTCTGCTGTTTGCATCAAGATAGGCGACGGCAGTGGGCAGCTGAAAATTGGTGATCGGATCGAGAACCGATTTTTTGTCCTTGTCCTTATCTTTGTCTTTGTCGTCTTTAGTCTTGTCCTTGTCGTCCGCGTTGTCGTCGGGATCCAGCTGATTCTTTTTGCGAAACTCAGGAAACTTTTCCGGAGCGCTCTGTCCGCATCCGGTCAGGATGCCGATCTGCGCATGCTGCAGTTCGACTTTGAAGTTGTACTTGATGTCGCTCTTGCCGTCCGAGCAGGATTCGCGGGAAACCTCGACGGCAACGTCAGCGCCAGTAACATCGTCTTTGGCGTGATAGACCCAGGAAACGCCGGGTTCGTCGGGGACGATTTCGTCCGGATCAAGAACGATGGGAGGATAGCCGGCGCGGTCAAGCCGCTCCGGGCCTTTCATCCCCAGTCGCAACGACCAGGACGGCTCATTGCCATGGGCAACGATCAGGATCGGGTAGTGGCGCGAAACGGGGGAGGGGATTGGCGCGTCCGCTGCAGGCGCGGCCTTCGCGGGGGCCTTCGGCGCGGGTTTTTGCGCTGGAGCCGGTGCAGGTGCTTGTGCGAAAGCCAGGCTCACGCCGAGTGGCGCACTGCACAGAAATAGAATTCGAGCGAAACTCGAGGCGCGCATGCGGAGGGCTCCCAGAAAATACTGTACCAAGACGCGCAGGAACCCGGCGAGGAGAATGGCGGCGCCGTACACTCGATGCAAAGTCCGAGGAATTGAGTCCGCTGGTAGATGGGAAGTGAAAATCCTTGACATGGCGAACAAAAAGCGAAACAATGATCTCGCATCGAGGTGAGCCATGTCCCCAGTTCTTTCCCAATCGACGCCGCGTTTCGCCATGCGGCGCCGCCCCGTTCGACGCCCCGCTACACAACTCCTTCCTTTTAGCCCTGCTGAACCAAAGCCAGAGGCCGGCGCCCTTGCCCAGGGCCAAGCCGGCTGGCGCAAAGAAAGCCTGGAAAGCCCAACGGCGGATTGCCCCCCGCCGGAATTTCCGGCTTCCCCTGCGCCACTGGTGGGCATTGCTCGCCTCGCCGCTGAAGCCCCGGCGGCGGAAACGAAGCGCAAGTCCGTGGAGAAGCCGGAGTATTTTTTTCTGCCGGTGAAATCGATTTTGAACAAGTGTGATTCGGCGCGCGTGCCGTTTGACTGGACGATCAATCCCTACCGCGGGTGCGAGTTTGCGTGCAAATACTGCTACGCGCGGTACACGCACGAGTA
>DASYXF010000147.1:0-22904 GCA_035935335.1 Candidatus Acidiferrum sp.
TGAATGAAAACCCGGCGCGGCTGGTGGCGACGCCGAAATTGCCGAAACGCGTACCGGCCGTGCTTTCGGCGGAAGAGATGAATGGATTTTTGAACCAGCTTTCCGGAAGCGGGAACCGCGAACAACGCCGCGGGCCGCGAACGAAACGGAATAATCCGCCGGCCGCCGCGGAGACAGTTTCCAGGGTTCAGGAAGATGAGCTGTTGCTGCCGCGGGACCGCGCAATTCTGGAATTACTGTATGCGGCGGGGCTGCGTGTCAGCGAGTTGACAGGATTGAACCTGGCGGATATGGACCAGAAGGACCAAATGCTGCGCGTGCGCGGGAAGGGCAACAAAGAAAGGATTGTTCCCTATGGAGAAAAAGCGGCGCAGGCGCTGAAGGCGTACTGGCCGGTGCGCGATTCTCTGCTGGAAACCTGCGAAGGCGCAGGGCGCGGGGCCTGCGTTGAGGCTGTGTTTCTGAATTACCGTGGTTGGCGGCTGACGCAGCGGAGCGTCGGGCGAATCGTGAAGAAATACGTGAAGCTGGTGAACGTGAACTGGGATCTGCATCCGCACTCGCTGCGGCATGCGTTTGCGACGCATCTGCTGGCCGATGGCGCGGATTTGCGGGCGATTCAGGAACTGCTGGGGCACCAGTCGCTTTCGACGACGCAGAAGTATACGCACGCGTCGATCCGGCAATTGATGGATATTTACGATAAGTCGCATCCGCACGCCTGAGATGGGTTGTCTCGAAAAACCCAAGAGCACAGCCAGGAATGGCTGTGCCACAAAGACAGGGCGAGATTCCTTGCAACATCCAAAGGGATTCATAGGAAACTAGTGGACGGGTGTTTCTGGGGGAGCCGGATGAAATGGAGTTGGGGATGGGCAGCAACGAGCGCGATCGTGTTTTGCATTGCGACGGCAGATCAGACGAAGGCGCAGGACAATTATGAAATTCAGGTATACGGAGCGGACACGGTCGATCCGGGACACACGATGGTGGAGTTGCACAGCAACTTCACGTTCGAGGGCTCGAAAACCCCACAGGACGGCCAATTCCCCACGAATCACCAGCTGCACGAAACGATTGAAATTACCCACGGATTCAACGACTGGTTCGAGGTGGGGTTTTATATTTTCACCGCCGCGCAAAACGGGCACGGGTGGGATTGGGTCGGCGACCATATCCGGCCGCGCGTGCGTGTGCCGAAAAAATGGAACTGGCCGGTTGGCGTGAGTGTTTCGCAGGAGTTCGGCTACCAGCGCGCGCAGTTTTCTGCGGACACCTGGACATATGAGCTGCGGCCGATTGTGGACAAGCAACTGGGGCGGTGGTACCTGTCGTTCAATCCGACGTTCGACAAGTCGTTTCACGGCCCAAGCCAGAACCAGGACTTCGTGTTTTCGCCGAACTTCAAGGTGAGCTACGACATCACGAAGAAAGTTGCGGCCGGAGTGGAATATTACGGTTCGCTGGGGCCGGTAACGGGGTTCGATCCTGTCGCTCAGCAGCAACAGCAGATTATTCCCGCAATCGACCTGAACCTGTCCGAGAAGTGGGAGTTCAATTTCGGCGTCGGCGTCGGCGTGACCAAGGCCACGGACCACCTTCTGGCAAAGATGATTCTGGGCTACCGGTTCGATTTTTGATCCAGCAAGAGAATAAACATTGGCCGCACAAGATGATTGACGCCAACTTCGCAAAATGCGAAGATTTGTTGTGCGCGTAATCAGCCGAAAGAAAATTCGGGAGGCTAGCAGGGCGCATCCTGAGTGGGCAGCGTCCTTGTCCGCTTGGTACAAAATAGTTAAGAACACGTCGACGGATTGGAAGCACTTCGGTGATGTCAAAGGCACCTGGCGGAACTCCGACAACGTTGGAATTTGCGTTGTTTTTGACATCAGCAACAACAAATGCAGGCTGATTGCGTACATCAATTACAGGAGTCACAAGGTCTTTATCCTGCACATTCTGAGTCACGCAGAGTACGGGAAGGGAGCATGGAAAAATGATTGTGAATGTGATTGAGAAAGACATGTTAGATGGAATTGCCGCGCCGAAAGTGATTACTTCGGATGCTCAAAATGAGCGGTACATTTCCGCGTTGCTGGAGCTTGAGAAAAAAGATCGTCTTAGCGCGAAAGAAAAAGAGTTTGCAGAGCTTCTGACGGTGCTGATCGAGGCGTACGAAGACGAGCATTACCCCATCCGGGCCGCGAGTCCGGTGGAAGTGCTGGTGGAACTGATGGAAGCGAACAACCTTAAACAAAAGGACTTAGCCCCGTTGCTTGGCTCGGAAAGCGTGGTGTCCGAGGTGCTGCGTGGAAAGCGGGAACTCAATAAGCATCACATCGAACGATTGAGCAAGCGCTTCAGGGTTTCTCCCGCGGTATTTTTCTAAGGCAAGCTATTAAGGACGCTACCAGAAGCGCGTTGACGGTACTGGGAGTGGGCAAGTATAATTGTGGTTTGCCTTTAGGCTTTGGAGGACAGATGTACGCCGTTATACAGACCGGGGGAAAGCAATATCGTGTCGCACCGGGCGACACCATCCGCATTGAGCGGGTCAAGGGTGATGTGGGCGAGCAGGTGAAATTCGGGACGGTGCTGGCGGTACACACCGACGACAAGAAAGTTATGGCGGGGTCGGATGCGCTGAAGGCCAGCGTCACGGGCAAGATCGTGGAGCAGGGCCGGGCGAAGAAGCTCACCGTTTTGAAGTTCAAAAAGACCAATCAATACAAGATTCAGCGAGGCCACCGGCAGAACTACACGGCCGTGCAGGTCAGCGAGATCAAGCTTTAAAATTCAAGGGATTCAAACTGGCCGGTCTGAAGTCCGGCCACTACAGGGAAGGATTCGGTCATGGCACATAAGAAGGGCGGCGGCTCGTCCACAAACGGGCGCGATTCACACGGACAGAGGCTGGGCGTGAAGCGGTTCGGCGGGCAGTTGGTGAACGCGGGAACGATTTTGATCCGGCAGCGCGGCACGAAACACCAGCCGGGCGTCAACGTGGCCAAGGGCAAGGACGATACGCTGTTTGCGCTGGTACGGGGCTACGTGAAGTTTGAGGACAAAGGCAACCGGGGACGCTTCATCAGCGTGACACCGGCGGCGGAAGCAGCGAAGGCCGCGAACTAAGTCCGAAGGCATGCGAGCGGCCCCGGCGCGAGTCGGGGCCGTTTTGTCTTTATGGGGCAGAGGAGACTGCAGGAAAAATCTTTACCACAGAGGCCGCAGAGGATACACAGAGTTCGCAGAGAAGAGTGATGAATGTTTGTTGATGAAGCGAAGATATCGGTGAAGGCGGGAGACGGCGGAAACGGCTGCGTGGCGTTCCGGCGGGAGAAGTATGTGCCGCGCGGCGGCCCGTCGGGCGGAGACGGCGGGCGCGGCGGCAGCGTTTACCTGGAAGCGAACCCGAACGACAACACGTTGTTGCGCTACCGCTACAACCGCGAGTTCAAGGCGGACCGCGGGCGGCACGGCGAAGGCTCCAACTGCACGGGCGTTTCGGGCGACGACACGATTTTGAAGGTGCCGGTGGGCACGCTGGTTTTTGATGCGACGGGAAATGTGCTGCTGGCGGATTTGAAGCGGCCGGGGCAGCGGCTGCTGGTGGCGCAGGGCGGACGCGGCGGGCGCGGCAATCAGCATTTCGCAAAGCCGTGGCATCAGGCTCCGCGCGAAAAAGAAGAGGGCGAGCCGGGCGAAGAACGGAATTTGCGGCTGGAGTTGAAACTGCTGGCCGACGTGGGGCTGGTGGGATTCCCAAATGCGGGAAAGTCCACGCTGATTTCCGTGATCAGCGCGGCGCGGCCGAAGATTGCGAATTATCCGTTCACCACGCTGGAGCCAAACTTGGGTGTGGTGAATGCCGACGGCGGCACAGGCGGCCATGGAACCGAGTTGGGGCGGACGTTTGTTGTGGCGGATCTGCCGGGATTGATTGAAGGCGCAAGCCAGGGCGCAGGGCTGGGCATCCGCTTTCTGCGGCACGTGGAGCGGACGCGGCTGCTGGTCCATTTGATTGATACGAGCGACACGGCGGAGATGGATCCGGTGAAAGGATTCGAAATCATCGAAGGCGAACTGGGCGCGTTCAGCGAAAAATTACTGGAGAAGCCGATGATCGTAGTGGCGACGAAGCTGGACGCCACGACGGACCGGACGAAACTCGACGAATTGCAAAAGTTCTGCAAGAAGAAAAGGTTGGAGTTCCACGCGATTTCAGCCGCGGCCGGCGAGGGC
The DNA here is from genome assembly GCA_035935335.1 of Candidatus Acidiferrum sp. Lineage (GTDB taxonomy): Bacteria > Acidobacteriota > Terriglobia > Acidiferrales > UBA7541 > Acidiferrum. The sequence goes on from DASYXF010000147.1 coordinate 4,246, forward strand.
GTGAAGGAACTGGTGCGAGGGATTGCCGACGCGCTGGACAAGATTCCGAAGGAAACACTCACTGACAACGAAACGGACGGCGCAGATTCAGTCGAGGAGGATGGCGGTATTGTCAACGTCGCGGCGTATGAGGATGCCGAGGAGTCCGAACCCGGCGAAGAGGGGCCACCCGTCCCAAAGAATTCGTGAGAGAATTGGATAGGGGATCATCCGGGAGGCGGATTGACGACGGCGCAGGCGAAAAGTACGGCAGCGAAACACCATCCGCGAAGGATAGCGATTTTTGGCGGCTCGTTTGACCCCATCCATTCCGGCCACCTCGCTGTAGCCCGGGCGGCAGACCGGCGATTCAATTTTGACGAAGTGCATTTCATTCCCGCGAGTCGTCCTCCGCACAAACTGAAACAGCATCTGGCGCCGTTTCCGCATCGTTTCGCGATGGTAGCTCTCGCAGCGACAGAGCACCCGCATTTTGTGCCGTCGCTCGCGGAGGCGGGAGAAGACTTCAGCGGGACGCAACTGCACTATTCCGTGGATACGGTGCGGTATTTCAAGCATGCGTATCACGGGCAGGGAGACCGGATTTTTTTCATCATCGGCGCGGACGCGTTTCTGGACATTCCGATGTGGAAGGAATACGAAACGCTTCTCGGACTTTGCGATTTTGTGATCGCGAATCGGCCGGGAATCCGGCTGGAAGCGCTTCGGCTGGTGATTCCGCCCGACCTGCACGGCCGCCGGGACGCGAAGCGCGAGAAGGAAGAAGAGACCGTCGCGCACGGCTCGCCGATTGTGGCGCGGCTGGACAAGACGACGGTGTACCTGCTGGAGAACGTGGCCAGCGAAGTGAGTGCAACGGATATTCGGCGGAAGGCGAGCCGCGGGCAGTCGATTCACGGGCTGGTCTCCGCACGTGTGGAAGAATATATTTTGAAACAGAGGCTGTACCGGTGAAACTCGAAAAACTACCCAAGGGCGTGCGGCTGGCTGTCGAAGCGGCGCAGGAAAAAAAGGCAGGCGCGATTACCGTGCTGGACTTGAGCGGCTTGAGCGCGTTCACGGAATATTTCGTGATCTGCACCGGTTACAGCACGCCGCAGTTGCAGGCAATCTGCTCCGAGGTAGAAGAGGTGCTGTACAAGCAGATGAAGCGTTCGCCGGAGCACCGCGAAGGGCACCGGTCGGCGGAATGGGCGCTGCTCGATTTTGGCGGGTTCATCGTGCACGTGTTCGGCGAACAGGCGCGGCGTTTTTACGATCTGGAGCGGTTGTGGCGGCAAGCGCCGTCGCTGGTGCTGCCGGACGAGCCGGAAGGGCGCCGGCGGAATGAGCTTTCGGAAAAAGCGGGATAGAGGCGCCTTCAAGACCGGATTTCTCTGATGTCGAACCCTTCCAGTTTTTGCGGCTTTCCTCTCTGAGTTAGGCTCCGGGCATTCTATAAATCCAAGAGCACAGCCAGGAATGGCTGTGCCACTGGTGTAGACTCGCGGAATGAAGATTTGCCTGCTGATGCTGGGGAAGACGCGGCGGCCAGAGATGGTTTCGGCGCTTGGCGACTATGTGAAGCGGATTTCGCGGTCGTGCCCCATTGAGATTGTTGAGGTACGGGATGGCGCGGCGGCGCTGAAACGGCTGGATGCGAATCGCGCGGCAGCTTCGCTGTTGCTGGATGCGGGTGGCAAGGTCTACGACTCCGAGGCATTTGCGAAATGGCTGGGAGAACAGCGGGACCGCGGAATACGCGAGGCGATTTTTGTGTGCGGGGACGCGGACGGGTTTCCAGACAACCTGCGGGAGCGAGTGAAACAAAAAGTTTCGCTGAGCGCGATGACGTATTCGCATGAACTGGCGCGGGTAATGCTGGCGGAACAGATCTATCGCGCGTTTGCGATTCTGTCGGGGAGTCCTTACCCGAAATAGACCGGGTCACGTGTTTGAAGAAAGCAGATCCCTCACCTCGCAAAAAGCGCGAGGATTCGGGATGACAACGAGGCGGCTGCGCGGGCACGGCCAGGTGCGTTTTGCGGCGTTCCGTGAAATGATGTCGAGCGGTAAAGACTATGTCCCTACGCATTGCGGCGGATAAAGACCAGCCCTCGGTGGCCATTGAAATCCCCCTGGAAAAGCCGTTGCCAGACTACGATCTGCATCAAATTGAGCAGCCCACTCCGCGGGATATCGACGGACTTTTGGTGTCGCAGGGATTTCGCGATCTGGTGGACGACGCACGCGGTGTGTTGATGGAACTGGTGTGCAACCCGCCGCCGCTGCCGAACACCACGCATCTGGTGGACCTGGGGCTGTCCCATGTCCCTGATTTTGAAATTGCGCAGCTGACCGGCGCCATTTGCCCGTCGGACGACGAAGTCTACCGGCCAGGCTTGTGGATCGTTCTGAAGGACAGGAAATCACCGCCGAAGCAGACTTTGGGCGAAGTGGCGATGGAACATGCTCGAATGATTGCGCATGAACTGGTCAAGCGCCTGGGGATTCAATAGCCGCACTTCTGTTTTGAACTTCGATTGTGGTAGGCGGACTTAACTTGACCTTTGTGGCGTGACTCCGCAGACTTGAATCGTCCACACGAAATTTATCCCTGACGAGGATTTGGAGTTATGCCGGAAGGAAAAGGACTGTTGATCGTTTACACCGGGCCGGGCAAGGGCAAGACGACTTGCGCGCTGGGGACGGCCTTTCGCGCAGTGGGGCAGGGGTTGCGCGTGCTGATGGTTCAGTTCATCAAGGGCTCGTGGCACTACGGCGAGCTGGATGCCGCGGAAATGCTGGGCAAAGACAAGTTTGAAATCCGGCCGATGGGGCGGGGTTTTGTGAAAATCGGCGGCGCGGAGACGGATCCGGAGGACATCCGGATGGCGGAGGAGTGCTGGGAATCGGGGCGCGCGGCGATTTACAGCGGCAACTACGACTTGGTGGTGTTGGACGAGATAAACTACACGATCAGCTACAAAATGCTGGATGCGGAGAAAGTGGTCGCGGCGCTCGTGGGGCGGCCGGAGCAGGTGCATGTCATTTGCACGGGCCGGAACGCCCATCCAAAACTGGTGGAGGCCGCGGACCTGGTGACGGAAATGAAGGAAGTGAAACACCCGTATACGAAGGGTATACTGGCGCAGCGGGGGATTGATTACTGAGTGCGTGGAGAGGTTCGGGCTGCGAATTAGCTGACGGATATCAGTAATCAGGAAGCAAGAAAAACTGGGAACTTAGAACTAAGGACTAGAAACTCCTCATGTCGTGGTTCAAGCGGGACAAAAAATCGATTGACCAGGTGACGCCGCCGGAAGAGCGGAGGGTTCGCACGGAAGGGCTGTGGATGAAGTGCGAGTCCTGCCGCGCGATCGTGTTCCGGAAAGATCTGGAGGAGAACCTGTTCGTGTGTCCGAAGTGCCAGTTTCATTTCCGGGTGAACGCGAAAAAACGGCTGGAGTTGTTGTTTGACGGAAAATGGACGGAGCACGACGCGGGCATGGTTTCGACCGACCCTCTGAAATTCGTGGACACCAAGCCTTATGCGCGGCGGATTAAAGAAGCGCAGAAAAAATTGGGAGTGAACGACGCGGTGATTACCGCGGAAGGACAACTGAACGGCAAGCCGGTGATCTGCTGCGCGATGGAGTTTGGATTTATCGGCGGTTCAATGGGCGCGGTGGTGGGCGAAAAAGTGACGCGAGCCGTGGAAATGGCGATGGAGACGCGTCAACCATTGATTGTGGTGTCCTGTTCCGGCGGCGCGCGCATGATGGAAGGGACGATCAGCCTGATGCAGCTTGCGAAAGTGTCCGCGGCGCTGGCGCGGCTGGATGAAGAGAAGCTGCCCTACATTTCCGTGCTGACCGACCCGACGACCGGCGGGGTAACGGCGAGTTTCGCAATGCTAGGGGACCTGAACATTGCGGAACCCGGAGCGCTGATCGGCTTCGCGGGGCCGCGCGTGATCGAGCAGACGATCCGGCAGAAGTTGCCGGAGGGATTCCAGCGTTCGGAATTCCTGCTGGAGCATGGATTTCTGGACGCGGTGGTGCACCGCAAGGACATGAAGGGCTTCATCTCCAGCGCGCTCGACCTGCTGACCTCCTGAAATGAATTACGAAAGCGCCGTTCGCTATTTACTTTCCTTGGGCCGCGAACTGGCTGCGCCCACGCAAGCGGCCGCGGCAAAATTCAACCTCGAAAATATCACTATCTTGCTGGAAAGGCTGGGCCGGCCGGACCGCGCGTTTCCCTGCGTGCATATTGCGGGAACGAACGGGAAGGGGTCGACAGCCGCGTTTCTGGAAAAGATCTTGCGTGAGGCGGGATTCCGCACCGGCCTGAACACCTCGCCGCATCTGGAGCGCATCAACGAGCGCATCCGCATTTCCGGCGAAGAGGTAGCCGACGAGAAGTTCGCGGAGATTTTTGCGCGGGTTCACGCGGTGATTGAAGAGTTGCTGGCGGAAGGCAAGCTGCGGGCGCATCCAACCTACTTCGAATGTGTGACCGCGCTGGCATTTGAAGCGTTCGCAAAAGAGCGCGTGGATTTCGCGGTGATCGAGGTGGGGCTGGGTGGGCGGCTGGACGCGACGAATGTTGTGGCGCCGCTGGTCTCCATTATTACGCGCATCGACTTTGACCACGAGAATTACCTGGGCCACTCGCTGCGGGAAATCGCGGGAGAGAAGGCGGGAATCTTGAAGCCGCAGGCGCCGGCGGTGTTCGCGGGGCAATTGCCGGAGGCGCACGAAGTGCTTGTGGCGCGCGCAGCCGAATTGCGCTGCCCGTTCGTTGAAACAGCCGAATTCTTTCGCGTCGAAGAAGAAACTCTGGAACACGGCTGCGTGCGTGCGACGGTGGCGGAAACCGCGGGTGGGAAGTCATTTTCGCTGGCGCCGCGGCTCGCCGGGCGCTTCCAGTTGCAGAATGCATTGAACGCCGTGGCAGCGGCTCGGATTCTGCAGAACCGCGGCTACCGCATCACCGATGACGATATCGTTAGCGGTATCGCTACGGCCGAGTGGCCCGGCCGGTTGGAACGCCTGCAGACGCGGCCGGACGTCTATCTCGACGGAGCACACAATCCGGGCGCGGCGCGCGAACTGGCTCGTTTTCTGGAAGAGAGTTTTGCCGGGCGCGAAGTGTACCTGATTTTCGGGGCGATGCGCGACAAGGCCGTGGACGAAGTAACGGGCATGCTCTTCCCGCACGCGCAGGAAGTGATTTTCACGCAACCGGGAACGCCGCGGGCGGTCAGCGCCCGGCAGCTTGCCGAGATGGCCGGCGACCATGCTAAGAAATACACCGTGATCGAGGATGCGCAGCAGGCCCTTGAATCCGCGCTTTCGAAAGCGGGACCTGAGGATGCAGTGTTCATCACCGGATCGCTATATTTGGTGGGCGAACTGAGGCACGCGCTTAATACTCGCAGAAAAGTCGCATCGCGATAGAAAAGACCGTAGAATGGGGCTTCTTTCGGGTGGCTGCCGGCCGCGTGGCCGGCGTTCTGTTTTGTAGAAGCGCGGAAATTCGGGGCAGAGCTTCGAACGCATGAAAAAATCAAAAGCCAAAGATACAAAAACCGGGAAGCCGCTTGTGGGCGTAATCATGGGCTCCACTTCCGATTGGGAGACGATGGAGCACGCAGCGAATACGCTGCAGGAATTGGGTGTGCCGCACGAAACGCGTGTTGTTTCCGCGCACCGCACGCCAGACCTGTTGTTTGAGTACGCGTCGACGGCTGAGAAACGCGGGATCGAAGTGATCATTGCGGGTGCGGGCGGAGCGGCGCATCTGCCGGGAATGGCCGCGTCGAAAACGGTGTTGCCGGTGCTCGGTGTCCCTGTGGAATCGAAAGCGCTCAAGGGACTCGATTCACTGCTTTCGATCGCGCAGATGCCGGGGGGAATTCCGGTGGGCACGCTGGCGATCGGGAAAGCCGGAGCGATCAACGCGGCGCTGCTGGCCGCGGCAATCGTTGGAATCAAGCATCCCGCAATTCGCGAAGCGCTGCGCGCGTTTCGAATCGCCCAGACAAAGAAAGTCCTTTCGCAGCCCGATCCGGCCGCCGCGGCACGGAAGGCGCTGCGCGCGGCGCACGCGCAACTTTCCGGAAAGAAAAAGAAATGACCATCGGCATCCTGGGCGGCGGACAACTCGGCTACATGCTGGCGCTGGCTGGTTATCCGCTGGGACTGCATTTCCGGTTTCTGGATCCCTCGCCGGAGGCGCCGGTGGGCCGAATCGCCAATCGCGTCACCGCTGATTTCAGCGACCAGCAAGCGCTGGAGAAGTTTTCACACGGCCTGGAAGTGGTGACCTACGAATTTGAAAATGTGCCGGTGGCGGCGGCGAAATTCCTGGCGGAGCGTGTGCCGGTGTACCCGCCCGCGGTCGCTCTCGAAGAAGCGCAGGAGCGTTTGCGGGAAAAACGGCTGTTCCGCGGGCTGGAAATCCCCACGACGGAATTTGCGGAGATTTCAAAACGCGAAGATCTCGACGCTGCGGTGAGGCAGGTGGGATTGCCGGCGATGCTGAAAACCTGCCGGATGGGTTACGACGGGAAAGGGCAGTGGCTGCTGCGAACGGCGGAAGACGTGGAAAAAGCACGGCCGGAATTGCCGGACGTGCAGCTGATCCTGGAAAGATTTGTGCCGTTCACGCGCGAGCTCTCTATATTAGGCGTCCGGGGCCGCGGCGGAGAGATTGCATTTTATCCGCTGATTGAAAACCACCACCGGGACGGGATCCTACGATTGTCGCTGGCGCCCGCGCCGAATCTGACGCCCAACCTTCAGCAAGAAGCGGAACGCGCAGCGCGAAAGGTGCTCGAAGCGCTCGATTATGTCGGCGTCTTGTGCATCGAGTTTTTTGAAATGGGTGGACGACTGCTGGCGAACGAGATGGCGCCGCGAGTGCACAATTCCGGCCATTGGACGATCGAGGGAGCGGTGACCAGCCAGTTTGAGAATCATCTTCGCGCGATTCTGGGGATGCCGCTCGGCTCGACCGCGGCGGTGGGGGTTTCCGCGATGATCAACCTGATCGGCGAGACTCCGGAAAGCGCGGAGGTGCTGAACGTTCCAAACGCGCATTTGCATCTTTACGGAAAAGAGCCGCGCGCAGGAAGAAAATTGGGGCACGTTACCGTGCGGGCGGATCAATTCGATAAACTGCAACAGCGGTTGGGCGCGCTGCCGGATTTCTTTCGCCGGCCGGAGTATTGCCTGGAAAAGGCGTTGCGGGAACTTCTCGCGAAGCGCGCCTGACTCCAAACCTGAAAAATTACTGATTCAGGATAGCGATGGATTTCAGCGGCGGCGGTGGCGGAACGGATTTCAGAAAATTGTAGATTTCGGCGAGATCTTCGTTGGAGATCACCTTCGCGGTGTAGGGAGGCATCTGGCCGCCCGGCTCGCGGACGTAGCTGACAAAAGCGGAAAGAGGTATTTTTGGTGGCCCCAGGCGCGTGCCCCCCGTGGATGTTGAACCCTGACCTAGATAGCCATGGCACTCGTAACAGCCGTCCTTCACGAATAAACGCTGGCCAGTGCCGGGATTCGCGGGCGTCGCGGCTTCCTGTTTCGCGGGCGGTTTCAGCGTTTGCAGAAACGCGTAAACATCGGTGAGGTCGGAGTCGGAAGCTTTCTCCGGACCAAACGGCGGCATCAGGTTTTTCGGCTTTCGCACCAGTTGAATAAATTCTGGCAACGCGAGAGAAGTGGAAGCGATTCGCGGAACGCCGTCTTGTCCCGCCGTCGAGACACCTTCGCCTTCCGAGCCGTGGCACTTGTTGCAGCCGAGAGTTTCAAAGACAACTTTGCCCTTCTGGGCATTCCCCGGCGCAATTTTGCCGGCCTGTTCCAGCCTGCTAGCCGCGGGGCTCTCCGCGGGATTTGCCGCAATCGGCATAAACGCCAGCACGGCTGCAATCGCGATCGCGTTGCGGGTTTTCTCTACCTTCATCATCCATCCCCTAGCGCGGCTGCGTGTGAACGTCCACCAGCGCCGGCTCTCCGCGTTTCACGACATCGAGCGCGCGGTGAATCGCCGGGCCAAGCTCCTTGGGATCAGTCACCGGGCCTTCCGCGTACAGACCCAGGCCTTGCGCGAGCTTTGCGTAATCAATGCCCGGGTTGTCGATGGTGGTGCCAATCTTCGCGCGATCAATGCCGCGGCTGTGGCGGTCGGCCATGATTTGCACCTGCATCACTTCCTGATGATAGGCGCGGTTGTTGTGCATGATGGTCAGCAGCGGGATGCGGTGATGCGCCGCGGTCCAAAGAACGCCGGGCGCGTACATCAGGTCGCCGTCGCACTGGATATTTACGGAAATACGGCCGTGCTTCTTGTTGGCCAGAGCCGCGCCGACGGCGGATGGCGCGCCGTAGCCGATGCCGTAGCCGCCCGATCCGCCGATGTACTGGTAATACTTGTCGAAATTCCACAGCTTCATCGGCCAGCGGCTGACGAACTGAATCGTGGCGCAGACCAGCGACCAGTCTTCGTCCTTGATCTGGGCCCAGAGTTCGGCGCACATGCGGGCCGTGCTGATGGGGCTTGCGTCCCAGGCATAGGTGGCCGCTTCGCGCGCGTTCTGCAAGGTTTGCTGATGCGCAGCGGCGAGCTTCGTTGCGCGTTCCTGCAACGCACCCCTGCGGCCGGCAGGAAGCTCCTTTTTGACGGCCTCAATCAATGAAGGAAGCGTTGCTTGGGCATCAGCGGCCATGTCCAGATTCACTTCCGGATAGCGCTGGAAATTCTGGTAATTGCTTTTGAAAAAGAGGCCGGTGGAGCTGATGCTGATCAGCTTTGCCCCCGGTTTCGTCAGCAGCCGGGAAGTACGCTCCATCTGATCGCGGTAAGAATGTATCGCGCCCCAGAAGTCGGCTAGTTCCAGGCCCAGAATCACGTCGGCGTTGCCGATTTCTTCCCGCGCCCGCCATGTCTGATTGAGCGGATGGCGAGTCGGAAAATTCATGCGCCCGCTCATATCTATGACGGGGGCTTGCAGTGATTCGGCGAGCTCAATCAGAAGCTTCATGCCTTCCGCGGTGCGGGCCGCGCGATCAACGATCAAGACAGGGTTCTCGGCGGCGGCCAGCATTCGCGCCGCTTCGGCAACCGCGGCGGAGTCACCTTGCGGAGGCGTCGCCAAGGCAAGGCTCGGAATGCTCAGCTTCGCGTCGGTGGGAATGGGATTTTCCTGCAGTTCGGCGTCGGCGATCAGAACCACCGGCATCATCGGGGGCGTCATCGCGATCTTGTAGGCGCGCACCGTCGATTCCGCAAACTGGGTCAATGAAATTGGAAGGTCATCCCACTTGGTGTAGTCGCGCAGCATGGCCGCTGCATCCTGCACGCTGTGCGTCCATTCGACGGGCGGCATCCGCTTGGTGGCGTCCATTATGTTTCCACCCACCACGATTAACGGGACGTAGTCGCAATACGCGTTGTAGACGGCCATCGAGGCGTGCTGCAGGCCGACCGTGCCGTGCGCGAACACAAGCAACGGCTTGCCTTCAATCTTGGCGTAGCCGTGCGCCATACCGACGGCCGATTCCTCGTGCAGACAGGTGATGAACTCGGGATTCTTGTTTCCCCCGTAGTTGATCACCGATTCGTGCAAGCCGCGGAAACTGGAGCCGGGATTCGAACAGACATACTCGATGCCCAGCGACTTGATGACGTCGACCATGAAGTCGGAGCCGGTGCGCTCCGCGGTGAGCACTTCGGCGCGAGAAGGCGTCTCGACTTCCCCCGCTGGCGACATCGGCGGAGGTATGGTTGACCCGCGTTCGGCCACGGAGAGTTTCGCGGGTACGGCGGGTGCCGCCGCAAGCGCGGCCGCTCCCGCGGCGGCGTTGCGTAGAAAATCGCGGCGGGGAATGCCGCTGCTTTTTGGTTTTGCCATGGGTAGGCCCTTCTCGTGGGACAACTTCTATCACACGTCCCAGCGCGGGGCCAGCGGGAAGCGTCGCTACACTTGCAGGACGTCGCCGTCGCGGGCGACAAGTTCGTAGAGAACCGGGTTGACGAAGAAGCCGAGGAATAGGCGCGAGAGAAGGCCAGCAACCACGACGATGGCGAACGGTTTTTGCGTGTCGCTGCCGACGCCGGTGGACATGGCGGCGGGGAGAAGGCCAAGGCAGGCGACGAGCGCGGTCATCATGATTGGACGAAGGCGGAGCAGCGAGGCTTCCAATGTCGCCTCGCGAATGTTTTTGCCTTCGATGCGGAGCTTGTTGATGTAGCTGACCAGGATGACAGCCGTTTCAACGGAGACGCCGAGAAGCGCGAGAAGCCCGAGAGCGCTCGAAACGCTGAGCGGCGTGTGCGTGAGCTTCAACGCGATGAGCGCGCCAACCGGCTCGGTAAGGACGACACCCAGGGCGATGGTGATGGGGAATTTGAAGTTGCCGTAAAGCGCGAAAAGAATCATGAAGATCAGAAAGACCGCCAGCGGGCCGATGATGTAGAGCTGCGCTTTGGCATCGAGCAATTCGCTGTACTCGCCGCCCCAGTCGAGGCGGTAGCCTTCGGGAAGATTCACTTTTTTAGCGATGGCCCGCTGGCCGGACTGAACGATGCCCTCAAGATTCCTCCCTTCAATCGAAAACTGAATGCCGATGTAGCGTGAATTGTTTTCGCGATAGATAAACGAAGCGCCGGTGGATTCCTTGAGGGTGGCGAGCTCGGAAAGCGGAATCTGCTGCCCGGCGGGAGCAGGAACAAGCAGGTTGCCGATTTCGCGCGCGTCGGAACGGAATTTCGGGTCCATGCGCACCACCAGATCGAACAATTTTTCGCCCTGGATCACCTGAGTGGCGGCTTGTCCGCCAATCGCGGCCTGCACGACTCCTTCGACGTCGGCCACGTTGATGCCGTAGCGCGCGATTTTCGCGCGATCCGCCTCGATGAGCAGGCTCGGTTGCCCGAGCTCGCGCACAACCGTGAGCTCGGTGAAGCCAGGAGTCTTCTCCAAAACATTCTTGATTTCAACGGCCTTTTTCTCGAGAACATCGAGGTCGGGCCCGAAGATTTTTACCGCTAGAGCGCTTTTGAGGCCGGTGAGGGCTTCGTCCACAGCGTCTTCTGCGGGTTGTGTGAAATTGAAAATCACACCGGGGTAGGCATCAAGTTTCTTCTGAAGATCGGCGATGAGCTGCTCTTTCGTGCGGATCGAGGATTGCGACCAGGACTTGTCGTTGTAAGGCTTTAAGCCGACGTAGAACTCGCAGTTGAAAAAGCCTGTGGGATCGGTACCGTCGTCGGGCCGGCCGAGTTCGGAGCCGGTCACCGTAACCATCGGATACTGGATGAGCAGGTCGCGCACCTGCGGCGCGAATTTGGCGGCCTCTTCAAAGGAGATTGTGTACGGCATCGTGGCGCGCACCCACACCGCGCCTTCGTCGAGATGCGGCAGAAACTCGCCTCCAATCAGAGGAATCAGCAGCAGCGTGGCGGCAAAGATCGCCACCGCGGCGATCAAAGTAACCGCCGGGTGATTGAGACACCATTGAAGCCGTCCGGTGTATTGGTCGCGGATCCAGTTGTAGACAGGGTTCTGCTTTTCTTTCACCCCGTTCTTGAACCAGTAGGAAGCGAGCACCGGGACAACCGTTAGCGTGAGAATCAGCGCGCAAATCAGCGCAAAGCCCATGGTGTCCGCCATCGGATGGAAGAGCTTGCCAGCCGGGCCGGTGAGCGCGTAGATCGGCAGGTACCCGGCGATGATGACGGCGACGGAATAAAAAATCGGGCGGTCCACGTCGCGCGCGGCGGCGAGAATGACGTCCGTCAATTTGTACTCGGTACCGTGGCGCAGGCCGAGTTCGCGGTAGATGTTTTCGACCATGACGATCGTTCCGTCAATAATGATTCCGAAATCGATAGCGCCGATGGAAAGCAGGTTCGCGGCTTCGCCCGTCAGGTTCAGAAAGATAAAAGCGAACAAGAGGGCGAGGGGAATGGTGAGCGCAGTGATGACGGCGGCGCGGAAACTCACCAGAAAAAAGATCAGCACCAGGAGGACGAGAACCATGCCGCGGAGAAGATTGCCCTCGACGGTGTCGGTGGTGATGCGGACCAGGTCGCTGCGGTCATAGTACGGACGTACCTTCACATCCGGTGGCAGAAGCGTCCTGTTGATCTCGTCCGTTTTTTTCTCAACGCCTTCAAGCACGTTTTGGGTCTGCTCGCCGCGGCGCATCAGGATGACGCCTTCGACCGCGTCGTCATTCTTTTTCTGCTTGGTCTGGAAACCGAAGATGCCCAGGCGCGGCGCGTGGCCGATTTCCACCCGGCCGATATCCTTGATGCGAATGGCCACGCCGTTCGAACTTCCAACCACCACTTCGCCGATGTCTTCGGTGCTTTTCACCAGGCCGAGACCCCGGACGTAATAAAACTGTCCACCCTGGGTGTAAAAGCCGCCACCGGTGTTGGAGTTGTTGGCGTTCAGCGCCGTCACCACCTGCACGACAGGCAAGTGGTAGTTGTACAGCTTCACGGGATCGAGCAGGAGGTGATACTCCATCGTCGGTCCGCCAAAGCCGGAATCATCCGCCACACCTGGCACGCTCTTATACGCGCGCTCGATGATCCAGTTTTCGTAGGTGTGTAGTTCCATCGGCGATCGGTCCGGGCTTTCGAGCACGTAGCGATAAACGAGACCGCTCGGACTGAAAAGCGGCGCCATGCTGGGCGTGACGCCCTGCGGCAACGTAGCGTCGCTGAGACGCTGGAAAACAATTTGACGCGCGAAATAGGGATCGACGCCTTCATCAAAGGTCAAACGCACGTCGGAGAGACCATAAAGCGAAATCGATCGCATCACCTTCAAATGAGGCGAGCCGTTCATCGCCAATTCCAACGGCAGAGTGGTAAGGCGTTCCACTTCTTCCGCGGCGTGCCCCGGCCACTGGGTGATCAACTCCACCATCGGCGGCGAAAGATCCGGATACGCATCCACCGGCATCTGGCGGAACGACCACGCGCCCGCGACGACAATCAAAACCGTCAGCATCAGCACCAGGAAACGCTGCTGAAGAGCGAATTGGACGATGCGATGAATCATCGAGAGGTCTCCGGTGCGCTCTTCCTAGTGCTGAATGGAATTCTTGAATTGCAGGAACAAGCTGCCGTCGCCGACAACCCGTTCGGATTCTTTCAATCCGCTGGTGATCTGCGTGCGGCCCTTGACGCTCTGGCCCAGCGTGACCACGCGCCGCGCAAACTGGTTGGGCCCCGTCTGCACGTAAACAAACGGCTGGTTTTCCGTATCGCGCAAAATGGCAGCCTCGGGCACGGTGATGGCATCTGCTACCGAGCCCGCCTTGACCGTCGCGGTGACGTACATGTCTTTCTTCAATTTCTTGCCGGGATTTTCGGTGACGATGCGCGCCTGCAAGGTGCGCGTGTTGGGATCGAGCGCGGGCGCCAGATAGGAAATCTTGCCGTGAAAAAGTTCCGGGTAGCTGTCGGTGTTGATCTCGACGGCGTCGCCCGTGTGCACAAACGGCAGGTCGCTCTGGTAAACATTCACCAGCACCCACACGCTGCCGGTATTGGAAATGGTGAAACACTGCGTGACGCCGCTCTGCAGCAACTGCCCGGGCCCCACGAGCCGCTCCACGATTTCGCCGGTGACAGGGGCAAGCACGGGGCTCTCCGATGTGGGCTTGCCGGCATTCTTGATCAAAGCTTCGGGATCCTTCACGCCCAGCGCGTGCAGTGCGTCGGCCGAAGATTCCAGGTCCGCGTGCGCCTGATTGCGGTTCGTCTCCGCCAGTTGCAGATCGGCTTCGGCAATGGCGCCGTGGGCGAAAAGGTCCTGCGCGCGCGTGTACAGCTTCTCGGAAAGCGCGAACGCCTCGCGGGCCTTGATATACGCGGAACGCGCCACGGAGTAGTCCGGGCTGGTGACGGTAAGCAGCGGCTGGCCCTTGTGGACGAACTGGCCGGGCGCGACCAGAATTTCGTGAACCGGGCCGCCAATCGCGGCGAACACGGGGGTGGTTTCAAAGGCGTTGTAGGCAACCGCTCCGGCAAGGCGAAGCGTGCGCGGAAGCGGACCTTTTTCCGCGGACACGATCTGCAGATGCGCCATCTGTTCTTTCGGGACCGTGAAAAGTTCGGCCGTGTCCGCCTTCGACTCCGAAGAAGTGAACGACGTCATCTTGGATTCCTGCTCGCCGGGGCCGGAGCCGCAGCCGGAGAGCGCGGCGCCGAGCGAAAAAGCGGCGAGCGCAATCATCATCGAAAGGTTCACGCGTCTTTGCAGGGAGAGTTTCATGGCAGATTCCTTGTGCCCACGGCCTGGCGCATCTGTTCGAGCGCGAGCATGTAACTGGCAAGCGCCTGGCGGTAGGCAAGCTGATTGGCGCGATAGGATCGTTCGGCGTCGAGATAGTCGAGCAGGCTGGCGGCGCCTTTGCGATAGGCGTATTCGCTGATGTCGCGCGACTGCTTGGCCGCGTCAACGTAGCCGCCCTGATAGAGCTGAATGATCTGGTCGTTGGTCTGGAGGTTGGCGAACGCGGTCGCGACATCGGTCGAGACCTGCTGCGTGGTTTCGCTGGCCTGCTGCTGCGCCTGGGTGATGGCGTATTGGGCGCGCTCGATCTCTCCCTGGTTCCGGTTAAAAATGGGCAGCGGCATGTTGTAGAAAAACGAGCCGCTGCTGGCGCCGGCCGTGTGGGAGTAGTTGAACGTGCCGGTGATGTCCATTTTGCCATTGGCTTTCTGCAGCGAGTACTGGCTTTCGGCGGCGGTGACGGACTGCTGGGCGGCGCGCAGGTCGGGCCGGTTCAAGGCCGCGACGTTTTTCAGGCCGTTCAGGTCCGCGTGTACCGGCTGGTAGTCCAGGGTGCCCTGCACGTCGTAATCGTCGGGAACAGTCTCGAAGCCGAGCAACTGGCGCAGCGCGGCCAGGCTTTGCAGCCTGGCAAGTTTCGCGGCGCTGACGTCGCTCTGAAATTGCAGCAACTGCAGCTTGATTTTCAGGAAATCGCCTTCGCTCATGTCGCCCGCGCGAAAGCGCTCCTTGCTGATGTCCACGGTCTTCTGGAAGCTGTCCAGGTCCTGTTGCGCGAATTCCAGCGTGGACTCCGCCAGCAACACGTCCACGAACTGCTGGCTGACGTTGAAAACCAGTTGCCGCTCGTTGTCACCGACGAGCGAGCGGACGACCGCGGTCTGAGCCTTCGCGGCCTGCAGGCGGTGCTGGCGTTTCCTGCCGCGTTCGAAGAGATAGCCGATGCCGGCGTCGAATTGTGCCGACTGGTCCAGGTAATCCGCGTCGAGTTTATTTGGCTGAAAGATCGGAAGGAATTGCGCGTCCAGGCCCAGCGTCGGATTCGGGCGCAGGTTCGCGGTGATTTCCTCCGCCAGGCTTTGCTGGATCGTCGTGCGCAAGGCCTGCAATGCGTGGTTGTGCAGCAGCGCCAGGCGGATGGCGTCGTCCAGCGAAATCCGCGCCGAGGCGCTGGCCGGGGGCGGTGTTTGCGCAGCGGGCGCAGGACTCTGCTGGGCGTCAACGAATGGCGCCGAGAGGACCAATCCCAAAATCAAAAACTTTACTTGCTTCAAGTGAAGGCTCCTCGCGCGTCACAGTAGGAGCGACGCACGACCAGGGTGATCTATGGGTAGGGGCCGAGTGGGGATTGCTAGGCGGCAGGGGGCGCGCGGGGCGCGATACTGCGTGGAACCACGAGAGGAACGGAAACCACGACGCCGGTGAATTCCATCCTGTTGATCGCCGGCGCCATCTCTACGATCAAGGAAGGAGTTGGAACCGCAGTACCCGCAGCGGAGCAGATCGGGCAGACATGCGAATCGAGCGAACGCGAATTCAGGTCAACGCAGCAGTGCAGTTGCCCCGCGAGGAGGATGCCTCCGAGGAGGAGCGCGACGAAGAGAAACCGCTTTGATTTCGCAGGCATAGTGCCAGTATTCGTGCGTTGGGTGACTTGTTTATAGTACACCCTCTGGCGGACGCAAAACACCCTGTTCACAAGGGGCGTGTGCCAAGTTATACCGCACCCGACTTGGATGAGCCTGCCGTGCCGGAGGGATGCCACTGTGGACGCGAGGTTGACACAGCTTGGGGCATGGAAGATAGTGCCGCAGTCGGAGGTTGCCCATGCCTGTGTTTGAACCACGTCTGTCCCGCCGAAATCTGCTCCGGGCACTTGGAATGGCCGGTGGCGGCCTGGTGGCCGGCGGCTGGCCGAAGTACGGCGAGACCATGGCTCAGGACCCAACGCGGGCTGCAGCTCTGGAGACATTCACCGGACCGGGCGTGAACCCGCACTGGAATTCGGTCGGCCCTTATTTAACCGAGCCGCCGAAGGCGCCGCTCCTGCTGCTTACGGACCGGCCCGTTCAGCTCGAAACGCCCCGCCACTATTTCCGGACGGCCTTCACCCCCAACGAGGCGTTCTACGTGCGTTGGCATCTCGAAGGGATCCCGAATCGCGTGGACCTGAAGCAATGGAAATTGCAGGTGGAAGGCAATGTGAACAAGCCGCTGGCGCTCAGCCTTTCCGACCTGACGGGAAAGTTCAAACCGGTTTCGATTGCGGCCGTCAACCAATGCTCCGGGAACAGCCGCAGCCGCCTGCAGCCTCGCGTGCCCGGAGCGCAATGGGGAAACGGAGCGATGGGCAACGCGCTGTGGACCGGAGTGCACCTGCGCGAAATTCTGGACATGGCGGGCCTGAGGAGTGGCTCGCTGCAATTGCAGTTGCAAGGGCTGGAAACGGGGCAAGGGCCGGAGGGCACCGCCTCGAATATTTTTCGGAAGTCGCTCGACTTGGCGAATCCCGTGGTGGATGAATGTGTGGTCGCGTACCTGATGAACGGCGAGCCGCTGCCGATGTTGAATGGCTTTCCCGTGAGGCTGGTCGTCCCGGGATATTTTGCAACCTACTGGACGAAATGCCTCTCATGGATTCGCGTGCTGGACGCGCCGGACGAGAATTTCTGGATGAAGACGGCGTACCGCGTGCCGGATACGCCGCGGGGCAACACCAACCCCGAAGATGTGAAAACCGGCAAAGTGAAAACCGTTCCGATCGAGCGAATGCCCGTGCGATCGTTCCTCATTTCCCCCGATGGGAGTTCTAAAATCCCTGCCGGTCTCAGCGTCACGCTGCGGGGAATAGCCTTCAGCGGTTATGGCCGGGTGAAACGGGTGGAGATTTCTGACGACGGTGGAAAGACGTGGATGGACGCGACGCTCGGAGAAGACCACGGCGCGTACTCCTTCCGCACCTGGGAGGCACCGTGGAGAGCCCAGTCGCCAGGACGTTACTCGCTGGCGGTGCGCGCAACCGATGAAAAGGGCAACACGCAGCCCGACGAGCCGGTATGGAATCCCGGCGGCTACCTGTGGAACCGCATCGAGCGGCAGGAACTGGTGGTGGGCTATGCCAGCTGAGGGGAGAACCGCGATGAAGAACCGAGTCTTGGCGGTAATTGTTGCGGCATGCGGCCTGGTGCTTGCGGCCGGAGTGGTTTTCGGCGATTTGAAAAAGGGCTACTACTCACCCAGTCAACTCGGCAGCATCCAGCAAGCGGCCCCCGTTGCACTCTCGACGGACGGGAACTATGAAGTTTCCGCCTACCCGGTGCCCGCACTGGAGCTTGCCGCCGGCGACGGCCGCCAGGACGTCCAGATCTATTGCAACACCTGCCACAGCCCGCGCTACATCACCATGCAATCCCCGCTTCCCGCCGCAACCTGGGAAGCCGAAGTGAACAAGATGAACAAAGCCTTCGGCGCTGGGATCCCGGAAGATACCACCCGAAAAATCATCGCGTACCTGCAAACCCACTACACGCCCGAAACCCGCAAGCACTAGGCCAGTTGCTCTCACGCTTCGCGAAAGCCGCAGAACCAACTATGGTCTCTTCAAAGCCCGCCACCGCCGTAGTGTTGTTGTAGTATTGATACCGACTGCCTATAGCCGCGGTGAATTGGAGCAGCAATGACTCGAAGAGCCACATCGCGCACTCAACTTCTCGGGCTTCCACTTCTTCTAGCGCTATTTCTCGCGGTTCCACTCAGCGCCTACGACGATATCCCAGCCTCGGAAAACTCAATCCGGGATGCCTATTTTTTGGGTACGCGTCAGGGGAGTCTGACGCCGGAGTTCCTGGCCCGGTACTCACATTGGATTCCTGAACTCAAAGATGGAACCCTCTGCACTTCGCAAGCTAGGCTCGAAACTCCGTTTCTTCAGGTAGCCGACTATGCGAGCACCGCGCCAAATTTTAGCTCTCAGGACGCCGTGAAGCAGTTCTATGGCAAGCAAATGTTTTTTCGCGTTTATCTGGACATCTGTTACAAGCCAAATGCCCCGTTGAACGCCATCAAAATCAAAGTTGTCCAGAACAAGAAAGAGATCGTGCCATTATCTGCGGAAAGCCAGCCGTATGTTCCGAGGGTGACCGAACTTGCCACACTCCCCGCTAATGGAGAGCAGGTGCGTCTGGAATTCAAATCCAACCAGATCGAGTCTTCCGCTCTAATCATTTTCATCGACACACCCGACAAACAGCACGCCGAGGTAAATTTCGACCTGCAAATCCTACGCTAGGACCGGTCGGAAAACCGTACAAAGTCGAGTAACGGTACGGCACTCATCTGAATGTAGTGG
>DASYXF010000148.1:0-19185 GCA_035935335.1 Candidatus Acidiferrum sp.
TCCGTTCCAAAATACCTTGCTCCCCGTCGCGAAATTTGTTCCCGTCAACGTAACAGGAATATTGTTCACCGGGTTCGCCTGCACCGGCGTGCTGCTCGGCGCAATGCTCGTCAGCGTCGGCGCGCCTCCCGTCACCACGAATTTCAATCCGTTGCTCGTCGCGTTGCTCGGATTCTTCACCGTTATCAGCGGCGTTCCGATCGTCAGCAAAGTGCTCGGCACCGTTCCGGACAGAGTCGTGTCCGATGCCGTTCCCGTTCCCACGAGCGCGGTCCCCCCGAACAGTATCGTCCCGCCGGTCAGCCCGCTTCCCGTCACCGTCAGCGTCAGCGAACTTCCACCCGCACCCGATGTCGTCGGCGAAAGTGAGGCGATGTGCGGCCCTGCCCCAAACGAAAAATTGCTCAGCACGATATCCCACACACCGCGCCCGTGCGTCGCCGCTCTCAGTGTCCGCGAAGCTTCGTGCAATTTCAGCGACAGCACCGCCACGCGCGGCAGTCCCGTCCCGAGCGTGCTCCAGGTCCACGTTGCGCACGGCGTCCCCGTGCAAGTTCCTACAAACACTCCCAAATCCGTCGCCGCATAAATGGTCCCCGCCACATCCGGGTCCACCACCACGTCGTTCACCGGAATATTCGGCAAATCCGTCGCTGCACGGGTCATGCAATTCTGCAGCGAACAACTCACGTCAGCCCAGGTCGCGCCGCCATCGGTTGTCTTGAAAATCTGCCCCACGGGATCGTCCACGCCCAAACTCGAATTCACAAACGAAAAGCCAGAGAAGCTGACATACGCCGTCGTTCCCGCCGCCACACTCGGATCGACCGCAATCGCCGTGATCGTGCGGCCCGGAAGGATACTTTGTCCGATTTGGTTAAAGTTCGCACTTCCGGCAGCCACGTTCGTCGCCACGAACAGTGCTCCATTCTGCGCGCCCGCATACACTACAGCGGAGTTCCCCGGCGCCACCGCGACGGCCGTCAGATAGGCTTCCTGGTTGCCGAAGATTAAATCTCCAGAAATGGCTGTCCAGCTGTTCCCCGCATCCACCGACTGATAAACTTTTGAACTGCCTGCGTACAAAGTATTTGCCGCATTTGGGTCGACAAGGAGAGGTGGTACAAAGCTCGAATTGTCGGCAGGATTGATCCCCGTCACCGAGAGGTTATAGGTATTTGGCGCTCCGTTCTGAAACGAAGCCAAAATATTTAGGCCGTTGCAGGCGATATACACCGTGCTCGGCACCATCGCATCGATTGCAGTTCCCGTGCCGTCCCCGCAAATATTCAGATTTGTCCAGGCTGTCGACCCCGCATAGGTTTGCGTTCCATTGTCCTGCGTCCCTCCCAGCGCGATGGACGGCGCCGATGGATGAATCGAAATCGCCGGATAAAATTGCGAAAGCGTCAGCGCCGATCCGTTCAGGTTCGTCCACGTCACGCTGGTCGCTTCCGCGTCGTCCGTCCTCCAGATGCCCCCGTCGTTCCCCAGGTACGCCCGCACCTTTCCCGTCGGCAATTTCACGAACGCAATCGCGTGCGTGTCCACGTGCGGAACCCCGGCATTCGGCGGCGTCAGGTTCGGAATCACCGAACTCCAGCTCGTTCCCCCGGTCTTTGTTCGCACCACCCAGAACGGCGCACCCCCATTCGTCGCCGCGCCTCCTCCGAAGAAGGCGATCTGCTTGTTGTTCGGATCCACCTTCACCACGTTGTCGTACCAGCATTGCGGCTGGCACACGTCCGGCGCCTGGGTAGTGGCCCAGTTCGTGCCCCCGTCCGTGGTCACGTATACTCCCAGATTTGTATTCGAACCGTTCGTCGCATCCGCGATCGCCGCATACACCGTATTGCCGTCGCTTGGCGCAATTCCTAGATCTATTCTCCCCATGGTCGATTGCAACGGCAGCGATGTGCTCAGCAAACGCGCAAAATGGATCGTCGAACACGTCGACCCGATCGACGTCGCCTTATAGATTCCATTCCCGTTCGGCGCTCCGCTGGAGCTTCCAAAAGGATTCCCCAGCGCCGCATAGGCCACGCTCGACGACGCAAACCCCACGAACGTGGACATCTGGTCCGGCAGAATGTTGGTCCATGTCGCTCCGCTGTTGTCCGAGCAATACACTCCTTCCGTCGGCCCCTCCACAAACTGCGTCTGCGCTCCCACCAGCACCAGATTCGCGTGCGCGGGGTTCACCGAAACGTAGCTGATCCGCGTTCCACCCAGTGTGAAATACCCAAACGGACTCAAATCGTTATACGGCCCGATGAACGGACACGTCGAACTCGCCACCGTGCAGGTCTGCTTCCACGTTTGCCCGTGGTCGCTCGAAATCAGTACTCCCGCTCCGTAGTAAATGTCAAAACCGATCGACGCCTGCTCGCCCGTCCCCGCATACACCGTCGCGGGCTGCGACGCCGCGAACGCAATCGAACCCATCGCCAGCGACGCGTTCTGATCTCCCACGGCCTTCCACGTCTGTCCTGCATCCGTCGTGCGCCAGATTCCCCCTTGCGCTCCTCCAATCAAAACGGTATTTCCCGTGCTGTCGCTTGGATCCACGGCGATGGTCGTGATTCTTCCGGTCACCGGCCCGAAAAGGCTTCCCAACGTCGGCGTCGGCCCGATGGACGTCCACGAGGTCGTCGAAGTTCCCGACTCCGGCATCACCTCCGCATAGGTGCCGTCCACCCGTTGCTTCAGCTTTCCTTCCGCCACCATCATCCGCTGTACGTGCTCGTATGCTTTCAGCCGCGCCCCGGCCGGCAGCCGCCCGTTCACGCTGCTGCGCTGCCTGTAAAACCATTCCGCGCGCTTATCAATCTCGTCCGGCCCCTCGATGTCTGATTCCTTTGGCGACTCATTGCTTTGGCCCGCACCGGCCGCACCGGCCGCATCGGCAGCCGCTTTCTTAATCACTCTCACCGGCGGAGAGCTTTGCCCCGGATTTGCAGTTGGCAATGGAGTTCCCTGGCCGGCCGATTTCGGAACGGCTATACCTTCCAAACCAAGGATGAGAAGAAACACTGCAAGGAGATACTTCCGAAGACTGCCCCGTTGTGCGCGCATGCCCCGTCCAGCCGTCCGGAGTCTTTTTCCACCCAAGCTCGACCCCGAATTTCGCGAAGAGTAACACGCCCGCGTCTCAGTGTCTATGCGGTGACGTTTAACGCGTCACACCTCGCGCGTTCAACCATCACAAACACCCTGCCGCAGACGTCCGTGCACGCCCTTGACACTGCGTTCCCACTTCCTCAATCATGGCCCATCATGCCCGATACTCTCAGCGAGCGACTCGCCGGCATCTCTCTCCCCGATGCCTTTGGCAACCGGGTCCGTCTCGGCTCCCTTTGGCAATCGAATCCCGCGATCGTTGTCTTTCTCCGCCACTACGGTTGAATCTTCTGCCGCGAACACGTCGCGCAGTTGCGCGAGCACCAGCAAGCCTTCCGCGAAAAGCACGCTTCCCTGGCCGCCATCAGCCTCGGCGATGCCCGCTACGCCCGCCTCTTCCAGGAAGAAACCGGCATCGACTTTCCCCTCCTCATCGACGCTGGCAGCCAAACCTACAAAATCGCCAACCTCGGCAAAGCCAATCTCCTCCATCTCCTCCGCAGCGACAATTTCCAAAGCCGCAGCCGCGCCAAGGCCGCCGGCCACCGCCAGCACAAGCTCGGCCGCGATCCCTTCCAACTCGGCGGTACCTTTATATTTGGCCCCGGCAACATTGACCGCTTCGCCCACCTGAGCCAAACCTTCGGCGACAACGCCTCCCCCGAAGCCATCCTCGCCGCCCTGTAGCTCACCCCTTAAGGGGTGAGGCTTTCCTTGACCTGGGCAACGTCTGTCAGCCCTTCCCTCCCCGTAAACCTCTGCATACAAACAACCTATCCCATGTCTTAGACACTCTCCCGCAACTCTTTCCCACCCCCGGTGTTTAACGAACTGTAAGGCGCTTCCCCAGGGCAATTTCCGGGAGGCGCCCCGGCCTCCGGGTTACTCCACCGGTCACGCCGGGATCGAGGGGACAAGATGCGTTACCTTAAATATGCTGCACTGTTGGGAGTTTTGCTTTTCGTCGCGGCCAGCGCCCATGCTCAAGTTTCTGTGGGCATCGGGGTAGGCCCCGTCTACGGTTCCATCGGCCCCGCACCGGCCTGCGTTTACGGTTACTACGACTACTATCCTTACGCCTGCGCGCCCTACGGCTACTACGGATCTGATTACTTTGTCGACGGCGTCTTCATCGGCGCCGGCCCCTGGTACCATGGCGGCTACTACGGCCGAGGCTTCTACGGACGTGGCGGGTACTATGGCCGCGGCTACTACGGTCATGGCGGGTATTATGGCCACGGTGGCTATTACGGTCGCGGCGGTTACTACGGGGGAGGGGGAGGGTACGGGGCACGCGGCGGTTACTACGGCCATGGCGGCGCCTACGGCGGCGGTAATGGATTCCACGGCGGTGGCGGCTATCGCGGTGGTGGCGGATTCCACGGCGGTGGCGGCGGTGGTGGATTCCACGGCGGTGGTGGCGGGTTCCACGGCGGTGGTGGCGGGTTCCACGGCGGCGGCGGTGGTGGATTCCACGGCGGTGGCGGTGGTGGCGGATTCCACGGTGGCGGTGGTGGCCACGGCGGCGGACATCGCTAACTGAATCTCAAACTCAACAAAAAAGGGCGGCTCCACCGAGCCGCCCTTTGCATGTCTACACGCTTCGGACTTGCTTTGCGAAATCAGTCCGCCGCCGCGGTCTTCGCCATCCCCGAATAATGAATCGTAATCAGGAACCCGTTCGTCCCGTCATACGCGAACTTGTGTCCGTCGCCCTCGAACGCTTCGTGCTTCGTCTTCCACATCCGGAACCCGTCGTTCGATTGCGCTCCCCAGTACTTTAAATTCTTCATAACCACTTCTTCTCCAGGCTTGTTTCCGGCCACCCGTTCCAGCACCACTTCGCCTTTCCCGTCCGCCATCTTCGCGTGCGCCACACCGCTCTTCGTGTCCACATCCCACGTGAACGCGACGGTATTCATACCCTTCTTCTGCCACGGAATCGGATACAGTTGCCCGAGAATATCCCCCATGGCGGCCTTCTGTTCCTTGCTCAGGCTGGGATCGAAATTCGCCACCATCCACGAATCTTTCCCTGTACTCCAGTCGCTCCCCAAATCCGTCGCGATCCACACCTTCGCCCCATCCAGCTTCGTCTCCTTGTAATGTCCTTTGTCCACCTTCAGCACCAGGTTCGCCCGGCAAAAATGCTCGTCCATGTGGTGCTCGCCCATATGATTCGTCGAATGCGTGTTGAAATAGCACGGACAGAACATGTCGCAACTGCACGCTTCGATATAACTCGCCGTCATCTCAAAATCGGCCTTTGCCGACTTTTCCTGCGCATACGAACTGAGATAAATAAGTCCTGCGGCCGTAACCAGCACCGCCAGCACAATAAACCGAGGCAAACGACTCATGATCCCTCCAATCATTTCATCAAGTTGTCTGAATGGGGCCCCAGGCGGAATGAAAAAACTTTACTCCTGGGCTCTCCCGGTTTCAACAATTTTTCATTCCGCACGTCGTGTCCGTGTACCGGGGAAGTTCTGCGGGCGGCACATGGACTTTAATCGCTCCTTCCGCTAGCCTTCCTCGTATGAAAATGAAAAAGTCCGCTTCCTCCAAACCGAAGTCCTCGGGCAAGCCAACCGCCGCTCCTAAGACCATGGACGCCTACCTCGCCCGCGTCCCCCAACCCGCCCGCTCTACCCTGCAAAAAGTTCGCGCCTCCATCCGCGCCGCCCTTCCTCCCGCCGCCACCGAAACCATTAGCTACAAAATCCCTGCCTTCCGCCATGGCGAAATCGTCATCTGGTTCGCCGCCTTCGCCAACCATTGCAGCCTCTTCCCCACCGCCCGCGTCATCGAACTCTTTAAGGACGACCTGAAGCCTTATACCCTCTCCAAAGGCACCGTCCAGTTCCCTACCGACAAGCCTCTCCCTGCCGCCCTTATCAGGAAAATGGTCAAGGCGCGCCTCGCCCAAATCGCCGCCAAAAAGCGCCGCTGAATCCCTCGCCCTTGCAACCGTCAATTGCGACAATGAAATTGTCGGGAGTGTCGATTTCGCCGCCCGCCGTTCGTCTTACAGGTAGAGCCTCAAACCCGGTCGCAGTTTGCCAGGCTCACAGCCAATTACAGGAGACCCCCACATGCGCTTCATGATGCTAGTCAAATCCGCCGAAAACTCCGGTCCGCCCCCCAAGGAGCTGATGGACGCCATCGCCAAACTCGCCTCGGACACCGCCAAGGCCGGCACCATGATCGAAACCGGCGGCCTCGCTCCCTCCGCCATGAGCACTCGCGTCCGCCTTTCCCAAGGCAAAATCAATTCGCTCGACGGCCCTTTCGCGGAAACCAGGGAACTCGTCGGCGGCTACGCCATCTTTGACTTTAATTCCAAGCAGGAAGCCATCGAAAGCGCGCTGGAATTCATGGAACTTCACCGCAAATACTGGCCCGGCTGGGAAGGCGAAACCGAAATCCGCCAGATCTTCACCATGCCCGACTACACCTGCGAATCCGGCGGTCTCGAACTCAAAAAACACTCCGTCTCCGGCACCTGATCTGCCGGTACCCGCTCCGCTAAGCCGCTTGCCCAAACCTCCGCCGGTACGCGCTCGGCGACGCTCCCGTGTGCCGCTCAAAAATCGTCCGGAAAAACGCTACGTCCTGATAACCCACGGCCTCGCTGATCTCCTGCACCCCGCGATGGTCGCTCTCCAGCAGACGTTTCGCCGCCGCCACCCGCAGCTTCTGCAGGTAAATCAGCGGCGCATCTCCTGTAGCTTCCTTGAACCTCCGCACAAAATTTCGCATGCTCATCCCAACCGCTCGCGCTGGCACTTCCAGCGCAAAGTTCCTGTGAAAATTCTTGTGCAGCCATTCCTGCGCCCCGGAGATCGCTTCGTCGCTGTGCTGCGTCTTCAGCGGCACAATCCCAAACCCTGCCTGCCACGCCCGAGGCGTCTCGATCAGCAGCGCTTTCGCCGTCTGCATCGCCACTTCATGCCCGCAATACCGCTCTACCAGGTACAAGCTCAAATCCAGCGACGCGTTCACTCCGCCGCCACAATAAAATCCCCGGTCCTCCGTCACCATCATTTCCGGCATCCATTTCACCTTCGGGAATTGCTTCCGGAACTCCGCCGCCACTCCCCAATGCGTTGTCGCACGTTTTCCATCCAGCAGTCCCGTCGCCGCCACCAGTCCAACTCCCGTGCACACGCTCGCAACCGCGGCTCCCCGCTTATGCCACCGTCGCAGCCACGGCACCACTTCGCCATTCCGCTCCACAATGTCGTTCAGGCTTGGTCCCGTGGACGGCAGAAAAATCAGATCCGTCTTCCGAATCGCCGCCAGCGACGCCATGGGCCTTATGTAAAGCGGCCCGTCGCACTGGACATGCCTCCCGCCCACCGAGGCGGTCGTTACCCGGAAGCGCGGCGTCCGTGCCTTCCCGGCAAAATCGTTCCAGATGGTCCCCGTATGCCGGAACACCTCCATCGGCCCCACCGCCGTCGACGAAAACGTCCCGTCCAGGATCAGCACCGTCACGTCAATCATTTCCAGCCTCTTCCCTGTTGGCGTAAATACCTATGTAGAATGGCAAATCTGCCATCTTGCCGCAACCCCCTTTTCCCTCTACTTTGAACGGGTACAGGAAATTCCTGGCATCATACGGAGGATGCAATGAAAAAATATGTTATCGAACGCGAAATTCCCCAGGTAGGTTCTTTGCAAGCGGAGCAGTTGCGCCAAGCCGCTGCCCGCTCCAATCAAGCGCTAAACCAACTCGGCCCCGACATTCAGTGGCAAGAGTCCTACGTCGCCGGCGACAAGACTTTCTGCATCTATCTCGCCAAGGACGAATCCATCATCCGCCGCCACGCCGAACTCAGCGGCTTCCCCGCCACCAAAATCACCGAAATTACCAAAGTCATCGATCCCACCACCGCCAACCACAAATGCTGAGTCGCCGCAAAAAACCTGGCCCGCTCTCTCCGGCGACGTGATATAAATTTGTGGTTGTACTGTACAGCGGAGCGGGCCTGGTTTTATTCCCTTGCGCCGGTCGCATGGTTGGCTGTTCTTTGGAGAGCGACATCTTCTTTAATTCCCCCAAGCGTTGGCCCCATTCGCGCCTAACGTCCACGCCGCTTTTGGCCGCACTGTTTGTTTCCGGCGCTCTCAACGGTTTCCTGTCTTTTCCGGCGTGCCCGCAGCAAAAGGATTCCGCCGCGCCCGCCGTCGTTCAACCCGGCGCTCCCGGGCAGCCCAGCAAAACGCTTCCCTCTTCGACCAAGGGTACCCTTCCTCCGCGCTCGCCCGCCGACGTCGAATTTATGCAAGGCATGATCATGCATCACCAGCAAGCCGTCGAAATGACCACCCTCATCCCGTCCCACACCGATAACAAAAATCTCCACTCCCTCGGCGCCCGCATCAGTAGTTCCCAGGCCAGCGAAATTCGCTTTATGCAGCGCTGGCTCGCGGCCCGCGGCGAGGCTCTCTCCATGGCTATGCCCGGCATGCCGGAGATGGACCGCTCCGGCCGCCCGATGTCCCTCATGCCCGGAATGCTCAGCGCCGAACAGATGGAAGCCCTTCGCAAATCCAACGGCCCCGAATTCGACCGTCTCTTCCTAACTGGAATGATTCAGCACCACAACGGCGCCCTCGTCATGGTCAAAGCTCTCTTCGACACCGCTGGTGCCGGCCAGGACGCCGACATTTTCAACTTCGCCACCGACGCGGACAACACCCAACGCGCCGAAATCAAAATTATGGAATCCATGCTGCAGAAAAAATCTTCTGAGGAGAAACAATGAATCGAGCCATGATCCTTGCCCTTCGCGTCGCCATCGCCGCGATTTTTCTATCTTCCGGCTTCGTCCGAATGAAAGCGCAGGAGCCCCCGCCCGCTCCTTCCAAACAGGACGCACCCAAGCAGGATGCCGCCAAGGAGGATCAGGCCAAGAAAGATGCCGACGCGGACGACAATAAAAACCCCTTTGAGCCCGAACCCGCGCCGCCACTTCCTCCGGGCATGAAGGGTTCCGACGCCAACGATCCCCGCGCCAAGCTCACCCCTGGCCTCTACGACGCAGGCGAAGCCGCTGTCGGCATCAAGCACCTTCTCCTTCTCAAAAAGCCCGATGCCTTTCAACTTGGCTCAACCGATCCCGATGATCCCAAAGTGCAAAAGACCATCGCCCAGCTCGGCATCGGCAACGTCGCGAAACTCCCTAAAGCGGTGCAACTCCCCATCGCGGAACTCGCCTTTGCCAACTCCGACCTCGCCTTCCAGGGAAATCACCTCTTCATGGGTAATTTCTATGGTGTGAACATCTACGACATCTCCAGCCCCGCGAACGCCAAACTCCTCACTTCCATGGTCTGCCCCGGCGGACAGGGCGACGTTTCCGTCTACAAAAATCTTCTCTTCATGTCCGTCGAAATGCCCAACGGACGCCTCGACTGCGGCACACAAGGATTTCCTCCCGAGCCTCCACCGCCCGCTGCGGAAGAAAAAGAAAAGAAGCGCCGCCTCCCCGCCGCCCAGAAGGATCGCTTCCGCGGCGTCCGCGTGTTTGACATCTCCGACATCAGGAATCCGAAGCAGGTTGCCGCCGTGCAAACCTGCCGCGGCTCACACACTCACACCCTGGTCCTCGATCCCAACGACAAGGACAACGTTTATATCTACGTCTCCGGCACATCCTTCGTGCGCCAGGCCGAGGAACTCGACGGCTGCTCCGGCGAAAAACCCGACAAGGATCCAAACACCGCGCTCTTCCGCATTGACGTGATCAAGGTCCCCGTCGCCGCGCCGCAAGACGCGAAAATCGTCTCCACTCCGCGTCTCTTCATTGATCCCCGCACCGGCGCCATCAACGGCCTCAGCAGCGGCGGAAGCCTGCACAAGGGCCAGGAGAAGCCCGCGGACACCGACCAGTGCCACGACATCACGGTCTACACCGCCATCGGCCTCGCCGCCGGCGCCTGCTCCGGTAACGGAATTATTCTCGACGTCAAGGACCCCGTCCACCCGAAGCGCCTCGATGCCGTCAACGACCCCAACTACTCCTATTGGCACTCCGCTTCGTTTTCCAACGACGGCTCCAAGGTCGTCTTTACCGATGAATGGGGCGGCGGCCTCGGCGCTCGCTGCCGCGCGAACGATCCGAATAAATGGGGTGCGGACGCCATCTTCCGCCTCAAGGACAACAAGCTCACCTTCGCCAACTATTACAAGCTGCCCGCCGCGCAGGGCGACTCCGAAAATTGCGTCGCCCACAACGGCTCGCTCGTGCCCGTCCCCGGCCGCGACATCGAAGTCCAAGCCTGGTATCAAGGCGGCATCTCTGTAATGGATTTCACGGATCCCGCTCAGCCTTTTGAAATCGCCTACTTCGATCGCGGCCCCATCGACCCCAAAATGCTCGTTCTCGGCGGCGAATGGTCTGCCTACTGGTACAACGGCAACATCTACGCTTCGGAAATCGCTCGCGGTCTGGACATCTTTGAACTCACTCCCAGCCCGTACCTCTCCCAAAACGAAATTGACGCCGCGAAGTCCGTCCACGTCGCCGATCTGAACGTTCAGAACCAGCAAAAAATCGAATGGCCTGCCAGCCTTGTCGTCGCCAAGGCCTACCTTGACCAGCTCTCCCGCTCTCAGGCTTTGCCTGCAAAGCAAGTCGCCTCTCTCCGCAAAGCCATCCAAGGCGCGGAGACTTCCCACATGAATAAATCCAAGGTGGCCAAGCTGCAGAACATGGCGAGTTCGGTCGAACAAAACGCCGCCGCGGCGAAAACTCCGGCCGACTCCGCGCGCATTCACGCGCTGGCCGAAATCCTCAGACACCCCTCCGCCTGATCAACGGACGGCGTTGATTGCTTTGTCCTTGGAAAGTTTTGCAGCGGCCGGCTAAGAGGCGTGCCGCGGCCGCGGCGTTGGCGCGTGTTGTACATCCTTCGCTGCGCGGAACCGAAAGTGCCGCTCGTAACATTCATCGCAACGATAGGGGCTGATTAACAAAGCGTGGTGGAGAAGCGTCTCCACCAGTCCCTTTCTCCGCGACCGGTGAATTGAGCTGCTGCCGCATTCTGGGCAACGTCCGGGATGAGCTCCATCGAGTATGAGTTTCATGTTGCACCCTTCCAGGCCGAACGGGTTCGTTTTCTCCGCCGTGCGAAGGGGCTGGGGATCAACCAAACGGCGGTCAACCCTGCGTGGGAATGTAAATCCTATCCGAAAAACATCCTTTATTTCAAGACCGGAGACGTAACCCGACAGGAACGCCTCATCTCCCTGACCTACCGCCTAGATCCGCAGCGTGGATCATACGACATTCGGCGCCTGTGAGAGGAATCCGTCGGCCGGCGTAGCCCATCGTCTGGGGTCTTGTTAGAGATGGGTTGGCCGACTGCTCCGCGCACGCAAAACAGTCCCTGCCAAAAGAAAAGCCGGCAGGCAAACGCCTGCCGGCCCTCTTATTTCAACGGCTTTTCCTCTAAAACCGGTAAATAATCCCCGTCGAGAGCCTTCCATTATTCTGCGTGTCGCCCCCGAATCTGGTCATCAGATAATCCCCCTGAATGATTCTCCAGCTGAATCGGTCGTTGATTTGGTAGTCCATGCCTCCGCCGATCGCCATCGAAAACGCGGTATCTCCAATTCCGCTCGCGCTGAAATGCGCTCCGCCCAGCAGCACGTGCGCAAACGGCGATACCTTCGAAGGCAGCGACACTTGGGGGCCGAACAGGAACGAGTGTACGGACTCCCCGACTCCGAACTGCGAGCCATAGTGACCGTCGAAGTCCGCCACCCCGCCAATCCAATCCCGGAATTTATACTGCGCCGAAGCCTCCCACCCGTTCAGGTTCACGTCGGGCGACGGGCGGAACCTCATATACGAATACCCGCCAAACACTTCCACTTTGTCGTCTTGCGCCGCCGCGGGCCGCAGCGCCACGAACAAAACTCCAAGCAGCAACCCTATAACTTTCAACCCTGTTTTTCTCACCATGAGAATCTCCTCCTTATTAGTCTTGTTACATTGGGATAATTCCGGGTTTGCCAGGGTGTCCCGGAACTTTACGCTCTGCCTACCGCAGGCAGGTGCAGGCCAGGGGTCTGGGAAATCTGGCGCCGCAGCTTTGGGCTGGTCGTGGGTCGGACCGGACTCTCTTTCTTCCGGCCACGTACATTCTATCGCAGTTTCCGCGACGCTGTCAGTATAAGTGCTAGCCCTTGTGCTTATTTTTCAATTTCTTCGATGGGCTGAATCTCCCACCAGTGCGTTCCGACTTTGGCGTCGTAGCGGGCGATTCCTTTAACCGTAATGGGCTTTCCCACCTTCGGCAGATCGCAGGGAATCTTGGGTATGCATTTCGCAACAATGCATCGCGCGCGATCCATCCCCTCAATTTTGGGGTTTTCGCAGATGCGAATCTCCGTGTCGCCGTCGTTCCCTTTTGATACCTGGGTCACAAACCCGCCGACCGCTGCGCGCGCAGACATCTTGTCCGACCAACGATTGGCGTCTTCCGCAATCAACTCACCGATGCTCAGGTCAACGTAACCAATCTTGCCTGATGGCTCGGCCGGCCTGGGTGCGGTGCTCACGGGCTTTGCAGAGGCCGCGGAACTCTTCTTGGAAACTGGTTTGGGCTGGACGCTCTGACCAGCGCACATTACGGGAATTGCCAGCCAGGCGCACGAGAAGATCCAAAGGTGTTTTTTCATTTTGAACCTCGCGAAAGGCTTTAGAGGGAATGCCTCATCTATCTTAAATGGGGGGCTAAGCATGCCTACGAATTGCCGCGTCGATTGACGCCAAACAGTACCCGGACAGGAGGACAGGCGCGCCTAACGCTTGCCGCACACTTCTCGAACCCGAAAGTGATTCCGGCTTCAGGTAAAAACAGAACTCCTTACTTTTAGGGCAAGCCTTTGCGGGCCTTGCCTTCTCTTTCACCGGAAGCCACGTTACCGTCTGAATAGTTCCCATTCGGAGGTCCATGTGCCCGCACCTGATTTTCGCATCCACGAGAACCAATTTGCTCGCACCGAGACGATGGATGGCGTTTCTATCCGGAGCGATGTGCTCTTTACGAGTGAGACGGGGGAACAAAAAGACTCCGTTCAAAGGCGCACCAGCAAAATACTGCGGAAACTCTGCCCCGTACTGCAGCGCATCTTGCTGCCTGGCGAATCCGTACTCTACGCAATGCCGGCCCGCAGTCCGCTCTCCGTCGTCGAACAACTCACTGCCGCTTGGTGGACGGCGCTTTTGGCAGCCTGTGTGATCGTCGTGACTAACAAGCGCATCCTGTTCCTTCCGGTCAAGCGCGACGGAAACTGGAGAGAAAGCGTCAGAGCAGTGTACTGGGGCGACCTTGAGGAAGTTAAGGCAAAAGGCTTCCTCGTTAGAAACGTCACTTTCAAATGTAGAAACGGCGCCAAGCCCACGTACACCAATTTTCGCCGGGCCGACGCCAAAAAACTCACTGCAATAGCCGCGGCACTGCTTCCTGCCTCCTCCGGGGAACAAACATCCGCCCACGGCCTCGTTCAACTTTGCCCCGACTGCTGTGGTGTTCTGACCGAGCGGCAATATTCCTGCACCGGCTGCGGCCTGCGCTTCAAGAACGAGAAGACTATGGTCCTGCGCTCCATTTTTCTTCCTGGCGGCGGCTATTTCTACACCGGGCATCCCCTGATTGCGATTCTTCCCGCGATTATTGAAACGATTTTTATAGTCGACATCCTGATTATCTTGTTCGCCGGATTGGCCTCGCCCAAAGCCGTTCCTGACCTGTTTGCCGGGTTGCTCGGTCTTGGCATCTTCTGGGCGCTCGAAACGGCAATCACAATTCTCCA
This sequence comes from Candidatus Acidiferrum sp., assembly GCA_035935335.1. Classification (GTDB taxonomy): domain Bacteria; phylum Acidobacteriota; class Terriglobia; order Acidiferrales; family UBA7541; genus Acidiferrum. The sequence continues at coordinate 13,955 of DASYXF010000148.1, forward strand.
TTGCCGCCGATACGTTCGTGATTTTATTCCGGAAAAACGCGATCCGACTCGCTCGCCTCAAGGCACCATCGCCAAAGTGGGAGCCTGATCGGCTAGCGATGCCCTTACGCCGGTGCCAATCTAGCCCGCTGGAACCGCGTTGCCAACGCCTCGTGCCCTGAGCCCCTGCGAAGGGCCCGGCCCTCTTTAATCCCTCTTCCCCTATCCCCCCACCTACTTGCTCTTTTTACGTATCCACCCCCGCTCCTATATGCTCTACTTCCTTATGTCGCCTGTAGCCGGCGACGGAGGGTTCACCATGTCTCTAAAAATCACCGATAGCATCGTCGACGGCGTCTCCGTGGTCTCCTTAACGGGCCGCATCGTCCTGGGCGAAGAAAGTAACGCTCTCCGCGAAGAGCTCAAGCGCCTCGTCGCCGGCGGCTCGACGAAAATCGTTCTGAACATGTCCGAAATCGATTACATTGACAGCTCCGGACTCGGCACTTTGGTCGCTGCTCATCTGAGCGTCAAAAATGCCGGCGCTTCCGTGCGCCTCTGCAATCTCGGCCATAAATTCAACGAAGTGATGCAGCTGACCAAGCTCATAACCATCTTCGATGTTTACGACACCGAAGCGGCCGCGGTCGCCAGTTTTTCCACTTCCCGCGCCGCCGCCAATTAAAGCACCGCACTTCTCGCCTTTGTAGGGGCGCGGCTTGCCCTCGGCTTGCCCCGCCTTCTTTCGCCTTGTAGCGGCCGCCTTCTGAGGCGGGCGCCTTCTCTCTATTCATCCACGTAGTGGCTGGCCGTTTCTCTCGGCCGCCAACCTTCCAGGTGCGGCTCTTACCTTGCCCTCTGGCATTTCTCTTCGCCGTTGCAATCGTATGGCACGACGAAAACAACACACAGCAAGTGGCCATCTTTGAAGTGAGCAAGGAAATGCCCCGCACCCTGCTGGCAATCCTCCAGGCGCGCGCTCCCCAGGGTTGCAAGCCATGGCCAGCCGCAAAGTGTGGCGTTCAGCCAAACTGAACGCTCCAATGCCATCCATGGCGGGGCTTTAACGAAGAGTCTGGGTCAACTCTTTCGTGGTCAGCAACTCTCTGTCGAGATCTGATTTGGCTGCCTTCAAGTTGCTCAGTCGATCGTGAAGATTTTGTGCCTCGGGAACCGCACTGCGAATCGCCGTTTTCAGTTCGCCGTAGACCGCTCGGTAGACTGGCTTGAACTCGTCCGAAACGTCGCTGTTTCCTCCCCAGTTCAGGCGCTCGCCAATGTTCATTGCGATCTGGTTCGCCTGCAGCGGAGTTATCTCTCCCTGGAGACCACGTTTCACCCATTCCTGAATCGCGCCAAGCTGCTGAATGGCGCTGTCTTTTTCAGGGTCGCCCATTGCTTCATTACCGATCACTTCCAGCATTGCTTTTTCAAGCGGTTTATCTACGGTCGCTACCAGGCTGACGGTTGACTTCGCTCCCGAAAGCACCGTTTCGAGCTTAAGTGTGTACTCGCCGATTTTTTGATGAATCACGCCCAGTTGTCCGCCCGCGGCGTGCGCGGCCTCGTCAGCGGACTTCCCCGCTTGTATCGCCGCCCGATAAGCCTCGCAATCTCCGATTGCCAAGTTCCAAATGGCTTCGTCCACCATGGCTTTCGCTGAATCCCCAAAGGTGACGTCGCGAACGCGGGATTTGGCCGGTGCATCAGTTGCGGCTCGGGTTGCAGTTCGCCGGACCTTCTTCTCCGCAACATGGCTCTCAGCTTTCGACGGAGCAGCACCGTCTGACTTCACACCCGCGATTTCCTGACTTTGCGTTTTGGTCTGAGCTTCAGCTTGGGTATGAGTTTGGCCCTTGGTTTCGGCTTTAGTTTCAGCTTTAGTTTCAACTTTAGTTTTATGTGGCGTTTGCGCCTGGACTGGGACTTGCTCCCGGTCCTCGCGCTCAATTGCGGCTTGCTTCCCTTCCTGCTCAGCCGCCAGAACCCGCGCTTCGGGGCCGTGTTCGCGGGAAGGTCCCAACTCCTGCGCGTGACTCTCACAAACGTAAATGGGTTCCGTTCCGCCCTGCTTCCAGCAAACAACCACGGGCGTCCCAAAATCACAATCCAGCCGGTAATGCGCAGAGATGGCCGCCGGTGGCTTTCCGGTCTGCAGTCGCCACGCAGCTCGGTCCGTGCAATTGCGTTTCGGCATGCGTCAATTCTAGCGAGACGCAGGATTCAAGGTAGAAGGGCTCTGCGGCAGAGTGCCGGAAGATGTACTCGCTGTACGTTCGAACAGGTCAATCCCTGCTTTGGGCTTCCCGCGGCATGGCGCCCGCGAGTAGAAGTACAGCGCCGCAAAACATCAGCGTATCCGCCACGTAATTTAGCCCTGTGGCGAGGCTGGCGCGGTCCACGACTCCGATCGGCACATAGACAACCAACTCCACAAAGAGCACCATCGCCCCAAGCCACGTCGCCGCCGCACGGGTTTTCTTCCCAGAAACCAAAAGGATGCCGGCCACTGCGTAAGCCACGGCGGCCACATACGTCCAGATGGCATGCCCGTAGATGTACTCAGGTGTTAGCCGGTTCAGCGGAACGCCGGGAACGTGATCACCGTGCAGGAATTGCTCCACGCTGAAAAACAGCACCGGAACTGCCACCAGGTATCGCGCAATCACTGCAAAAATATCCGTCCTCCGCCCCTTGTCGCTAAGGCTCACCGCCAGCGCCAGCGCCCCGCCGCTGAAAGACAATTCCCGCAGCGCCACCGCCAGCGCAAACCGGTTTCCCGGATCTTGTGCCCAACCCGGTCCATGCATCAGCGCCACAAACAGAAAAAACGTCAGCGCAAGCATACTCGCCGAGAAGCGCGCCTGAATCCCAGTCACCACGCTGAGCGCCGCCGCAATAAAACAAGCTCCCAGGAAGTACACCCAAGCGATGTGCCAAGGAATCCACGCAGGTATAATCGACGCAACAGCCGCCGTCAGCGTGAAATGTTCGGTCCCAAACGCCGCGACCGGCGCCGCATAAAAAACCGGCCCAAACACAATCAACTTGTCCAATCCCCGCGCCTTCTGCCAATCCCCGCGAAGAAAAATTACCGCCGTCCCAATCGCAAATACCGCTCCGCCCACAAAATACGACCAAATCACCTCGCTCGGAATCGCAAGAAAAATCACGCTTGCCAACGAATGCACGAAGTTGCCGCCCACACCGATTCCTTTCAGCTGCTGCGTTGCGCCCTAGCCCGCTGCCTCAAATTCCCGGGGCTGGTTTCTGTCAATCTGTCCAATCAACACCCCTTGATGAGGACAAGCTCAGTTGCTTTGTCACCGTCAAAAACCGCCATCAAAGGGCTCTTTCGGATGAAGAGCGCATCTCGGTCTTTCCATGCGGAGTTTTGATAACAGCCCCTCAGATATGGCGATACATCTGTAGGCGTCGAGAGATAACCAAACGTTTCTCGCAATTGGGCTTTTGTCTTACCTAGAACCAACTTCTCACGGCTCGCGTCCCCAATCATCGTGCCAGTCGCAATATCAAGGTTCATTCTATACAGGCCGTTCTTCCAGAGGACATACTTGATGTTCTTGGGGTCGCTGTCGGACGGATAAGTCAGAGCCCAGCCGATGACGACAGCAGCGAAAAACGTGAGCGCTAGAACCGCAATTCTCGCAAGAGATTTTGTCATTGTTCGCTCACGTGCGAAAATTCTACATCATGAAGTTGGCCAAGTCCTGGTTAGTCGCATAACCGGCAGCTTGGGCACTGGGCAACGAAACGTTTATGCACCACGCCCGGACTTAGCCCGCTCAATTAATCGCTTGGCGGGAACGCTTGGGTCCGCGAGTTTCCTTGCCGTTTCCACTCCTAGCACTGGCAGCTTGGACGTATCCAGCAGCCCCAACTGCACCAGCACCGAAGCCTGATCCCAATAAATATGTTCGTTCGCCAGCTTCCCATCGCGAAAATGAACAATCACCACGAGCGGGCATTCCACTCTCTTCCCCGTTGGCGCAACGCCCGGCAGCATCCAGTCCATCTCCAACGTGTGCGTGAACTGAAAAATCATCTCGTCCACCAGCCGCTCGTCCCCAATCGTGCGCGAAACCGGCACGATCTTCGTATCCGGCGGCATCTTCGGAATAAAATGCTTCGAATAAAATTCCCGCAGTTGATCGTGGCCCACCCCTCCGGTCAGCACCGGAATGTGATTCACATACGCATCCGGCACCATCGTCTTCAGCGTCGCTTCCGTATCCTTGGTCGTGAATTCGCCGGTGAGATGCTCTTCCCAAAGCTTGCCCAGCGGCCGCTTCACCGAAACTTTGCGCTTCTTCGCCTTCCTCTTCTTCCGCATCGCACTTCCCTTCTGCCTCGCGAGTTCGGCTGTAGCGATCTCCTCCACGTTGTCATCCCGAATCCCCGCGGTTTTTGCGGGGTGAGGGATCTGCTTTTCGCTTTTCGCTTTTCGCTTTTCGCTTTTCGCTTTTCGCTTTTCGCTTTTCGCTTTTCGCTTTTCGCTTTTCGCTTTTCGCTTTTCGCTTTTCGCTTTTCGCTTTTCGCTTTTCACCTCTTGGCTTCGCTACTTCTTCGCACTCCCATCCTTCACCAGCACAAACTTCTGAATCCTCTTCCCCGTATCCACTTCCCCGGTATACAAATTCCCCTCCGAATCCGAAGCAATCTGATGGATCCAATGAAACTGCCCCGCACTCCGCCCGTTGCGCCCGGTCCGTCCTACCACCGCGCCATCTTCCCGCCGCAACGTCCAGATCACGTTGTCCTCGCCATCCGCCACCAGCAAATACTTCTGCCGCTCGTCCGTAGAAAACGCAAACTGCCACACCGACCCCACTCCCAGCGTTTCCGGCCTCACCATAAACTCCTTCACAAACTTCCCCTGCTTCGTGAACACCTGCATCCGGTCGCTCGAGCGGTCGCACACATACACCAGCCCGTCCCGCGAAATGTGCACGCAATGCACCGGATTGCGAAATTGCTGTGCCGGCGCCGCCGACGGATTATACGCGCCCACATCGCCATCCTTCGGCGCGCTTCCATACGCTCCCCACATCCTCTTGAACGCCCCCGTCTCCGAATCAAACACAATCACGCGCTTGTTCATATATCCGTCGGAGACATAAACCTCGTGCACCTCCGAATCCACCTCAATCCCCGCCGGCCTCCCCAGAATATCGGTCCGCGAACTATCCGCCGCATCCGCCGATGGATGTCCGATCTGCATCACGAACTTC
>DASYXF010000149.1:0-35652 GCA_035935335.1 Candidatus Acidiferrum sp.
AGACCGCCTTTACCCCCTGGGCTAAAAACACCGCTTTGGTGCGCTCAGCTCCTTTGGCAAACCGCACAAACATGTCTTCAGGCTCCGCCACTCCCGCAATGCCGACGGCCCCCAGATAATTGGCATCGCCAGTTTCACTGAGGGCTTCCGCCACTCGCAGGGCCACATTCGCTCCCTGGGAATATCCGGCCACCACCCACTTCTGCCCGAGCTGAGGCAGCGCTGCTCGCGCCGCCGGAATGGAATAGATCAGATCCAAAGCGTTCGACTGCGTATCGAAAACGGCGTGGGGAGAGCTTGTCCCCAGGCCTGCATAGTCGGAGGCAACGACGGCGAATCCCAGGCTCGCGTACATCGAGAGGAGCGGCCCTTCCTTCAGGTTTTTCAGAAGCGACGGTGCGCATTGACGCGCCGACCCGACAAAATCATGGGCCCACGCAATGACCGGCCACCCTCCGGCGGGCGGCGTCCCATCCGGCACCAGCACCACGCCGGAGACCGCTACATCTTTGCCTTGCGGAGAAAGCGAATGATACAGAATGCGAAAGGTGGAAGCTTCGTAGGACAGGTGATACTCGTAGGCCTGCTCGGACCGGATCAGCTCTCCCGGTTTGCCCGGGGGCAGCGGTTCTGGCGTTTCATAGAACTTGCCAAGTGGAAGCGCGCGCGGCGCGTGATAGACCTTCAGCGGTCGTGGCGGAGTTTGATTCTGGGCCGACACGCCACTGCAAGTGAGCGCGGCGGCGGTCCAACACGCACCGAAACATCCCAGTAAGACACCGCTCCGGCTAAAACACAATTCAGGAAGGCGACCAGGAGAAAGAGTTTTCATCCCTGTTCGAACATACATCAATTCTTGCCGGCCGAGGGTCGTCGCGGCCGCTCGTTACCAGTTGGCGCTGGATCCAGCGTTATCGTCCGCCCGTTTAAACTGATTGCGCTTGGAATACATGATTGCGGCAATCACCAGCCACATCAGGGTCGGCGGAATAATCAACACCAGGATCCCGCTGCGCAGCGCCTGAATCATCCGGGAGCCGGAGGAAGCGGCCTGGGTATAGCAGAGAGCGCAACTCTGCGAGAAAGCCGCGGGAGAGAGAAACAGGAGAGCGAGTCCCGCAAGCGCGGCGCCCGCCGACCGAAGCAGGTTCGCAATTTTCATTCTCGTTCCTTCCGATCCGAGTCGCGGGCTACTTTGCGTACGGTACACCCATCAAAACACGGAAGCTGTCGGTCCAGCCATAATTAATTGTCGCCAGTACGAACAGCGTGAAGATCGCGACGCTTATAATCAGGCTGCGCTTTTCGGCTGCCAACCCCATAAACGAGAGAACCCCAAGCAACGCCCCGGCAAAGGCAAGTATCAGCATAATCGGAAGCAGGTGCGCTCCCCCGGGGTTGCTGGTGGCTAAAGCGACTTCGATTCCAGTAATAGCCAGCATGCAGATGTAAACCACGATGTATTTGCCAAGTCCACCTTGTTCGCCGGCTGTGCTCATAATCAAGTTTCCTTTCCGCGATTCATTTTCCTGGCACGCCAATTTCTAGTTTGCGATGTTCATCAGATAGACCAGGGGCACAACGAACATCCACACGATATTGATGAATTGCCAGAACAAATGGCAGTTTTCGATATGTGCCGCGCCATAACGCCCGCTTTTGTAGCCCAGCCCGATAATCAAGAGAGCAATCAGGGCCGCGATCACGTGCAGGAGTTCCATCCCGGTCACACTGAAATACGCGCCTCCAAACAGGCCCGTGCCCCATGGGTTCGACGAAAAGGTCATCCCCTGGCCGATCATGCCGAACCACTCACGAACGTGAAGGAGAACAAAGAGGGCGCCCAGCGCCAGGGTCACCATCGTCCACCGGAAGGCGTTCGCCCGGTCCCCCGCACGCGCTGCCCGCACCGCCATCAACATGATCAGGCTGCTGGTCACCAGAATAACCGTCATCACCAGTACGCTAATGATCGTTGATGAGTGGTACGGCCTCGGCCAGTTTGGGGTGGCATTCCGCAAGAATCCATAAGCCACCAGGCATGCCGCAAACGTCATGATGTCGGAGATGATGAACAGCCACATTGCCAGTTTGATCGCGGGAATCGCGAACGGCGATGGCTCCATCGCGGGTGCATGATGTCCACCCAATGCAACGTCAGAATGACTCACGGCGCCTCCTATGGTCGAACTCGCTAAATTCTCATCCACAGCAGCAGGAACAGGTAGATCCACAGCACGCCCATGAAGTGCCAATAGATCGATGTTGCATTCAGCGTGCTCCGCCGCAGAGTCCCCAGGCCGAGTTTGCGGATGACGCGGCCCAGTCCGGCCAAGCCACCCAGCACATGCAGGGCATGCAAAGCGGTGAACACATAAAAAAACGAGCTGTTCGGGTTGGTCGCCAGATACAATCCTTGCGACCTCAATTGCAGCCACGCCATGTATTGTCCGGCTACAAACAGCAAACCGAGCCCTAGTGTTGCGTATAACCACAGCCTTGAACTCACCAATTGGCTTTGCAGACCACCCATGCAGGCAGCAACGCGGCGGCGCGCTATCTCAAGGGTGACGCTGCTCGCCAACAGCAGCATCGTGCTCAGGAACAGGATCGACGGCAAAGTAATGTGCCGCCAATCGTTGGATGCCCCTTGCCGAACAATCAGGGCGCTGGTAAAGGCGGCAAACGACATGGATATGGCCGCAATGCCGACCCAGATGGCGCTGCTCGATGGCGGAGGCGAGTATTCTTCGATTGTCCGGAGATTCCCGTCCGCGGGAACCAGGTTCTGCCATCCACCGTTCCCGGTGCTTCCATTTCCAGGCTTATCCGGCCGCTCGAATGTTTCAGCCATTTCTTTACACTCTGCCTCTCTTGCGTCCGCTAATTCCGAGATCAATCACCGTCGCCACCCGACACGGCTTGCTCGGGTGAATTCTGCATAATGTAATCCGCGCCCGATGCAGTTTTAACGCCGTACTGCTCCGCATCGTGATAGACCACCGGGTCCTTGCCGCCAAAATTGTTCCAGGGCGGCGGCGAAGGCATAATCCACTCGAGCGAGGTCCCTTCCCAGGGATTAGCCGGCGCAGGCGCGCCACGGAATCTGCTGTTGATGAAGTTGTAGATGAAAATCAGCTGAACCGCGCCGGTGAACAGCGCGGCGACGGAAATGAATTGATGCAACGGGATCAGCGGCTTCAGGAAATCGTCCGTGAACGCCGCATAGCGCCGCACGTTGCCCGCCCAGCCGAGATAATGGAACGGCATGAAGATGCAGTACGTTCCCACAAACGTGAGCCAGAAGTGAATCTTGCCCAACGTTTCATCCATCATTCGTCCGTACATCTTCGGGAACCAGAAGTACGTGCCGGAGAAGATCCCGAACATGGCCGCCACGCCCATCACCATGTGGAAGTGGCCCACCACAAAGTACGTGGCATGTAGCAGGATATCGATCGAGGGTTGCGCCAGAAAAAATCCGCTGACCCCGCCGCTGACGAACATGGAAATGAACCCCAGCGCAAAAAGCGACGCGGTGTTGATCCGCAGTTGAGAGCCGTACAGGCTCCCGATCCAGATCAGCACTACGATGGTGGAGGGAATGGTGATCATCAACGTGGGGAATGAAAACGCCAGCGAGGAAAATGGATTCATGCCGCTGACAAACATATGGTGACCATAGACCATGTAGCTCAGAAACGCGAGCGCCCACATCGAATACAAGATCGCCTTCATGCTGAGCATCGGACGCCGCATATTGGTGATCAGAACGTGGGTCACAATCCCCATGCCGGGCACGATGGCGATGTAAACCTCCGGATGCCCGAAGAACCAGAACAGATGCTGCCACAGCAGCGTGGAACCCCCGGAGTGCGGTATCAGTTGATCGTTGATTACCAGGCCCGACGGGACAAAGAAACTCGTCCCGGCCACATGATCCAAAATCAGCAGGATGCAGGCCGGCATCAACACGGCAAACGCCGTCAGCCCCATGCAGGAGGTGATGAACCACGCCCAGGCACTGACCGGCAAGCGGCTTAAGGTCATTCCCTTGCACCGCATATCCAGCACGGTGGAAATAAAATTCAACGCGCCCAACAACTGTCCGACGCAGAAGATCGCCAACGCCGTGGCCCAAATAACCTGCCCCGCGCCTTGTCCGGGCCCGGCGGCCTTTCCAATCGCGCTCAGCGGAGCATAGGAGGTCCATCCGGCAAGCGGCGGACCGTCACTCACGAAAAATGCGGTGATCAGGACAAGAAACGCCGTCAACGTGACCCAGAACGACATCATGTTGAAGTGCGGGAACGGCATATCCTCCGCGCCGGTCTGGATTGGAAGAAAATAATTACCAAACGCGGCGAACGGCGCCGTCGTCAACACGAAGAAGACCATGATCGTCGCATGCATGGTCATTAACTGCAGGTAGTACTCCGGCGTCATTACTCCACCGGGCGCGCCGTTGGGAGAGACAGCCTGGAGACCGGGAATCGCAGCATTGGTCCATCCCAGGTGGATTCGCATCAGCCAGGACAGCACCATACCCACCACCACCGCCACCAACGCCAGATGGTAATACTGGATGCCGATGACCTTATGGTCCGTGCTGAAAACGTGCTTCCGAATAAACGTTGTCGGAGGACCATGATGCGCTGCTGGGGCTGCTGATACCTCGTGCATTTGCTCACCTCACCGAAAAATAGAAGTCTTCGCCGGATGCTGCTTCCCTCTGCCCTGACGTACCTTTCTACTGCGCGGCTGCCTGCTTCTTTTGCCAATCATCAAAGTCGGCCTGGGACATTACTTCGAGATACGCCCTCATGTTGTAATGGCCCAGCCCGCAAAGTTGCGAGCAGACAATCTCGTACTTTCCAATCTGCGTGGCCGTGAAATGCACCGATAAATCCAGCCCGGGCACGAAATCCTGGTGGATGCGCAGCGCCGGAACATAGAAAGAATGGCTGACGTCCTTCGCGTGCATCAGCAAATGAATTTCCTTGTTCACAGGAATTGCCATTTCGGCAGTTACCACGTCGTCCCGCGACTCTACGTCATGCTCGGGATCCAGGCCGAACAGGTTCTGGGTCCCTTCATTGATCATTTCGGGATGGATCGGACCAAACTTGCCATCCGGTCCGGGATAGCGGAAGTAGAAAGCAAATTGTCCGGCTTGTACCTGAATCGGCATGGCATCTGCCTTGGGCGGTGTGAAATATACGGTCGCCCAGGCCTTCGTTCCGAACGCTCCCAGCGCCAGCACTTCCGCCCCGACCAAGACAAGTGCCGCGGCCACCAGCCCTCTGGCACCGCCCGGAAAAGTCTTCTTCTTTCCTCCCGCTTTCGAGCCCGCAAACTGCCAGATAAATATGGCTAGTAGAATTTGTGCGGCAAGGAATGACACGCCAGCCTCGATCATGGTCTCATCCCTCTGGCTGTCGATCAGGTGTCCATGGGTCGAAACATCCGCTGGCGGCTCCCAGGTGTGCATCACCACCGGAATTGCCGAGGCAATCGCGATCACAATGATAGTTACCGCAAGGAATTTGCCCATAGTTCTCCGCCTTTGCCCGCTTCCAGGGCAATCTATCGCATTGGGTTCACTTGCCTGATACCACCGACCATTGGAAAAGGACTGCCAGGCCCTACATCAATAGGGCTTGGCCTTGAAAACAAAATTGACGCTCTTGGTTTCGTTGCCGCTGATGGTTACTTCCTGCGATTGATCGCCGTAGGATTCCTGCCACGCGGTTACCGTGTACTTGCCGGGAGGCAGATTCGCCAGGCTGAACGCACCGCCGTCGCCCGTTATGGCGTAGTGGGAGTTCTTCAACACTGCGAAGTTTCCATGCATCCACGGATGGACGTTGCACTTCACCGGAATAAACTCCGCCTTGTCATACTTCTCGCTGATCGGCGGCGTTCCCGGCGGCTGCGATTTGTTCCACTCGCGGTTCAGCTTGGGCAGCGGGTGGATATTGTGGGACGTTTGGTCGTCGTTGATAATCTTGATTTCCTGATTAACTTGAAATGCAAGGATGTGCGGAATATACCGGCAACCCTTCTGGGTGAAGACCGCCGCGGTTGATGGGGCGGCTTCATCCGGAGCTCCGGCGGAAATATAGACCACCACATCCTGAAGACTGTTTCCCGATCCGGTTACCACGGTCTCGACAGTCGGCGGCGTCGTATACATCTTCTGGCAGGACGGCTCCTTCGACATATCAATCGGTTTCATTTTGGCTGGCGTACCCTCATAGGTCACTTTGCCGCTGACAGTGCCGCCGGCAGGCCCCGCCAACGTGGGAGCCGAAGCTGCCAGCATCACCGCGCCCGCCATCACTACGTGCTTCATACTCATTCGAATCCTCCTCCCGAAGTTGAAACGCTAAATTAGGGTTTCACTCCGGAGCCGGTGTAGGTGTTTTGCACCTTCTTGGCATTTACAATTTCCGCGCCTTCCTTGGTGCTCAGCCACAAGGTCAGCTCGGGGCTCTTGTTGTTGTATTGCAGGGTGCGCAGGAAGTGCACGAGATCCCACGCGTCTTCCGGTTTGATCACGTCCGCGAACGAAGGCATTGGCGTACCGTCCAGGCCGGTCATGAAAATTTTGTACAGGTCCTGGTTCGTCCGCCCGCACTTTGAGCGGTTATCGGAAGTGAAGTTATAGGGCCGAATTGGCTGGTCGTTGCTGTCGGTTAGCGTGGAGGCCGAAGGGCCATCGCCGCGTCCTTCCTGGCCGTGGCATTTCCAACATTCCAGTTTCTGGAACAATTCGCTGCCGTGCTTGATGCTGGCCACGGACAACGCGGGCTCCGCCGGAACCTGGATTGCATCCCCGGGCTTTTCGGTTTTCCAACGCGGCGAGAAGGTCTTGATGAAGGCTACCAAGTCGGCGCGCTGCTGGTCCGTCAAAGCCGACCAGTTCGGCATGTTGGTGAAGTTAATTCCGCGCTTCAGGGTACTGAACAGATCCGAATCCAGAGGCAGCGTCCCTGTCGGCGTAGACCGGCACTTGAACGCCCCGATCACAAAATTACGTGGCAGTATATTCAAGTACGGTGCATTTTCACCGTCGCCGTTGCCGCGGGCTCCGTGACATCCCCAACAATAACGGTAGTACAGTTGCCGCCCGGCCTCGGAATGCCCCGTAAGGTTTCCGATGTGGGATTCCATCTGCTGCGCCCCCGCGAGCACCGGCAGAGCGGCTGCGAGGACAAGGTTCACGGCAATTCGTGCAAAATTGATCCTCCGCATATGTTCTCCCTTAGAAATCAAAGTCCATTCCGAGCAGCAAGCTGCTGCTGGTTAGGTCCGAAAAGGTGACAGGTGATGCACCACGCTGCCGGATGATGGCGTACTCCCCGTGGTATGCAAAGCCCGCGCGACTGGAAATGAACGGGTAGTAGCGCACGCCGAAGGTCAGCACGTCCGTGTTGCCGAGATTCGCCGGATTCGTGGAGAACACTTGCTGCGACATTCGCACCAGTTCATAGCGGTTGATGAAAATCAACTGTGGATTGAGGTTGTAATGACTCTCAAAGAGGCCACCGTTCCAAACCGGGGCGCGTGCACCGGCAGGAGCCACTGGTGCCGTGCCGGTCAGCGCCAGGGTCGTGGCCAGGGTCTTGTCATCCCGGCTATGGAAGAACATCGTCGTAATATCAAACTTCTTGATGTACCACATGCCGATCAAGCCGTAGCGCTGGAAGCCCTTGTTTCCGATTGCCGTGCCGGGCAAGCCGACGCCACCGCTGGTGTACTGGAAGTAGGTGGGTGCCTCGCCCAGGTAGGCGAACCCACCAACACGCTGCAAACCCAGGCTGCCAAGTTGAAAAGCCTGGCTGGCTGCAAAATACCCGTCATACCCGCGGCTTGTTGGCAAACCCGGAGATCCATCATTTGAACTCAGGAGTGAGGCTGAAATGCGTGTCCGGTCGTTTTTTGAGTGGCCCAACCACTCAACGCCCACTTGGTTGTCGCCGATCCCGAACCCGTACGAAGCTTCGGGTACTCCCGGGGAGATGAATGGCTGAAAGTGATAGTTGGTGTAGACCCCTGAAATGCCGGTCAGAGTCAGAATTCGCTTTTCCGAAAGCAGGTTATCCAGCTCGAATTTTCCCAATTTGATGTTGAGCCAGGAGCTTCCGGCAATATTGTCCAGGCGCGCCCAGACGGCCTCGAAGTGAAATGCGCCGGTGTTGTCCGAAGAGGGCAAAACATAGAACGAGAAATCCTTTGCGAGGGTTCCCGCGGTGTGAAAATCGAGTCCGCTCCAATCGAAGCCGTGCGTAGTAACTTGCGCCTCGCCCGTGGCCGTCTGGTCCACCGCTGCTTTGTTCGTGCTGTCCCGGTGCCATTGCGGCGTGATGCGGAATGTTACCGGCCAATAGGAAGGATTCTGGAAGATGGGGGCATCGCGATCGTTCCCCATCTGGTATCCGTTGTCTTTGAACTGCTGCCCGAACGGGCTCAGCTTCGGCCAGGCCTCATGGCAGGAGGAACATGGCATGCCATATTTTCTTGCGAATGCGGGAAGTGCACTGGCTGGACTGACTGTCGAGAGGAAAATTCCGAGGACGGCTGCAACATGCAAAAGAGTTTTTACTGGACGGCTAGAAATGCGATTCACCCCACTACCACCCCTGACATCCATACTGCCTCCTCAATTACGTTGCGCGAAACGCTGAGTAGACAACGCGAATGCATCGCGTTCAGTTTGGGTGAAGGGTATTTGGAAAGAGTTCTTCAGGCGAGACAGTTCGCCGGCGCTCCCACAGCGCCAACGCCCACATTCGGCCGATTCGCTCCAAACCAACTTCCGAAAACCGCGCCTCGCTTCCCCGTCAAGAGAGCAACGCGCGACCTTCAGTCCCTGAACCGATGCGGATGCTACTCCGTCTTGTTCCGAGAATGCAAGAGATTTCTTACAATCATTTGAAAAATATTTGCTACCGCAGTTCTGGTACCGGGCGGTGTTCCGCAACCATCTTCTCAACTCTAGTTCACGGTGGATTTGACATGACACGGGCCTTGGAGGTACCACAATAGGCAGATCAAAAATGTGGATCGGGATTAAACATTCGCGCAAGCCGGCTTTTCGGCCGCCAAGATTTCTCCGCATCGCCGCAACATCGGCCCTATTGCTATTCCTTCCCGCCGCCGGAACCGCAAAAGAAACGCTCACCACTCCCGGACTTGTCCGAGAATTTTTCGGCTCTCTAGAGGAAGTTCGCCAGGCGGTTCAATTCGTTGTCCACGACCAGATAATTCACGGCACGCTGATTTTCGACAAGGAACCCATCTTGAATGGAGCGGAGGCGGTGAACTCCACTCCTCTTTTCGATCCGTGGCAAGGCCCTGGCGATGTCTATTTCAAAATTCGCAAAAATGCCATTGCCCCGCGCCACTTCCTGGACTCCGGGGACCAGGGCACAATCGCCGTTCGCTTTGTCCTCGTCCCGGTGGATGCGAATCGCACACGCATAAAGATCGACGCCATCTATCAGGAAACCGCACATCGCATATTCCACCCTTCCGACGGCACCGTGGAAAAAAGCGAAATGAAAGAAATTAAGGATCAATTGGAAACTCTTCAAGAAGCCGCTGCCCAAGCCGCAGACGCCCGGCGGCGCCAGACCAGCGCGGAGTTGGTTCAGCAATCCCTGGTTCGCCAGCGCGAAGATGAAACCTCGCGGATCAGCAACGCACAGTCTTCTCTGAAAGATCTGGAGCGGCAGGTCAACGCCCTGCACCATGAACTGGAGCGCCGCGTCAAAGCGCCCGGCGGGGATTTGAAAGCCGCACCGTTCCAGTCGGCGGCCACCCTCAAGACCCTTTCCGCATTCACCGATGTGGTGATCCTGATCGTGACTCCGCACTGGCTCGGAGTCGAGACACCCGATGGCCAACGCGGATGGCTCCCCGAGGATCTGCTGGAGCAGTTGCCTTGAAGATCCCCGCGATTCGACTTGCGCAAATTTTCCTCTGCTTTGTTTTGGTGGGGGCGGCGGCGCTAGAAACTTCCGCGCAGGCCGTG
The DNA here is from genome assembly GCA_035935335.1 of Candidatus Acidiferrum sp. GTDB lineage: Bacteria > Acidobacteriota > Terriglobia > Acidiferrales > UBA7541 > Acidiferrum. Next base: position 10,040 of record DASYXF010000149.1, read on the forward strand.
CCTTACGCCAGAAATTTCACGGCGCCGCGCGCGCAGGTGGAGCAGGCTCTTAAGGATCTGCAAGCTTATTCCGGACAGAAACTTCCCTTGCTCGATGGCTTCGTCGCGCAACCTGAGAAGCCTCTCGACCGCTACGAGCGCGGTTTCTATCAATTTTCGATCGAACTGCTTCCCGGCGACTCCGGCGGCACCATCGTTCGCCTCTCTGCAAAAATCACCGCCTGGTACGCTGATCGCGACGTCACCAAGTCCGGGTATCAGGTTCTTCCCTCCAACGGACGCCTCGAACTCGATTTCCTCGATCGCGTGGAAGAAAAGCTTACCGGCAAGCCCGCCTCCACGTCCCCAACTGCTAATTCTCCCCAAGCGCCGCAACCCAAGCTGGACCTCTCCGGTGCCCGTACGGCCGCCACCATGGCGGCGCCGCTTCCCCAGACGGCGCAGCAGCCCGATGAAGTCTCCCTGCTTCGCAATCAACGCATCGCGTCTGAGAAACGGGTTCAACAGCTTACGGCCGAACTCCAGAATCTTCAGGAACTCCAGCACACCCAGGCTCATCCCAGAAATTTGATCGTCGTCAAAAAGAACCACACGCCGATCTATGCGAAAAATGCGGAGAACTCTCGCGTCCTGTTTGAGGCCTCCGCCAACGATGAATTTGAGTTCCTGGACGAACAGGGCGAGTGGGTTCACATCACCATTTCCGGGGATTCGCGCGGCTTCGTTCGAAGAAACCTCGTCGAACTTCCGGAAGGTCTCGCCGGAAGAATGCAATCCTCTGCCGGCGGCCCGGAAGAAAAATTCACGGGCTTCCGCATCGCGCGCGAAGAAACCGGTGATTTCCCCGGAGCTTGGGAGCCGCTTAAGGGCAAGAAGGTGAAAATTTTCACCGTGCAACTGCTCTCGCAAAATCCGAAAGAAACAGGCCCAGACGTGCGCCTCAGTTATTGTCTGGCGCTGTTTGAAAAGGGGTTTCGTGAGGGAGTTGACGCAAATCCGGCACCGGAAGGCGTGGTGGTGATCTTCGACGCCGCCGACGGTGGCATTGCCGCGGCAACTTCCGCAAACATTCAGAAGCTCAGCTCGGGATCATTAAAGGGCGAAGCGTTCTGGCAGCAAGCTTACCTGGACCCGCCCGACGCCTTCACTCCCGCTTCCAAATAGGGAACGGTTCTCTCTGCGCACTCTGCGCTCTTCCTCTGTGCCCTGTGTGTTAAATCTTTTTCTTTTTGGCCCGCGAACAACCCAGCGCCCTATTTCAATGCCCGAGTCGACTCTCTAACAACAAGTTCCGCCGGAACTTTCCTTCGCACCACCGGAGCGTCTTGCTTCTCGTCCATGGCCTTGATCGCTTCCAGTACAATACCCGCGCTCAGGCTGCCCATCGCCTCCATCGGTTGCCGCACCGTGGTCAACGACGGCACCGACAATCCCGCCTGCGCCACATCGTCAAATCCCACCACGGAACAATCCTCCGGCACGCGCAATCCTTTTTTCTTCAGCGCCCGCAGCGCTCCCAAAGCCGTCATATCGTCGTACGCAACAAGCGCCGTGAACGGTTTCCCCTGCCGCAGCAATTCTCCCGTCAACTGCGCGCCCGCTTCAAAACTCGAATTCGGATCCAGCGATTCGGGCAACTCCAGAATTTTCTTGGAATCCAGCCGCAATCCGGCCGACTGGGCAAAGGAGCGAATTCCTTTCCACCGCTGTCCGCTACTCGATAGAGCTTTCGGCCCGCGCAAAAATGCAATATCCCGGTGGCCCAATCGGTAGAGATGTTCCAGGGCAAGGCTCGCGCCGGCTTCGTTATCCACGGACACCGTGCTGACCGAATGATTCTCGAAACTTCGACCCGCAATCACCGTCGGCACCCGGCACTCGGTGAGATCCGCCAGGAGCTTGATGTCCGTCACCAGCCAGTTCGCGATCACCACCAACCCTTCCACGCGCCGGTCCAGAAGCATTTCCAGATAGCGTTCGAAACGGTGCGGCTCATTGTGCGCATCGGCGATCAGCGAAAGATAGCTGGCCTGATAAAGCGCATTCTCCATCCCGCGCAAAATCGGCGTGCAGAACGGGTCCGTAATGTCAATGACCATCACGCCGATAATGTTCGACCGCTGGCTCCGCAGCGACCGCGCCAAGGGGTTCGGCCGGTATCCCATGCGCTTTGCCGCCGTCTCGATTCTTTCTTTGGTATCGGCGGGGATGTACCGGGATAGCGGCGCACCGTTCAGCACAATCGAAACTGTTGACGCCGAGTAACCGCACTCCCGCGCCACGTCTCGTATCGTGACGATCCCCGTTCTTCCCATCGGCTGCTCCTTACTTCGGCGCGGTATACGTGTAACGCAAATTCGCGGGCATACGGTCCGACCGCGAACGCGTGTTGTATTCGAACTGATACTTCAGATGTTCGTCGTCCAGCGGATACTCTTTCCCCGGTTCGTAGGGGTAAGAAACCAGCCCGTGCTTCGGCAAAGGTTCGACCGTAAACGCATACGCGGCATAAAAATCAAAGTCCTTCTCAAATCCATTTGCATAGAAAAAGTAATCGCGTGTCCATCCATCGGAAAGTTTTGGCAAACCTGCCGGATCAAACTCCAGCTCCACTCCTTCACCAGACCCAAAGACCGCAAATTTGTCGTCCGCCGCGCTGAGCAAGGTCTTCACGTCGCCGTATCGAGTGTAATTTCCGGCCGCCCGCGCATAGGGCCCAGTGGGGCTGCGGCGCGAATACGAATACACCGTGTCGCTTGCCGGGTGCAGACGGATCTCCTTCGGGTAGCCCAGGAAAGCGAGCGATGCCGTAGCGAGCGGCACCTCCTGCACCTTGATGCCTTCCACGGGCGGGGTCTGGTCAATCCGCACCGCATCCCAGTAAATTTTCATATTCGAAACAATTCGGATTCGCCGCGTCCCAGCAGGAACTTTTCCGGTGAGGTCGGTCGCCATCGTTCGCGCCAGCCCCGCGGGAAATCCCATGTCCTCCACCACGCGTTTCCAGTTTCCCCGCGCGTCTTGCGCCTCCACATACGGGGCAATCACTTTGATCCCGGCCTGGTCCGCCGCGTACATCGAAGTCGCCGTGAAATAGTCCGTGTAGCCGTCCAGCAGCAGCCGCAATGGTTTCTGCGCGTGCCAGGCGCCCAAATCCAGTTCAATCCAGTGCAGTTTCGCGAATCCGGCGAAGGGCAGCCCTTCGAATTCCGTTACATACTTGCGATCGCGTTTCTCGAGCAGCGGCAAAACATTTTTCCCTTTGTCATCCCAGGCGCCCGCCGGCACGCGAGCATTTTGCGTGGCGATCACGCGAAATTCCGGGAACGGTGGCGCGCTAACGAATCTTTCGTTCGGATTCACTTCCACATTCGAGGGATGATCCACTGCCACCAGTCGCACCTGATCCAGGTAGACCGTCTCCTCCATCGGCTCCATGAACCGGAAACTCAAATGCCCATTTTTCTCGCGGGCGCTGCGCGCTGGAACTTTCAAATATTCATCCGGGTCCGGCACGTCCCTCTCGCCGGGCGCCACCCAATGCCCGACCACTCCCGGCCCAATCATGTCGGCAATAAATTCGTATTCCCGTCCGTTCCACGAAAACAAGATCGGGCAAGAACTTCCCCGTCTGTCGAGCTCTGCAATCGCCTGCGGTTTTCCCGCGGCCAAATTGATTTCGTCCTGTGGAACGCCCGTCGGCCACAATAGCCGGACCACATCCGCCGCATTTTCCTTGCCGAGGCCAACAAGCAAGCCGGGCCCATTTTGTCCCAGGAAACCGGAAGCACCGGCAATCTCCCATTTCTGATAAAGACCGCCGGCAAAAATCTCCAGCTTTGTTCCGATGCTGCTCTTGTTATCGTTCAGCGCCTTCAGGTCAATCTGCATCCAGTGGTTCCGGTTCGCGCCCACATTCTGAAGCAGCAGTGTTTCGCCACCGGCCTGGGTCACAACAAAATCCGGGCTCCCATCGTTCTTCAGGTCTGCCACGGCAATCGAGCGAGGTTCTTTCAGTTGCACTCCATCCAGATGCACTTGCTTCGTACCATCCGACCAGCCTGCCTCGCCAAGATTCCGCAACACGCGAATCTCTCCGCCGTTCGCGCCTTCTCCCACTGCCGCCAGGTCCAGCCACCCGTCGTTGTCGTAATCCACCCACGTAATTCCCGCGCCGCGCGTCCATCCAAAATCCGGCAGAGCCACACGCTCCAGCCGCTTTCCTTCAACATTTCTCCAAAGGGAAATTCCCGGCGCGCCGGCATGAGTAAACGCCAGATCCATCCACCCGTCTTTGTTGAAATCGAATGCCACTGCCCCCACGGCCGGAGGCAAGTTCTCCATTGCAAAATCAATCGCCGGCAATTCCGTAAACTTGCCTTCGCGCGGATTCAGGTAGATCGCGGCGCCTTGCGGTCCGCCGGCCAACACTAGATCAATCGCGCGGTCGTTGTTGAAATCCGTGCTCACGACTCCCGCGGCCGTCGCAGCAACTCCCAAGCCGGTCTCTTCCGAAACATCGGTAAACGTGGAATTTCCGTTGTTCCGCCACAAAACATTGTGCGTTTTCTTCGCCCCGGAACCGTCAACAGTGAACGTCAAATACAAATCCAGGTCACCATCATGGTCGTAGTCCACAAACATCGGCGAAACACATCCGGGTTCGCGGCGAATTCCAACTTTCTCCGTCACATCTATAAATTTGCCAGCCCCTGCGTTGTGAAATAGGCGCACTCCCCCGGCCTCGCAAACCGCCAGGTCTGTCTTCCCATCGTTGTCAAAATCTCCCGCCGCGCATCCGTATCCGGCGGCAACCTCTTCGAGTCCCGCCTTCGCGGTGACATCTTCAAACCGCCCGCCACCCAGATTGTGCAACAGCTGACTTTTTCCTTTTCCCGCGCCAACCAGAAACAAATCCACTTTCCCATCGCCATCAAAATCCAGGAAACAAGCTCCACTCCTACCCGCAGAATCCTCTATACGTTTAGCGCCTGCATTCGTCAGTTTTTGCATAGGCTGCACTTCGTATCGCACCGCAATCTCCGCGGGGACCCTGCTCTCGCTTCCCGCCACAAACTTCGCCAGTGAAAATTTCCCTTGATCTCCGTAACCCGCTCCAAACGGAATTCCCAGGTGGTCCGCTGTTATTTTCTGAAATCTCTTCATTTCTTCGCGGGCCGCTTCCGCGTCACCTTTCCTTTGATACGCGCGCGCCAAACCGAACTGCGCCGAAGCGTGATATGGCGCGAGCTTCAGCGCTTTCTGGAACGCTGGAATCGCCTGGTCATATTGCTGGAGTTGCGAATTCAAATATCCTTCGAAATAAAACGCATCCGGCTCCTCCGGCGCAATCTTCTCCACGTGCTGAAACGCCGCAATCGCCTTCGCCGGCTCGCCCAAGTCTTTGTAAACCAGCCCGAGGTTGTACCAGGCGTGTGGATCATCCGGTAACTTGGCCGTGGCCTCTTCCAGCGCTGCGCGCGCTTGCTCCATTTTCTGCTGGGCCAGCAGCGTGATTCCGAGATTGATTTTCGCGACCGCAAAGTCCGGATCGGCGGCCAACGCCTGCTCAAAATATTTCTGCCCCTCTGCCGCTTTTCCCTGATTCAGGTATGCCACGCCCAAAGTGTTCAGCCGCAGCGCATCTCCCGCTGGCCCTTTCTTCTGGCTGTTAGCCGCCGCGTGCACATCGACATGGCGTGAGGCGAACGCCGCCAACCCCGGCAGCAGCACGACTGCCAGCCCCAAAATCCAGAACCCACCCTGTAAACCCCGGCGCCTGACTTTCATTCGGGAATATTCCTTCTGGACACGTCACCCGCGAGACATCTTGCCTGCATAATGTTCGGTCCGATTGTCTTGGCTGCCAACCCTATCGTCAACCGATTTTATAGAGGCTTTCCGCACGCCTCGGTCAACGCGCCTTGACCAATCCATATCGCCCCGTTACCTTGCTTTCGTAACCCATGGCCCACCCTCTTTATTCCTCCATCGCTCCGACCCTGGAAAAACTTCGCCGCAGGGAGATTTCACCGGTCGAACTCATCGCCGAGCACCTCGACCGCATCCGGCAAATTCAGCCGCTGCTCAACCCCTTCGTCCACATCGACGCCGAATCCGCGCGTGCACGGGCCCGCGACTCTGAATCCCGCATCGCGCGCGGAGAGGACCTGCGCCCGCTCGAAGGAATTCCCCTCACTGTAAAATCTTCTCTTGATGTAGCCGGCTGGCCCTGCCCCGCGGGTTCCCTCCTGCGCAAGGACTATGTTCCCGTCGCCAATGCGCCCCTCGTCTCTCGCCTCGAAGATGCGGGCGGCATTCTCGTCGGCAACACCAACACCCCCGAATTCCTGATGGCCTATGAAACTGACAACCGCCTGACCGGCAAAAGCTCCAATCCGTGGAGCCCCGCTTATTCGGCTGGCGGTTCCAGCGGCGGCGAGGCTGCGGCAATTGCCTCCGGTTGTTGCATGGGCGGAGTTGGCAGTGACGGCGGAGGGTCCATCCGTGCGCCCGCTCACTTTTGCGGCATTTGCGGACTGAAGCCGACACCCGGCCGCATTCCTGCGACGGGGCATTTCCCTCCTGGCGCAGGCGCCTTTGGATGGATCGGCGTCGTCGGCCCGATGGCCCGTACCGTTGCCGACCTGTGCGCGCTGTTCGCAGTAATGTCCGGACCCGACCCTGGCGACGCGCTCTCGGCGCCGATCCCGCTGCGCGAAATTTCCTCCGCCGATCTTCGCAACCTCCGCATCGGCATTCTGGAAAATCCTGAGCTCGGCCGCCCTACTCCGGAAACTCTTTCCACCCTTCGTCGAGCCGCACAACTCCTATGCGATCTCAATGACCGCGTCGAACCCGTTAAATTGGAAGGATTGGACCAGGCGCTCGATCTCTGGTGGTTTTTCTTCGGCCCGGTAATCGCTGATCTGTTTCGGCAATCAACAATGGGAAAAGAATCAGAACTCAGCCCGATGCTCGGCGGCTATCTCGAAATTGCGCTGGCCGGGCCGAAGGTTACTCTCGAATCATTTCAGAAGGCTTGCGCGGACCGCGACGTGGTTCGTGCGTCACTCCTCCGGCAACTCCGCGAAGTCCCGATTCTGCTCTCGGCGGTTTCCACGGCTCCGGCCTTTCAGCACGGAGCCGGCAACTACCGTCCCAAGGATCCGCACAACTACCGGGACACCATGCGTTTCTGCCAGTGGCTCAATCTTGCCGGCTTCCCTGGGCTCTCTCTCCCTATGGGACAATCCCCTGAAGGTCTCCCCATCAACGTCCAACTGATCGCCCGGCCATATGAAGAAGAACTGCTCCTCACCCTAGCCGCGCAACTCGAACAAGCGCGCGGCCCCTGGCAACCGCCGCCGCTTTAATCCGCTTCCCAGTGTCCTCCGTGGCTCCTCTGTGAACTCTGCGTTGAACTCTTTTTCCTAGTTTTTTCCCTGAGTCAGCTCCGGGCTCGAAATTGTCTTATCGTTCCACTTCTCCCGGTCCTTATCCAGATCCGCGTCCATCAATTTTTTCGCACGAGCGAATTCCGCGCCCGCCTCTTCTTTCCTTCCCAGTTTCAGAAGCAATTGCCCGCGCAAGTAATGCCCCTTGTCGCTTTCCGGCACTGTTTTCAGCGTCTGCTCCACCGCTTGCAAAGCTTCATTGTATTTCCCTTGCTTTTGATAAATTTTAGCCAACCCAAACCAAGCCCCCGGCCGCCGGGGATCCCGCTTCAATGCCTGCCGGTACGCCTCAACCGCATCCGTGTCCCGCTGCCCCTGCGAATAAATCTTCGCCAATTGGTAAAAATTGTCGGGCAAATCCGGATCGATCTTGCTGTCTTCCAAAAATTCCTTCTCCGCTTTTCCGGGGTCCCCTGTTTCCACGTATCCGATGCCTAAATTAAAATGAAGAAACGGCAATTCCGGATTCGCCGCTTCGGCCTTCCGCAATTCCGCGAACGCCGGGTCATACTCCTGGTGCTGCAAATACGCCTTCCCCATAATCAGGTGAAATTCCGGCGTGCTTTCTCCCACCTCCAGCATTCGCTTCATCGCCCGCTCATCGAGTTCTTTCTTTCCCGCTTTGTTTGCTGCCATCCCCAGGACATAGAGATACATCACATCGCCCGACCTTTCTTGCCACAAAGGTTGCAGAGTCTCAGCCGCTTCTCCAAAGTGATCGGTAAACACCTGGCACATTCCCAACAAATACCTGGCCTGCGCCGAGTCCGGTTCATCGCGCACCACGGACTCCAGCGGTCCGATGGCATTCGCGAAATTCCCCCGCCGGAATTCCACCAGGCCGATATCCAGCCGCACGCCGGCCATTCTTGGCGACAGCTTTTCCGCTTTTTTGAGATTCTTCAGCGCCTGGTCCCAGTTCTTCCGGCGCATTTCGATGACTCCAAGATTGGCGTAGGCGGCCCCGGCTTTCGGATCCGCTGCCAGAACCTTTCGAAACGCTTTCTCTGCCAAATCCAAATCGCCGTCCTGCAGCGCCGCTTGCCCTTTTGCGAACCACGACTTCGCGTCGCCCCCTGCGGTGCCTGTCTGCCCAGCAGCCTGCGAGAACGAAAGATTCATCTGCGCGCCGGATGAGTAACCGAGGCTAATCGCGCCCAGCAGCAGCACCCGGAGCGTCCGAATTGTTGGAAAACCCCGCATCGCATCACAGTCTCCGCTATTTTCCCGCCCGCATTCAACCACTGGAACCGTTTCCGCGCGGAGACCCCCTGGAGGGTGAAGCCATTTTACCCTTGACACGCGCACCGACTTCCTTTATTAATCCGATTTAATAACTAGTTTGCGGGTGCTTTGCGGTCGGGTCGAGGACCGGGGGATTTCTTGAAGAGCGGTCGTATTTTGCTGTGCGCGCCTGCGTCCCGCGCTCGGGAACGTGCGCTCAGCCTCTCCCTTTTTCCTCAATTCTTGAATTTTCAATCTTGTGGAGGTCTCATCGTGAAGAGCCACCGTCTGAATTCAAAGCTGTTCCACCTCTCCTCTCTCCTGGCCGGGCTCACCTTCTTGGTGCTTCTGCTTCTCCCCGCCCCGGCTGGCGCGCAGAACAACGGATTGATCAGCGGCACGGTCACGGACAAATCCGGTGCCAGTGTCGTAGGCGCGAAAGTCGTCATTGCCAGCACCGGCGGCAATCTCACGCGCACCACCGAAACCAACGGCGACGGTGTTTACGTCGCCTCCTCGCTCCCGCCTGGCACCTACAACTTGTCCGTCAGCGCCAAGGGCTTTCAGAAGTTTGAAGCGAAGGGCGTCGTTCTTGAGGTCGCCCAGAAGGCACGCGTCGACGTCACCCTTACAGTCGGCTCGCTGACTGAGGAAGTCATCGTCTCCGGGGATAGCGTCGCGCAAGTGGACACGCAATCCTCCGAAATCGGCAGCACCATCACCAACAAACAGGTCCAGGAACTCGAGCTCAACGGCCGCAACTTCACGCAACTTGTCACCCTCGCCCCCGGCGTTGTCAGCCAGACCGGCCAGGACGAAGGCGTCGTGGGCATCCAGGGAAATACGATGTACAGCATCAACGGCGGCCGCGGCCAATACAACAACTGGGAAATCGACGGCGGCGACAACATGGACAACGGCTCCAACAACAGCATCAACGTCTATCCCAACCTGGAAGCGATCGCCGAATTCAAAGTCCTCACTTCCAATTACGGCGCGCAGTTCGGAAAGAACGGATCCGGCACCATCGAAACGGAAATTCGCGGCGGCACCAACCAGTTTCACGGCAGCGCCTTCTACTACGGCCGCAACGACTTCTTCAACGCCAACTCCTGGCAGGATAACGGCACCGGCGTTCCCCGTCCGAAGTACAAAAAGCACGACTGGGGCTACACCATCGGCGGCCCGGTTTACATTCCCCACCTCTATAACAACGACAAAAAGAAGACATTCTTTTTCTGGTCCCAGGAATGGCGCCGCGAAATTGTCCCAGGGCAAAACATTAACCAGGCCGTGCCTTCCGCCGACGAGCGCGCTGGCAATTTCAGCGATGTCTGCCCCACCACCGCTGGAACGTTTGATCCGAACCAGTTTTATGCGTGTCCGTATCAGTCGGTGAACAGCGCCGGCACAATTGCAACACCTTTCCCCAACAACACACTTCCTACTCCGTTCTCATCGACTGCGAACGCCCTGTTGACTCTTATACCCGCGGCAAACAATTTCACCGGCATCGCCGGCAACTACCCGACGGGATGGGGGGCCGCTGGAAATCCGATTCCCGTATACGTTGCCAATCCCAGCCTTCCCACCACTTGGCGCGAAGAGCTTATCCGAGTAGACCATAACCTCACGGAAAATCAGCGCATCTCTGTGCACTATATTCACGACACCTGGAATACCGTCAACCAGGGTCCTCTCTGGGGTCAATACAGCAACACCTTCGACAACACCAACACCAACTTCAAGGGGCCAACCACCAGCTTCGTCGCTCGCCTTACCTCCAACTTCAGCCCGACTCTTCTCAACGAATTCGTCGCCAGCTACACCGACGACCACATCTTCCTTTCCAGCGTGAACAACAACGGCAACCTCCCATCCGGCGGCATTGACCTCGCTCCTCTTTTTGCCAACGGCTTGCAAGGCAAGATTCCCGCCTTTTCTGTTGGGAATACTTTCTCTCCCGATCCGAGCATCAATCCGAACCCAGCACAGATATATGGTCCGGGCGGCTTCAGCGTGGATACCGGCTACTTCCCATGGAAGAATGCCAACCCCACATACACCTATCGCGACATCGCCACCAAGATCATCGGAACCCACACTCTCTTCTTCGGGGCTTACTTCGCTGCCGCGCAAAAGAACCAGGCAGCGTCCTTCGACCAACAAGGGCAACTCAACTACGCCTTCAACAGCACCGTTTCTTCCCAAAATCCCTTTGCAGACCTTTTGTTGGGCAACATCGCCGGATACGCCCAGAACGCCAACCAACTCTATTTCTACGACCGCTACAAGATCCTCGAGCCTTTCTTCCAGGATGACTGGCGCGTCAGCAAAAAGCTCACGCTCAACCTCGGACTCCGTTGGAGCATCTACGGCCGCTACCAGGAAAATAATAAGCAGGAGTTCGGCTTCTCACCGGCCGCTTACAGTGCCAACGCCGCTCCAGCCTTTTTCCCGTTCAATGACCCTGTCAACTCCCAACTCTTGAATGTCGGCCCCGGCCAGTCCATCTTCAACGGACTCGTCCAGTGCGGCCAATCTCATCCCACCATCTCGGGCATTACGGGCGGGACCACCGGTTGCATGCAGAATAAGTGGGTCAATCCCGGCCCGCGCATCGGCTTTGCTTACGATCCCTTTGGCGACGGCAAGTGGGCCATTCGTGGCGGCTACGGCATCTTTTTCGAGCACATGAACGGCAACGAAGCCAACGCCGAACTTCTTCAACAGAGCGCATCGCCGATTTCGCCCAACGGAGCTGTCAGCGACATCATCGGCTACGGCAATGTGGCCTCGGGCCCCCAAGGCCCGCCCAGCCCCATTTCGCCAATCTCCATTCCCGACAAGATCCAATGGCCGTACATGCAGCAGTGGAACCTCGGCTTCGAGCACGAGTTCCCCAAGAACGTGCTGCTTTCCGTGGCTTACGTCGGCAGCAAGGGCACGCACCTGACGCGTCAATTTGATTTGAACCAGCTCACACCAGTCGCCAACAGCGATAATCCCTACGTGCAGGACAATCTCGGGGCGATTGCCGACGCGGGCATAAACCCGGTCAACCCGAATGGGGATTGCGGCAACTTCTCCTTCGACTCCACCGGGCTGCCCACTGCCGCGCAAATTTCCGGCACCCAGGGCAGCAGCCTCGTGACGGTCACCAACCCTCACGTCCTGCAAAACCTGTTTGTCGCCTGCAACAACGCCGGCGCCAACAACTATTTCCGCAAGTTCCAGGGCCTGGGCAGTATCACCCGCGTGGAGCCCACCGCCAATTCGATCTACAACTCGCTCCAAATGAGCGTTCGGCGCACCGTCGGTGCTCTCACGCTGAGCGCCAGCTATACCTACAGCCACTCTATTGACGACTCTTCGGACCGCGGCGACACGTTGTTCGTCGACCCCGCAAATCCCGGCATTAGCCGCGCCAGTTCCAACTTCGACATCCGCCACGCCTTCACCCTTAGTTACGTTTACGCCCTACCCTTCTTTAACCACTCCCAGGGTATGGCGGGCACACTGCTCGGCGGCTGGCAAGTTTCCGGTATCACCACGGCCTTGTCCGGGTCGCCCTTCAACGTCTCAACCAACGGCACGACCTTCGCCGACAACGCGGGTTTGGCAAGCGGGATCGGCGCCAACGGCGGCGTCCAGGCCTTTCCGGCCCTCGTCGGTAATCCCAATGCAGTGACTGCGGCACAGCGGGCCGCCTACGCTGGCGTTTTCGGAGTTCTCGACTACAACCCCGATGCCTTCGCTGCTCCTGTCGGCCTCACCACGGGCACCTTCGGACGCAATTCCATCAACCTCCCCGGACGCCTGAATTTCGACTTCGGCCTCTTCAAGCGCTTCACCTTCAAGGAGCGCTACGCCTTCGAATTCCGCTGGGAGAACTTCAACGTCTTTAACCACACGCAACTCGACCAGATCGGGGGAAGCACTTCCTCCTCCGGCACCGGTGCCATCGTTTCACTCGGCTGTTATAGCTGCAACACGCAGGCCCTTCTGCTCGACGGCGCGCACTTCCCGCGCATCATGCAGTTTGGCCTGCGCTTTCAGTTCTAACGACGGCTCGCGAGTATTTTTTCAAATGGAGCCCCGCCACACGGCGGGGCTTTTCCTTTGAACCCTGTGGAACTTTAATCTTTTTCGTTCGCCTTCCCTCGCCTATAATCCCGAGTCAACTACGGAACGTATTCGATTGCCCGAACCTGCCACCAGCCCGGAACGCTATGCCCTCGCCGTCATCACCGACGGCGATCAGCTCTTCCCCGAAGTCCGCAAGCATCTTGGCGGTCAATTCCGTACCACGCTCGCTTCCACCGAAGACGAAATCAAATCCATCCTGGAAGCCGCCGATCTTCACGCCATCCTCTTCAATCTCGATTGCATCGGTGATGGCGCAGCCGACGGCCTCGACGTCCTCTCTGCAATCCGCCAGATCCGCGATGATGTCGTGATCGTCGCCTTCACCCAGACCAACAGCCGCACCATCCCACTCAAAGCCAGCCAAGCCGGCGCCGACGAATTTTTCCTTTTTCCCCTCAACTATTCGGAGCTGCAGATTGTCCTTTCCCGTGCCATCGAGAAGCGCGGCCTCGAACTCGAAGGCCGCCGTCTGCTGCAGCAGGTCGAAAGCAAAGCGGCCTTCCACGGACTCGTCGGCGGAAGCCCCGCCATGCAAAAGGTCTATCAAGCGGTCGAAGCCGTCGCCGGCACCGGCGCTTCGGTTGTCCTCCGCGGGGAAAGTGGCGTCGGCAAAGAACTGATAGCTCAGGCCATTGTTCAATGTGGCGATCGTGCCGACCAGCCTTTCGTCTGCCTCAATTGTTCCGCCCTTCCTGAATCCTTAATGGAGTCCGAACTCTTCGGCTACGAAAAAGGAGCGTTCACCGGCGCCGATTCCGCCAAGCCTGGCATGGTCGAATCCGCCCACAACGGGACACTGTTTCTCGACGAAATCACCACGCTGAATCCCAACCTGCAAAGCAAGCTCTTGCGTGTCCTTCAGGAACGCTCCGTGCAGCGCCTGGGCAGCCGGGCCACCCGCAAAATCGATTTCCGCCTCATCACTGCCACCAACGAAGATCTTGAAGACTCCGTCCGTAAAGGACGCTTCCGCGAGGACCTCTACTTCCGAATCAACGTCGTGCCGATCATCATTCCGCCGCTGCGCGAGCGCGAAGGCGACATCCCATTACTCGTCGATCACTTCCTGCGCGTCTATTGTGCCGCTGCCAAAAAGCCTCTAAAAACGTTGCAGCCCGAAGTACTGGAAATCCTCGAGGACTACACGTGGCCCGGTAATGTTCGCGAACTGGAAAACGTCATCCAGCGCCTTGTGGTCATGGTCCCCGGTCATATGATTACTCCGGAACATCTGCCGCAGCATCTGCTGCATCACAGCGCCAGCGGGCAGGAAGCCATCCTGATCCCCGAACAAGGCGTGGATTTCGATGCCGAAATGGAAAAGATTGAAATTGCTTATCTGAACGCCGCCCTGCGCCGCACTGGTGGCAAGAAGTCCGCGGCCGCCCAACTCCTGCAGGTGGACCCGCAGCGGATGAAGTACCTCTGCCGCAAGCACCGCCTCGATTAAAATGGTCAATTTTTAACCCATGAGCGGTTAATTTTTAACCACTCGGGGAATTTCTCACCTGGCCAACCCACGGTAACCGGCAGTGCTCCCGCACTAAGTCCTTTATTTTGAGTATGGGGGAGCTCTCATCGGGCAACCTGCAACTTTGGCCAGTCACCTGCACTAAGGTACAACGTCTGCGGGACACAGAAAAAATTCTAAGGAGCTTACCAGCCATGTCTATCGAAAAGAAGAGCCTGATCAGCACCCTCAAGACCACCAAGAAGGCCAATGCCGCCAGTTCAGCCCCGGAAGCTTCCCAAGTAATCTCGAAGCGGTCGGTCTCCAAGCGCGCGGTCTCCAAGCGCGCAGTCAGCAAGCGAGCCGTTTCGAAGCGCGCGGTGAGCAAGCGGGCCATCTCCAAGCGCCTCATGGTCGACTAGTTTTTTGACCTAAGGAAATCTGTTCGTCGAAAAGGCTGCCTTCGGGCAGCCTTTTTCCATTTACCTCGATACTCTTTACCAAGCCTTCCGGCTCCAAAATTCCCGCAGCGCCTGCTGGGCAAGTCCGAGCGCGCTTCGCCGGCGGCCATACACCTTGGCAACTCCCTCGTCTCCTGGGTGTAGTTCTCCCTTCGTGTTGTCCACTTCGATTTCGGTCAGGTAAAAATGGGGCGGATTCAATCCCTTTAGCTGGTTGGCACCTTCATTCTCGCCTTGCATCTCGGTTGGCCGCGCTGCGATGGCCGCCACTGTTCCCTCGGTTGGGCGAAATTTCCCATCCGCCAGCAAGTGCGCCTCCGCGCCGGTTCTGACCTTCGAAAGATCGTATTCCGAGATGTAAATCCGCCCTCGCAACTGCGAGAGATCAGCAATCTCCAGGATCTCGTGTCCGGCTGGCAGATAGCTGCCCAGCAGCTCCCGCACCTTCGGTGTCAACACCGTCCCCCCAACAGGGCTGGACACCTCCAACTCGGCGTTTTGCTCCGCGAGATTCTTCAGCTGCTCCGAAAGTTGCTCTCGCTGCTGCATTGCGGCTCCGTAGTCCGCGTATTTCACCGACGCGGCCCTGGCCCGCTCCGATGCCGTCATCAGGCGTGCGCGCAGATTCTCGTACTCGGACTCCAGCGGCAGGTTGCGCAATTCCGCCAGCAGCGACCCTTTCTCAACCCGCTGCCCTTCTTCGACATATAGCCGACTTACCATCCCCGGCACATGAGCCCTCACCACTGCTTTTTTCTGGGGCTCCAGCACGAACCTCCCGGATACCGACTCGTGCCAAAAGGGAATCCCTGCCAGAAGCACGGCCACCCCTGCGGCCGCGGCCGTGTGCTTGGGTGTAAACCACGCCAGGATGCGATCCTTCTTGTCCAAATAGACGAATTTCATAAAGTTCACCAGTAGACGGATCCGCGATCGAAATACCAGAAATGCCACGCCCAATTCCGGAATAAATCCCCACTCCGGGCTGAAATTCCGCACGATGTTGCCGGCAAACCGCGCCACGATATACAACACGGTGTAACTGTATGCGCCGGACAACAGCGCGTACGCAGCAAATCCCAAGCGGCGTTTCTTGGGCACATAGGGTACTTCCACCGGCAATTGCCAGATGTTTTTCTTGACCCAAGCCGATACATAGGCGGTGGAATCTTCCTTCAAATCCGCGATTCCCACGATTTCGCAGAGCATCTGATAACCATCGAGCTTGATCAATGGATTCCAATTCACCACTACCGACATGATCCCTGTCAGCATCATGATAAAGTACGCGCAGTAGTGCACCATGGAATCCGGGGGCGTCGCCCACCAGATGGGCGTCGCGATCGAGCACAGCATCAACTCTGACCAGATGCCCGCCAGCGATATCACCAGTCGTTGCGGCCGGGTGCCCTTCACCGACCCCTCGGTCGTATCCGTATAGAATGCCGGCGTCAGATACACCAGGGCGAAACCCATCGCAGGCACTCGTCCTCCGAAATGTTTGCAAGCGTGCGCGTGAGCCGACTCGTGCAGCGCCACAACGAACAAACCCAGCAGATAGAGCGCGGCGAGGTCTCCCCACGTCCGATTCGCGAAATTGTAGAATTCCACCGTGTCCCGGCCGATTTCCTGCCAATGTGTGAATGTTATCCCCGCGGTGATGGCAAACCCGATGACCGACAAAACCGTGAACCACGTCTGGTAAATCCAAGCCGTATAACGGTAAATCCACGTAAAGAACCAGTCCGGATTGAATGCGGGAAACGTTACTTCAGAGAGGTCAGCCCACTTGCTGCGGGTCTTAAGCTTTTTCCGTCTCTCTTCAAGGCTCTGCTGCAGATAAAGGATGTTCTTCTCTTGCGCAGTCTTGAACCAGAAATCTCCCGCCTCCAGATCGCCGCCAAAGTCCCTCACGCTTTCGACGTCGTATTGCGCCCCGCTCTGCTGCGAAAATAGCTCTGCGATCTCTGCATACGATCGCTTCCCATCGAAAAGTTGCGCCAGTTGCCAGTCGCGCGGTTGGAACGTGTACATTCCTCCCGAACTGGGCACATAGATCCGCACCACCGGCTTTCCATCTTCAATGTGTTCCCGGTGCGTCGTCCCGGGATCCAACCGCGGGTAGCTCTCCGCAAGCTTCCGAGCGGGAATATCCGGCAGGGCCACTTCCAGTGCACGCGTCAGGTTCATGGAATTTGTTTAGTGAATATTTTCCAGATGTGCCAGGGCGGTCATCCCCGGCCTTAGCGATCCTCGATCACCTGATAATTCCACCAGCACTTCAAATGTTCCGCTTGAGGGGTCCACCACCGGACTCACCTGCTTTACCTTCGCCGCATGTTTTTCCGCGGGCGCATCCGCGCAGGTGACTTCCAACGGCTGCCCGGTCCGCATTTTTCCGAAATATTTTTCCGGTAGGGTGAATCGCATCAACAGGGGCGCCTCTGCCGTCACCCAGAACAACCGCTCGCCCTTGGTCACGTTCTGCCCCTCGCGCACATATCGCCGCGCAATCAACCCATTAAACGGCGCGGTCAGCTTCGTCTTCTCCAGCTCAATTTCCAGCGAATGTTCCTCTTCCTTCGCTGTGTTCAACGTTTCTTTCACCCGCAAAATGTCCCACTGGTCCGATTCCGCCTTGTATTTCGCGTGCTCCAGTTGCTCTTGCGAAGTCAATCCTGACGCGAATAAGTTCTTCTGCCGTCCGTAATCAGCCTTCAATACTTCCGCCTCCGCTTCCCAGTTCTTCAGGTCCGCCTCGATGCTCCGAGTTTTTGCGCGTGCCGCGGCCAGGTTGGCTTGGATTTGCCGCCCGTCCAGCTCCGCCAGCAGCGTTCCCGCCTTCACTCGCGCTGGTGCATCGGCATAAATCTTCAGGATCAGGCCGTCGCGCTGCGCGGTCAGATCCACTTCATGCTCCACGATGATCGGCCCGGAAACGGAGAGCCCCGAATCCGCAGGCTCGCTCGGTTTCGGGATCGAAGGCTTCGCCGGCGCCGCAGTCACCGGTGGAGCAGCGGCATTCGTCACGCCACTCACAGGCGCTTTCTCGTCTCCGCATCCTATCGCCAGAAACGTAGCTCCCAGCCCGACCAACATCCACTCTTTTCGCATGACTTCTCCGTGCTCCTACCAGCCCAGCCAATACCAAATTTTCGCGTATAGCCACAAGAACGGCCGCCGGAAAAACACATACCCCGAGGGAGACCAGCCGACACGCACCTTGCCTCGACCTTCCATTCCTGCGCGAATAACGCCCTGCTCGTTCGGCACCGCCACCCGCGCGAAAAATACCGCCCCCTCGCGCGACATCGTTCCCTTCGGGCTGACTACGGCCACTTGACCGTGAAAGGTCCGAGTCGGATAACTGTTCAGCTTGACTACAGCATTCTGTCCGGCTTTCAGTAATCCCGCGTCGGCGTCGTCCACGGCCACGTCCACGACCGCCTGCGAGGTATCCACCACTTCGGCAAACGAATCTCCCGGCTCCAATTTGCGTCCGGCAAATTCTTCCACGTGCGGGGTGGCCACCACGCCATCAATCGGTGAACGCAACTGGGTCCGCTCCACCAACTGCTTCGCCCTCTCCACTTCCGCCTTCCAGTAATCGGCCTGCACCCGGCGTACCCCGGCTTCCGTTCCATCATTCGACGCCAGAGCCTTGTTCATTTCCAACATCGCAGTCTCGTATTTCGATTGAGCCGCCGCCAGTGCCGACTGGAAATTCCACGCCTCCATTTCCCCCAGCACCTGCCCGCGCTGCACGTGTTCGCCTTCGCGCACAAAAACCTTTCCGATCACGCCCTCAACTTCCGGCTGCACCAGCGCCCGTTTCCCCGGAGCCACCACCGCGTCGCCGTCTACCCTCATTGGCAAGGGGCACGCCACCAGGAACAGCAATCCAATCCCAGCCAGCGTCAGGATCGCCGCCCGCTTCCGTTTCTGCATGGCCATGAATTTCCGCTTCCGCACCAGCACCGGTTCCAGCACGGAAATGAACGGCACTTCCTTGTACATCTGGGCGTTGCGCAGCGCCACCGTCGCCTGTCCCGCCAGCACCTCCACGATCTCCAGATGCGCCGGACCCAGAAAATCCGGATCGTGGCTCTCCATGGCCAGCAGCCCCACGCGGCCCGTATCGTCATTCAGGGGCCGCGCGTAAAACCCCCGCACCCCCGATTCCTCAAAGTACTTTTTGAATTTTGCTTTCGTCTCTTCACGCTCCGCGTCAATCTCTTCGCCGTGCTGACGCACATGAATCACTTCCTCGGAAAGCGACGCCCATTGAAGAATCGCATTCAACGGGGCGATATCAGGATGATCGGCCTGCACTTGAGTCAGGCCCGTAACCGCGCTCAACTTGAATCGCCCGCCCTGCTCAAGCACGATCGCCGCCCGCTCGTAAGGAATCACCGCTTGCGGCGCATTTACGATCGTCTGCAACATCCGCTCCAGATTCAGCGTGGAGGTAATCTCGTGGCTGACCGTGTTCAGCGTCTCCAGCACTTCCACCTTGCGCTCCGCCAGCAACAGGCTCGCGTTGTGCAGCGCAGTTGATGCTGTTTCGGCCAAATTGCTCAATGTAAACAGATCATCTTCATCAAACGGGGTACCGTCCAGTTTATTCACCGCTTCTACCACACCCACCAACGCCGATTTATCCAGAATCGGTGCGGCCACCAGGGAGAACACTCCCGCGTCCCCGGTATCCTTATTCCGTTGCGCCAACCGCTCGTCATTCGCCTCGCTGATGCAAATCGGCTCGCCGTTATCCGATATCGTTCCCGCCACCCCCTGGTTGGGCTCCAGTTTTTGCCCTTTGAATGCCGTCGCATCTTCCCCTGCCTGGTGAACCAGCTCCACCGATTCGTCGGGCATCATCAGCCAGATGTTGACCGCCTGGCATTCCAGAATTTCCGAAATCTTGGTCCCGATCAGCGGTAGAAGTTCATCCATCTCCAGCGTCGAGGAAAACACCTTCTCCAGATCGTAGAGTTGCGTCAACCGCGTGATTGACGTCATCGTTCCGTGCCGCTCTTCCTCGTACGCCTGCGCCGTGGCAATCGCCGCCGCGGCCACTTCTGCCGCCGGCAGGAGCGCCTCCACGGCTTCCGCGGAGATTTCCTCATCGAATGCCAGAATCTCCAGCGCCCCAATCAGGTTTTCGTTATGTATTAAAGGCAGGTAAGTCAGTGACTGCAGCGATTTTCGGATGTCTATGTGGGGATAATCTTCCCGCTTCACTTCGGTCGCCATCCGGTTGATCGCGGCACCCTCGCTGAACACGATCCCCAGCAGCCCTGATTCCGCCGGAATCTCTTCGTTGTGCAGTTTCGCGTCGCCCACCGTGGCGCGCGGGACCCATAGCGTTTTTTCGCCGCTGCTCGCCAGCGTGTATACGCTGACCGCCGCGTCGGCAATCAATTCCGACACGAACCGCGCGAACACTTTCGCGCGCGGCGTTGCTTCCTGCTCCGCGAGTAAGTTTAGTGAGAGAGGTAGCAAATCAAGAACGGATTCTTGTTCCTGGCTGGCCAATGCTCGACCTTCCGTCTGGTGACTGGAACGCGGGGAGAGTCACCAGCCCACTGCTTTTCTTGCATTTTGTCCCAAGATTAACTAAGTTGTCCGCGCACTCTAACAAAGCCATACTGGAGTGTCAATCGGTCCGCATTCAGCGAACCCGGCTCTCAAGGGGGTGGCAAAGTTGGACATCGATACGAGAACTCTCGACGGCGTGAAATTGGTCAAGCTCACAGGCCGCCTCAGCATGGGCCCCGCGCTCGACCGCTTCAACGCCACCATCATCGAACTCCTCGGCCAGGGTCACTCCAAAATCATTCTCGATCTCGAAGGCGTGCCCACCATCGATTCCAGCGGCATCGGCATGCTGGTTCGCCACCTCACTTCCGCCAAGCAGGCCGGCGGGGGCATCCGCCTCCTCAAGCCTTCCAAATTCACGCTCCAGACTTTGAAGATGGTTGGCTTGCTGAATCTCTTCACCACATATGACGATGAGGCTCAGGCCGTCGCCTCGTTTCAATAAGCCGCCGCGGGGCTGCTCCTTTCTCACGCCGCTTCAAACTTCTCGCTGGCCGCTTCCACCGTCTCGAAAAACTTCACGATCCGGTCCACATGCGTCATCTGCAGCGTGCTCTCGACGATCCCGTCCGTGGAAACGATCCTCATCACTCCACCGGCCTTCTGCAGCTTGGCGTTGCACATCACCAGAATCCCCACCCCCGTGCTGTCAATCGCGTTCAGTTCCCGCAAATCCATCACCACTTTTTTTGCCCCTTCCTTCATCACCTCGGCAATCGACCACTCCACCTGCCGGCTGTCGTTCCCCATCAACAATCGCC
The DNA here is from genome assembly GCA_035935335.1 of Candidatus Acidiferrum sp. Taxonomy (GTDB): domain Bacteria; phylum Acidobacteriota; class Terriglobia; order Acidiferrales; family UBA7541; genus Acidiferrum. Next base: position 31,143 of record DASYXF010000149.1, read on the forward strand.
CGCGCAATTCCAACACTACGATCTCTGGCGTCGCCTGTTTCTTTAGCACTTCGAGAATCATGGGACACTCCTCCGCTCCGGATCGGTTTGGGTGTTGCTCCAGTCGGGGACCTCCAGCACCGCCGCGCCTTCCCCCGCCGGAAATGGCCGCCTTTTCGCTGCCTGATACTATTTCTGCCCTTCTCTGGAGTCAACGGTTAACCGCTCTGGGGCGGCCGGCTCTCCTGCGCGGTCAGGGATCCTCGCTGAAGCGCAAATTCCGCCAGTTTCTCATTTGCCATCCTGCAGAAATCTGCCAAACTGATGTCGGCCGTTCGCTCCTCTGGCGTCTCTCAAGTCACATTCGCCACAGGCCCCTGACACTTTACTTTGAGAGGTGTTCCGTGGGTTCCGCGTTGGACGTCCATCGTCTGCACTTCGCCTTCACCGTCACTTTCCACTATCTTTTCCCGCAGTTAACGATGGGCCTCGCCCTCCTTATCGTCATTCTCAAATCCATCGCTCTCCGCACCGGCGACGAACACTTCACCCGCGCCGCCCGCTTCTGGGCCAAAATCTTCGGAATCAACTTCGCTCTCGGCGTCGTAACAGGAATCCCCATGGAATTTCAGTTCGGCACCAACTGGGCTGAATTTTCTAAAGCCGCCGGAGGCGTCATTGGCCAGACTCTGGCCATGGAAGGCCTCTTCTCTTTCTTCCTGGAGTCCACTTTTCTCGGCCTGTTTCTGTACGGTGAAAAAAAGCTCGGCCGTGTCGGCCACTGGTGGGCCGCCTTTTTCGTTTTTGTCGGCTCCTGGATGAGCGGCTACTTGATCGTCGCCACGGATGCCTGGATGCAGCACCCAACCGGCTATCAACTCGGTGCCCACCATCAAATCGAGCTCACCAGCTTCTGGGGTCTCCTGCTTAACCCCTGGGCACTCTGGCAATACGCGCATACCATGCTCGGCGCCGTGCAAACCGGCTGCTTCGTCATGGCGGCCGTCGGCGCTTTCTACGTCCTCTCCCGCCGCGATCCTTTTTACGGGCGAACCTTTCTGAAAATCGGCGTCCTCGTCGGCGCCATTGCCGCTCTCCTGCAGCTCGCGCCTTCCGGCGACATGCAAGGGAAGATGATCACGCAGTATCAGCCCACTACGCTCGCCGCTATGGAAGGTCTCTTCGATTCCCAGGACGGCGCGCCGCTCGCCATTCTCGGCCAGCCCGACGTCGCCAAGCGCACTCTCGACAACCCTCTCATCATTCCCAACATGCTCAGCTTCCTTACCTACAAGCACTGGAACGCTCACGTGCAGGGACTCAACGACTTCCCCGAAAATCAGTGGCCCGACAAAATCGAACTTCTCTACTTCAGCTATCACGTTATGGTGGGCCTCGGCACCATCTTCATCGCTATCATGGTCCTGTCCGCCTTTCTCCTCTGGCGCAAAAAACTTTTCGAAGCCCGCTGGATGCTTTGGATCCTGATGCTCAGCGTCCCGCTCCCGTACATCGCGAACACAGCGGGTTGGCTGACCGCCGAACTCGGCCGGCAACCGTGGCTCATCTACGGCCTGATGCGAACTGAACACGGCTTTTCGCCACGTGTGGCCGCTGGCAACGCCTGGTTCACGCTCATCGGTTTCATGGGGCTGTATACCGTGCTCGCTATGCTCTGGTTGTTCCTGATCTATCGTGAAATTGAAATCGGGCCCGAGCCCGAAGCAAGACCCCACGGGGAAGCGTTAGACCCCTCGGTGGCGGGATAAGGAGCGCGCCATGGAAACACTCTGGTTCTGTCTCGTCGCGGTGATGGTCGCTCTCTATGTTCTTTTTGACGGCTTTGATCTGGGCGCCGGCGCCGTCCACTTCCTCGTTGCAAAAACCGAAGAGGAGCGCCGCCAGGTCATCGCCAGCATCGGTCCCGTCTGGGATGGCAACGAAGTCTGGCTCCTCGCCGCCGGCGGCACGCTTTACTTCGCTTTCCCGGCACTTTACGCCAGCGGCTTCAGCGGCTTTTATCTCCCGCTGATGATGGTTCTCTGGCTCCTCATCCTCCGCGGTACGTCCATTGAGTTTCGCAACCACATCAAAAGCCCTATCTGGATTCCCTTCTGGGATTTTTTCTTTTTCATTTCCAGCTTGCTGCTCGCTATCTTTTTCGGCGCGGCCCTCGCCAATGTCGTTCGCGGCGTTCCGCTCGATCAGTCCGGCTACTTCTTCGAGCCACTCTGGACCAACTTCCGCCTCGGCGAGCAAACCGGCATTCTCGACTGGTACACCATTCTCGTCGGGGTCCAGGCCCTTCTCGTCCTGATGATGCACGGCTCGCTCTGGCTTCAATGGAAAACCGAAGGCGATCTCAACCAGCGCGCTGCTCGCGTCGCGGGCTGGTGTTGGTGGGGAGTTCTCGTTCTCACCGCTCTCGTCACCGCCGTCACGTTTCGCATCCAGCCGCAGGTTTCTGAAAATTTCACAACTTGGCCGCTCGGCTATGTTCTTCCTCTCCTCGCCGTAGCCGGCCTCGCCGGCGTTCAGTTCGAACTCCGCCGCAAGAACGAGCGCAACGCCTTCTTTTCTTCCTGCGCCTATCTGCTCGGCATGCTGACCAGCGTGGTCTTCGGCGTCTATCCCATGGTTCTTCCTGCGCGCAACCCCATTTATGCGCTCACCGTTCACAACGCCAAAGCCGCCGACTACGGCCTGAAAGTCGGCCTCGCCTGGTGGCTGATCGGCATGGCCCTCGCCGCCGTCTACTTCACCCACATCTACCGTTCCTTCGCCGGCAAAGTCTCCGCCGACTCCGCATCTCACGGCTGATCGCCGCGGAGATTTCGATACGGGGGCGGGTCGTGATCAATCTGCCCCTCCCATGTTTCTGAGTGCTTGCCCTCAAGTCTCTCTCGTGCAACGCTTCCAGTGCTGTCAGCATCTTCATAATCAAGTTGGTACGTCACTTCCCCCTGAGGTGGTCCATGAAAGTCCTCGCACTTAGTGTGCTTACTCTTTTTGCTTTCGCGTCCCAGCTTGTTGCGCAGACAAAATCTTCTGCGCCGCCACCTCCCAAAACCATCGAGAGTGCTCCGGAGCCGCACTCCTCCCCCGCTTCCTCCCCTTCGAAGCTCCCGGTCCGCCGCGTCATCCTTTACAAAAACGGCGTCGGCTTCTTTGAACATCTCGGCTCCGTTCATGGCAGCCAGGACGTTCACATAGACTTCACCAGTTCCCAGCTCAATGACGTACTTAATTCCCTCACTGTGCTCGATCTTTCTGGCGGCCGCATCACCGGCGTCAACTACAATTCCGAAGCCCCGCTCGCCCGCCGTTTGGCGACGCTTCGTCTCGCTCTTGGCGAAAAACCTACGCAAGCCGAATTTCTCGGCGCACTCCGCGGGGCCCGCATCGAGGTCCGAAGCGGTGCCGCTCCCGCAATTACTGGCAAGCTCCTCAGCATCGAACGTAAAACCCGCTCCAGCACCACCTTCACCGTCGAAACCGAGGAAATCTCTCTCATCACCGACGCCGGCGAAGTTCGCAGCGTCGATCTGAACCCCGCTACTTCCATCCGCATTCTCGACAGCGATCTTAAGGTCGAAGTGGGCCGCTACCTCGGCCTAATCGCCGCCTCTCGCGATCAGGACATTCGTCGAATGAGTCTCTCCACCACCGGTTCGGGCGATCGCAATCTCTACGTCAGCTACATCAGCGAAGTGCCGGTCTGGAAAACCACCTATCGCATCGTTCTTCCTTCCAAGCTAGAAAAAAAGCCGTTGCTGCAAGGCTGGGCAATTGTTGACAACACCGTGGGGGAGGACTGGAACAATGTTGAACTCTCTCTAGTCGCGGGCGCTCCGCATTCTTTCATTCAACAGCTTTCCGAGCCCTACTACAGCCGACGCCCCGTGGTCCCCCTTCCTGAAAGTGTGCAACTCTCCCCGCAAACCCACGCCGCTACGCTGAGTGGCGGCAACGGCCGCCTCAGCGGAGCTATCACCGACACCAGTGGCGCCACGATCCCTGCCGCATCCGTGCGCCTCTTGGACGAAAACGGCACACAAATCGCCAGCACGGTCACGGATGGTTCCGGCAACTATTCTTTCTCTTCTCTGCCAGTTGGCAACTACCGGTTGGAATCACAACGGCCGGGGTTCAAAACAAGCGTCGTGTCGAATTTCCCTGTGTCTCCTGGCGAAAATCAGCTCAACAGCCAGCTCCAGGTCGGCACCTCCGCTGAGACGGTGACCGTTACGGCCACCACCTCCACCGTGGACACCTCCAGCGCAGAGATAAGTGCGAACGGCACCATTATTCCCGGCGTCGCCAACCGTCCTCGCGTGTATGGCAAGCTGGCTGCGGCGCCGCCCCCGCCACCACCCAGCGCCGCGAATCTCGACACTGCCCGCGAGATGTCCACCGCCGCTGCCCACGCCAGGATCTTGGCGACCTTTTTGAATATAAACTCAAGGACCGCGTCACTCTCGGCAAAAATCAATCCGCGCTCGTCCCCATCGCCCAAACCGACATCGAAGCT